>JBJKSW010000059.1:0-13469 GCA_046703525.1 Thermoplasmataceae archaeon
CACTAAAAACAGAGTGGTAATTTTTGGTTCGGCCCTGCGTGAAAGGTTCATGCAGCAGTAAAGGGGCAAAGATCGGTAATTTATAATAACTACAGAGAATGAAGTACACATGACCTGGTACAATGTAGCCAAAGACGGATCCATGAAGGAGGGCGACCTCTTCAAGGCAAAGGTTGGTGAACAGGAGATTTTGCTGATAAAGGAAGGCGGCAAGTACTATGCCACGTCTCTCTTCTGTACACATGAAGACTATGACCTTTCAGAAGGTTTCATGGATGAGGGCCACCTCATATGCCCCAACCATTTCGCAACATTCAACCCGAAGAACGGGGATGTCGTAAGCCCGCCAGAAGGCGCAGGAGACATAAGTCCGCTCAAGTCTTTTCCAGTAAAGACAGAAAACGGCGAAGTTCTCGTTGAAGTCGAATGAACATTTTAGTTTTCGTGAAGCAGATCCCTGAAGTCAACGAGATCGGCTTCGACCCCGAAACCGGGAGAATTCTGAGGTCCGGTGTGCACCTTATAATCAACCCTTTCGATAAGAGGGCTGTTGAAGAAGCCATCAGGATCAAGGAAAAGGTGGAATCAACAGTAACTGTTGTATCCATGGGACCTCCCAGTGCTGCGGAGGTTCTCAACTACTCTCTTAGAATGGGTGCAGACCGGGCCATACTCGTTTCTGACAGGAAATTCGGTGGCTCGGACACACTTGTTACGTCACAGATTCTTTCTGACGTGGTGAAGCAGATTAAGCCTAATCTTGTACTCATGGGTAAATATTCCCTCGACGGGGAGACATCACAGGTTCCTCCTGAAGTTGCAGAATTTGCAAGCCTGCATTTCAAGTCTTCCATTTCTAAGATAGAAATCAAGGAAGACGGAAAGCGCCTAAGGATTGAACAGGATAATGAGCGGGGAACTGCTGTTTATGAAATACCGTTTCCGGCACTTCTGTCTGTGAGCGAAAAGATCAACAGGGCAAGGTACGTCAGGAGTGAAGTTCCTGATATGACTGACAGAATAGAAACATGGGATTCCTCCAGAATTGGCATTTCAATCTCCGGGACTGAGGATTCCCCAACGGTAGTTAGTTCCACAGAGAAGCTCGAAATAGAGCGGACAGTCAGGATGCTGAACTCGGGTGAGGATGCTTTCGCTATCATTGAGGAAGCAAAGAGCTCAGGCAGTGGAGATACGGAGTTGCCAGAGATTGATCTTCCTAAACCTGAGGGGAATGGAATGGTTCTCGGCGTAGCGATGGGAGACCCTTCCACTGCAATGGAAATAGCCAGCAAGATGCACGAGCTGGCAGGAGGAGGCAATTTCAGGATAGACATGGTGGGAAACATAACTCCGTCAAGGCTTGAGGGCATGGCCTGCCATTCATACAGATTCATGAAGGGAGGCACCGTGCCGGTGCTCGCTGATTACGTTACGTACTATATCAGAAGAAACAGGCCCTCTTTCGTCATTTTTCCTTCCAATACGGATGGGAGGGAAGTCGCCGGTACCGTTGCTGCCCGACTCAAGCTTGGGCTCACTGCAGACTGTGTCGACCTCAGGATGGAGGGTTCAGAACTTATCCAGTACAAACCGGCCTTCGGCGGGGGAATAGTGGCAAAAATAACGTCCAGAACCTCTCCCCGGATGGCAACTGTGAGGCCGGGCATGTTCAAGAAGGTCAGAAGGAAAGGATCCTTCGAGCTCATAGACGTGGAAGACCGCGATCAGGGAAGGGTGAAATTCATTGAGGAAACACCCATGCCAAATGATTTCAGGCCGCTGGGCGAAAGCAATATTGTCCTTGGCGTCGGAAAGGGTGTTGCAAGGAAGGAGAGGATGCCTCTCTTCATAGAGATTGCAGCTGCCCTTGAGGCGGGCCTGGGCGGCACACGCCCGATAGTGGACTTTGGATTTCTTCCGAGGCAGCAGCAGATTGGGATAACAGGCAGCTCGATATCTCCGGAATTATACGTCGCACTTGGCTTATCCGGCGCAGACAATCACGTTGTCGGGATAAGGTATGCAAAGAAGATACTCGCAGTGAATAACGATCCGGATGCCCCCATATTCAGGTACGCGGATTACGGGCTCCTCATGGACGCCCAGGAATTTCTCGAGAAACTCGCTGAGAAACTCGAAATAAAACTACCTTGAATAATATACCGGCCTTCTCTGGTGATGCTTTTCAGTGATCTGGAGATAAAGGCCCAGAGGGAAAAGCAGCGCGGGCACAATCTGTGCTTCAATGGATGTCAGGCCAACTGAGAGAAGCGAAAACCACAGCATGAAAGCGCCGATTATGCCGGAGATCATGACAGTCACCCTGTTATAGAGCAGATACACGATCATGAATGCGATTATTGCCACTCCCACTGATATGACAAAATACTGAGGGTACAGGGTGCTGGAAAGTATGTACGTGAGAAGGGCGAACCCTCCCGCCAGTGCGACTCTCACAAAGAATGTCATAAGTATTGCACCGATGACTGCTCCTATCAGAAGTATAAGGTATACTGGAGTTCCTGCGGAGTGGAAATATGATACAATGTACAGTGCGAATATGTATCCGTAGTAGGCTCCAAGCGCAGCGAACAGCACCTTCCAGGTCACGCTCCCCTTGAACATAAGGGCTATTGAGAGGAATATCAGCCCGACAGCTGTCAGGTATGATAGGCTCGAAGGAAGGATCAGGTTGTTGGTGAGGAGGTTTGCCAGATAACTCTCTATCTGAGAGTTCGGAGTCATTACATGTCAGACAAGTCAAGATAATTATATATAATTTTTGCTTTGAAAGTGCATCCAAAACTACTTTTTTACCGCCTTGTCCATGTCAGACACATTACAGTTCCCTTAGAACCGCCCTGCATGGTGCACCATCTTCCGTCATTCTGAGAGGCATGGCCAGAAGCTCATAATCGCCGGACGGGGCATTGCTAAGGTCGAGGCCTTCCATGATTACTGTTCCATGGGAGAGGAGTTCCTTGTGCACTGCGTGATCCTTGCTGCCGAATTCCTCGATGGATAGATAGTCGATTCCAACCAGTTTCACCTTTCTCCGGGTCAGCAGCCTGGCCGCCTCAATGTCAAGGTATACAAAATCGTCTGCAAAACTGCCGTATTTTGATGAGTTGGATGTCTTGAAGAGGATCCTTTCCCTGTGAGTCTCAGGTATCTGCTCCGGCCCTATTACGGGAGATGAGCATTCAACCACTGTGCACGGTCCGATGAAGTTCTCCAGTGGAACTTCGGGAACCTTCTTCCCGCCTTCTATCATGTGGAATGGAGCATCAAAGTGTGTGCCAGAGTGTGTTTCCATAATTACTCTTGTAATGTGCACGCCAGCTTCCTTGTGCGTCAGGTATGCGTACTCCTCATAAGGGGCATCTCCTGGATAGTTGATTATTCCCTTTTTCAGTTCAAGGCTGATGTCAATCATTTCTCTCGATCCCCATACGGAAAAATGGTTCAAATCATTTTCCCAACTGCATTCTCCCTGGCATTTGCCTGAAAAAATGGTGAGATCAGGTGACTGGTTCGGGTGGAATGTAGAACCACGAATAACCCGTATATGTTTTCAGTGTGATGGCCTGTTGTTTCAGATGGAACACTGAAAGTGTCTCTGAGGGGATTAGAGTAACAGAATAGAAGCCTGTGTAATGGTGATCGTAGCTGTTGTTCATCATAATCAGGTCTCCGTTTATCCGGAACTCTATCATCAGGGAGATATTGTTCCTGACGGCAGAATAGCTTGATGTTGTATAATTTCCAATCGTCAGGGTGGCTGACTGCACTTCAAATGCCATGCCCTGAAACGGGCTCTTTACTGAGACATTGAATACCGATATCGCGAGAAATGCGTATGAGGTGGTCCCGAGCATTATGTTCTTCTCGGGCGGAACAGCGTTCATATCAAAAGTCGCTGCAAACCCTGACTCGTTGAATGTGTGTGAGACGACGCTGGAATTAAACGAATACCCAAGCGACCTGAAATCCACGCTTTGCATCTTGCCGTATGGCACCTGCGATGCAGGCATTGTAACAACCTCGTACAGAAAGGCGGAGAGCACAACAACCAGCGTTACAGTAATCGCAAGGAATAGCCTGAAATGCGCCTTTTTAGATGTTTTGCCGCGTTTCTGCCCATTGGTCATGCAAAATCAAGCCAATGTTTGTATAAATATATTTTGACATACAAATAATTATTATAATTTGACTCACCGGGAATATTTATTCCATTACGCACTTTCTTCATTCAGATAGAGGAGGTGCAGATCAGATGTCCCGGCTTGAGGCTGGAAATTTCTTGAGTTCATGGCCGCACACTGCGCACTGTTCCCTGTATGTCCTGTATTTCTTCCTGCATCCTGTGCACCTGTAGATCCACTTTATTTCCCTTCTTATCTTACCCTCTGTTGAGCTCTGGCAGGGTATTCCAAGGTGTGTGCATGTGTTCTGTACGGCAAAGTCATCAGAAATAACCGTTCCGCCGATCATTACTGCTACTGCAATCACGTCTATGTCAGCAACGCTGAGGCTCTCCAGGTCCCCTGTTTCCCTTGCACCCTTCAATGCCGTATCCCTGCTTTCCGGATCGGGGTCCACTATGGTGAGGCTCTCCTCAATGGATTCGATCTTCCTGGCCAGGAAGCCTTTCCTGATCTCCGCCACCACCTTTGAAGGGACAACGAAATCGCCCGAGAGGTCCGTGATCCTGCGGGACATTAATTCTGCCGTATCATATACATATCTCAATTGATCCGGTAGTCATGATGTACGGGATAATATTGTTTGCAGATGCTTCTGGAATCCGGACCTGCAAAAAGTCCCGGAAAATAGCATAACGAATAACTATGGTGATACATTCTCGTGAATTAGAGGTCTACTGACATGTTGTCGAAAAGAAGCAACGATTTGCTGCTGCCGGTGTCATCTTCGCTGTCAGGGATGGGCTTCTCCTCCAGCTGGGTTTTCACCTCAATTTACATGCACGACTACCTCAGTGTGAGCTACCTTCTTGCAGGACTTGTTTTCACGGCAAGCGGTATAGCAGCAGCGCTTGCGCAGATATATGCAGGAAGGCTCGGAGACAGGTTCGGCCACAAGGCTGTGCTTCTTGGCCTTGTTGCACTTAGCGGCCTTACCTACTTCCTGATATTTTACGTATCATCCTATTTTCTTCTTCCACTGATATTCTCGATCCTTTTCGTCATAAACATAGCGGTGAACTCCGCAATACTCTCTCCCCTGAATTCGCTGGTATCGCTCTCTTCGGAGTCGCCCCTGAAGGGTTTTTCCTACCTCAGAATGGGAAACAATGTGGGATGGGGTTTCGGCCCAATGGCCGGAGGCATACTGGTCTCATTCTACGGCTATCCGTACATATACCTTCTCGGCCTGGGTATGAATATCGCAAACGCTTTCGTCATCCTCTCAGTAAAGAATGTGAGCGGCATGATTTCCAGGCCGGAAAGGGGGAAGCGTTTCAGCATTCTTCCGATGTACCTCTATCTCGGTATTTCAGCCCTTCTTCTCTTCATGATACAGGGCCAGGAATCTGTTACATTTCCGAACTTTGCATCAAGCTTCAGGCAGATGAGTGCATTCGACATAGGAATAATCTTCTTCGTGAACGGCATCTTTGTGATAATTCTGCAAACCCCGATAACCAGAATCACTGGAAAAATTGGCCTTTCAAGGGGCTTCACACTTGGAATCGCTCTTTACGCGATTGGATTCTTCACTGTTGCTTTCGACTATAACCTCCTTGAATTCATTCTCTCTATCATAGTGGTCACTGTAGGAGAGAATTTTGCATTCCCCGCCGGCAGCGCTATTGTCAGCACATTGTCAAGGAATGAGAACATAGGGTACCAGATGGGCGTATTCAATGCCTTCATTTCAGTTGGAAGGTCCCTGGGCCCCGTTGTGGGCGGTGCAGTTCTGGACTATTTTACGGATCCTGTAATGATATGGTTCCTGGTGACTGTGTCAGGCCTCTTCGGCATCATACTGTACGCTGTGAAGCTGTCATCAACTGTAAACAGGGCAGAAAAGGGAACCGCATAGCGGGGATGTTTACGTTAAGGACATTCTGAATAGCTTTCCATGCACCTCAGAGATCCCGTTTACGGTCCGCGGCAGGGCCTGAAAAGCCCACAGGATCGCCCCTCGCCAGTCTGAGTGGAATTACACCGGACGGGTATTCCAGGGAATCATCTTCAGGATCATCTTCTGGAGGGCCAGAACGCACCTTTGAAGAAAAGACATCTATGGGCAGCTTTAGGAAGCCTGTAGCTTTCAGTTCGTTCTCAGACGGGTGCCTGCAGTTGTTCCAGCGGTCTGGTGAAATCTTTTCAATAAGATGTTCTGAAACTGCCAGCTTCTCCTCCCTTCCCTTGACAGGGCTCATCTGCCCGAACACCATGGCTGACCTGTAATTCAATGACGTGTGGAACGCGCTCTTTGCTAGAACAATGCCGTCCAGCAGTGTTACGGCAACACAGGCTCTGCGACCGGAGGCGAGTTCGGAATATATCCTGCTCTTCACAGAAGCGTGAAGATAGAGGATGTCCCCATTTCTTACGTAAATCATAGGTATGTTGTAACTCTGTCCTTCATCGTCGCTGAAGGATGCGTGGCAAACAATTCCCTCATCAAGTATGCCATAGAGCGTTTCCCTGTCGTATCTTGCCCTCTCAGGTGTCCTCCGGACTCTTGCTTTTACGGTCATTCAGCTCAATGGTATGATCATGGTTGCCTATTTATCAGTGAGGTCTGAGCCGTGGACATTCCATCCGCAATAATCAAAGGCATTTGGAGAACTTGAAAAGCGAATCGTATTCTGTAAAATTTGAAAAATAAAAAATTATGGAAGGTGGATTACTCCTCCTTCTTTTTCTTCAGCGATTTCAGCACGGAAGGCATCACAAAGATTGCAATCAACGCTGCAAGGACTCCAGCTCCAACACCGCCAAGCGCAGCCAGAACTATGTCGCCTGAGTTCAGCCCGGAACTGTGTGTGCTCGAACTGGGTGAAAACGCAATCTCA
Source organism: Thermoplasmataceae archaeon (assembly GCA_046703525.1). Classification (GTDB taxonomy): domain Archaea; phylum Thermoplasmatota; class Thermoplasmata; order Thermoplasmatales; family Thermoplasmataceae; genus WAQW01. Next base: position 7,052 of record JBJKSW010000059.1, read on the forward strand.
AAGGTTGTGTTTCCAGACACTGTAACGTTGCTCTTCAGTGTGTATGTGTATCCGGAAGGCGCCACTATGCTGTAAGCATAGGTTCCTGCCCTCAGCGTGAAAGCAACCGAAGATCCTGTTGTGTTCTTTGCATTTCCCGACAGGTTCACTCCCCATGTGAAGTTTCCTGACAGGCCCACTTCCCTGAATGTCACAGTGTATGTGATCGGCGTGTAAGCAAGCGTTATGCTCACGGATGATCCGTTCACTGTGAAAGTTCCGGACGTAGACTGTTCCCTGTAGCCGCTCACCTGGCCTGAAATGTATGTGTATGTTCCGTTCTGCAGTTTCAGGCTGAGGCTTCCGGAGACCGTGTAGGAGCTGTTTCCAACCACCAGCGAAGCGGCGGTGCCGGACGTAAGGCCGGATGTGCTGAACGTAACGCTGTATTTCACCTGAGTGAAATTGAGGAAAACAGTGAGGCCTGAACCGCTGTAGTAGACTGTTCCGGAGTGTGTTACAGTGCTGTAGCCTGCCACGCCGCCCACGGTGTAATGCAGGTATCCGTAAGATCCGTTTGTTACAGGCACGGCAATTGATGTTCCTGTTGTCTGGTACATCTGGGATCCTATGCTAACTGACCACATTGTTCCCGCAGCAAGGCCGCCGGCAATGAACGTGACTGTCGGATTGGTCCAGACGTTCTGCAGGGGGTTATTGTCGTAGAGGCCGTATCCAACGTAATAGGGTGAGGTTCCGATTCCACTGGTAAATGATCCAGTGTATCCGGTCCAGTAATTTCCGCCCACAGAACTGCCGAGATCAAACCTGACATTCTGTATGGCAGAAACATTCTTTGCGGATGTGTTCCATGTACTGCTGTAGCTCAGGAAGTTGTTGTGATACACGTTCGTATTCACTATGGATCCATTGAACTGCAGGATCGAGCTGTAGTACGCGAAGGTGTTTCCTTCAATAGTCAGGCCATTCACATATACCAGCGTCATGGCAACAGAGCCCGTCTCAAACGTATTCATGCTAAGTGTGGCATTGTTGGTGAAGAGGAGGTAAGTGCCGTACTTGAAGTGCGCAGCCGTGTTGCCGACAAGCATTTCAGATGTTGAATTTACGATTACTATTCCAGCAGAAAGGTGCGTTGTGCCGTTTCCTGTCAGCGTGTTATAAACGTACGTGTTATCGTTTGAATAATAGCTGATTAGGCCAGCCAGGTTTGAGCCTGAGAACGTGTTTCCTGTGATGACGTTGGCAGTGGAGTAGTTGACTGCAATTTCCATTGCTGTTGCAATGCCGTGGTTGTTCGACACGGTGTCTTTGATGGTGTAATAGAGAGAAATGCCCACTCTTGCTCTATCCATTGTGTTGTTCACAATTGTATTGGAAGTGCCAAATTCATCAGAGATCCCGTATGGAATGTTTCCAGCAAACCGGTTGTCAAGCACCCTCACATTCAAGTCTTCGTAAAGGTAGATACCCGTGCTGAAGTTGTCTGAGCCGTTGATGTATGAGAAAGTGTTGCCTTCTATGGTCGAGGCAGTCAGGTAATCAGCATATATTCCTGGATTCAGGTGTCCCGAGTAGTTTGCAACTATCCTGTTATCCATTATGCTGAGGTAGGAAAACTCGTCTTCGTATATGCCATAGGAATTAGATGCGCTGGCAAAGAATGTGTTTCCGCTTACAGTTCCGTTTAGAATTTCATAAGTGTACAGTGCATCTCCGTAACTTCCGTATGCAGATATCCCTGTGGAATTCACGAGTATAAGGTTCGTAACGGTTCCAACTTCAATCGCATACTCTGCAACAGCAGTCAGGTTGTATATGGTCATGTTGGTATCCTGGTATGCGTTAAGGCCTGCACCATAAGTGCTCACTGTCGTGAACACAGAATTCTTCAAGACAACATTGTTGGTATATTCGAGTTCCACTCCCGCGTTTGATGTCATGTTGAGTTGTGAGTAGTGGTTGGCGGAGAAGTCGGAGATGTAGTAGTAATACTGCTCTTCAAACCCGTCAAGAGTTACGTTGTTTATTTTCACCGAAACATCACTAAATAAATCCTGGCCCAGCTGGTTTCTGGATGTGCTAATTACGTTCATGTCTTCCATGACAATGGAGTTGACATTGTATGCTTCAAAGAAGTAGTTGTTTGTTCCGCCCAATGAAAGTTTTCCTGTAATGTTGTTCATCAGTACTGTGTTGGCTTCTCCCACATTGAACGCGGAATTGTATCCAGTAAGCGTGTCACCGGAAACGATCAGGGATTGCACTTCATTTATATTGAATGAATCTCCGTTGAGCCTGTCTGCCGTAATGCTGACGTGAGCAGCGGAATAGACCTGCAGGCTTGTGCCGGAAATTGTGTCTGCAGTGAAAGTGACATTGGACGCGTCCTCGATCAGTACGCCCGAGCTGTAGCTTGCGTTTCCTATCACGCTGTTCTCAACTTCCAGGTTTCCTGCTGCAAATGCTCTCAGGTATGTGCCTGCTCTGTTCCCTATATCAGAGAATCCGGAGAGAGTTGCGGCCGTAACGTTTCTTACCGTTATTCCGGAAGCACCGCCAATCCAGTAGCCCGCGCCGTATACTATTACGTTACTGGCCAGTATTGTGAGGTTTCCTGACAGGTTTCCCCTTAGTGTGTATGTGCTGCTCCCGGGAGTGTGTATCACCAGTGAAGAGTTGCTGGCAGTTCCGTTCGCGTAGATCGTGAGATTTCCGCCGATAACTGGTGCTGACGGTGCCGTATTCGGTAAATAGTGAGTTCCGGATGCGTTCGCCGTGTTCAATGGGATTGCTGCTGCAGACATCGAGAGTGTCATCAGGACGGCTGCAAGTATAACGAGTGTTGTTTTTGTGTTCATATTGTCGCCTCCCTGCCAAGGCTGACAACAGCAGTCGGCGCAGTGGCAGGCACTGAGCCGGTCAGGCTGGAAGAAACAGCAGGAGCGAGGGGCTGTGACGGCGAAACGACGACGTCAAGCGTTGGTGTGCTCAGGCTGAGTTTTCCTGAATATACTGTTCCGTGGCCGGGCACCGATATGGTGTAGCTGTAGTTTCCATACGGCAGCGTAAAAGTGACGCTCTGCCCGTGAACAGTAAGTGACTGTCCAGTGGACAGGTTGAGATACCAGGTGCCCGCGGATGCCGGAAGGTTCGCAATTGTGAGTGTAACAGACGTTGTCTTCGCAATGAAGCTTGCGGTTACATTCTCAGAGGCCCCGTTGACAATGAATGTGAACGTCCCGATAACCGGATCATAGTTGGAATCCGCCGATGTCACAGTGAAAGTGTAGGTGCCGTTGTGCAGCCTGAGGTTCACTGTTGGTGACGAGGCCGAGTAGTTGCCTGAAGTTCCGGTGAGCTTCCATGCCGTACCCGTTGGAAGACCATGCTCTGTTATGTTTACAGAATAGGTGTAGACATAGAAAGTCAGGGCCTCGACAAACGGAGAGCCGGAAACAGAGAATGTGACATTGTGCTGCTCGGGCGCATACACTCTGTTCATGGATGAAACATTGAATGTGTATGTTCCGTTGGTGAGGTTGAACACAAGGTATGTGCTGTTGGAGTATATTGTCTCCGTTACCGGGGATATATAGTATGAGACATTTGAAACGGACACGTTCCAAACCGTTCCGGTAAGTATGCCTGTCTCTGTAAAGTTCACGCTGTAAAGGTAAGGAGAATATACAATACTCAGCGTGACGGCGGATCCGTTTACTGTGAACGTGCCGCCTGGAGAGTGGTACAGCTTGTATAGTGTTGCAGCGCCGTAATGGTATGTTCCGTTCATGAGCTGCAGCGAGGTTGAGCTTCCTGTTCCGTTAACGGATTTCTGCCCGGTTACGTTGATGAACCATGTCTGTGCCGAGGGAAAACCGGAAATCTGGAATGTTGTGGTGAACAGCACAGGACTGAACTTGACAGACAAGTTCTGTGACGTGTTGTTCACTGTCACCGATCCTCCTGTTGCAGAGTACCTCTTGTCCACTGTGGAAACAGAATAGGTGTAGGTGCCGTTTGATTCGTATGCCTGTGTCACATTTGTGCCGGAGTTGTAAGACAGCGTATTGGACAGGTTCACGTACCATGGTGTACCTGCAGGAAGGCCCGTTTCATTAAACCTTATCCCGAATGATTTCACGAAAGTTGCCGAAAAATTCAGGGATGACCCGAAAACCGTAAAGTGAACGCCTGAAGCAACATACCTGTCGTTCATGGTTGACTTGTACAGCGCGAGATAAGAGCCGTTATGAAGCTGCACTGATGTATTGTTTGAAGTAGTCTGGATGCTTGCTGCCTGTGAACCCGTTATGTTCACGAACCACATAGTACCCGGAGGGAGATTTGAGGCAGAAGTCTCATTGAATGATATCGTGTATGTGACCAGGTAGAACCCTACTGTCAGGGACTGCTGGTTTCCAGCAACGGTCAGTGTTCCCACGTGTGTTACAGGGGAATAGATGCTGTTGAATGAATATACAGAATAGTTGTGCGTTCCATTGAACAGCAGGAAGGTCATTGATCCGGAGCCTGTTGTGCTCAGCATTTCGCCGCCCTGTATGGCAACGGACCAGCTGTAGCCTGATGGAAGGCCTGTCTGGCTAAACGTTACGCTGTATATCCTGTGCACTCCGGACATTGAATAACCGGGCATAACTCCGTTCGGTGGTGGAGCCGCATGGAAGTACTGGACTGGCTTTGATGTGTACAGGCCGTAATAGGCAGCCCCCCCGCCAACATTGTTGTATCCGGTCTGGATCCTTGTTGTTCCTGTCTTCATGTTTCCGGTATGATAGGTTGCACCTTCAGGATGCCAGTAGTTGAGCTCATTGGTGGTGTTGCTGTAGGAAAGCCATCCGATTCCGTTGGAGGTGCCCCCTGTTGTTGCCTGCCCGGCTATTATGGCATCGTCGACAAGTGCTGTAATCGTTGTATGGTTCGAATATACATTGACCCAGCCAATTGTCTTGACAACGAATTGCATGTATGGGTACTGAAGCGGCGGATTTGGCCATGGAGTCCCGCCTGAGTAATCGTATTCATAATTTATGATGACATTGGGCTCATTCTGGGAATTCACATCCTGTGTGCTTCCGGTGAGGGATGTTGTGAAAGGTTGCGTGCTTGAGTGCAACGCTGTGCTTCCGAGGGTCATTGTGGGATAGATGGTTGAATTGATAACGAATGATGTTGGAAGTGTGTAGGAACCACCGGAAGTCTGTGCGAATATCTGAAGTATCAGGCCGGAGTTCATAACGCCTGCAATGTCATTGTACTTCCCGAACCCTGGTGTTCCTATTGCTCCAGAGAACTGGGCTGCTTCCCCTATGTTGACTCCATTGAACGCAATAACGTTCCTGGGCAGAAATACCATGAATACTGTAATGTTGGAGTTTGGTGCCATTCCGTAAGTCTTCAGCCAGTAGACTGTGCTTACAGAAGTGCTCGTGTTTCCGCTCTCCAGCCACGACGGTATAAGAGTCCCGTTGGAATAGGTGAACTCGATGTTGGAAAGGTTTGATGCCTCATAGGAGGAATACATGGATGAGTTCACAACAATTTCCTGCTGGAAGGGCGAAGAAGTGTTCACTGACTGGTTGTTGTACAACTTAATGGCTACTGCATAGTTTCCAAGCACTGACCCTGCTCCCGTCGAGGAAACAGATACCGGTGCCGCTGCTGTCCTGTGGACAGGAAGGCTCACCAGAGAGCCGCTGACTACAAGGATTGCAGCTATGGATATAATCATAAGAATCCGCAAAAGCTTTGTTTTCATATACGTGTGCCGTAACATCAAGCAAGTATAAAATAGTATCATCGCAAAATTGTTGTGCAAATGCTCCCTTATTGACTTTTCTGAACAGCCATAACTGCTGGTCCTGCAAGATTCGGGCCCCCCGGGGTTTGATGGGATGAGTATGCTGTATTACAGGCACTGCCACGGCAAAGGTTATCGGTTAGAGGTAAAGCAGAGGCTTGGTTCATAAGAATTTATGCTAAAATTACCCGTTGAATGATGCAAAAAAAAGAGGAAGGGCTACAATCTGCCCATTACATTCTGTTTGCTCTTCTGGCGCGCTTCAGCCTTCGGATTTTTTTCTTTCGCCATTTCCAGCGCATCTTTCCGCGCTTTTTCCAGTCTCTGGAACTTCTCTTCAATTATTCACCTCATTTCTCTTATTGATCTTGAGATTCTGAATCAACAGTCTATCGGTATTTGGTCACATTATATATATCTTGCAACCGTTTTGAAGGTCAAAGCCAGATGTGCTGCTTTCATTGCAACTGGATCTGGCATTTCGGCTGCGGACTGGCAATCAACCTGTGACTGACACGCCTTCTGCCCTGATGAATGGTGATTTCAAGTTGTTGTACTGCCTCGTCTCCCTGGATATGCCCGATACCTGTTTCAGCT
>JBJKSW010000060.1:0-33497 GCA_046703525.1 Thermoplasmataceae archaeon
TCGGGACTACGACAGGGACAGGCTCGCCTCACTGGCGATCTCCCTCCGTGGACTTGATCTATGCGGAGACCCGTTCCCCGTGAGTGCGGAATCCTCTTTGCCGTCCATGATGGATGAATACCTGTACGCCAGGAGCATGCCTGATGCTTCTGGAACAGGTTTGACTGAGACGGCATACGTTCCGAACAAAGGTAGTGCATAACACTGCATAACTTTTTGAGAACGGATTCGATATTCTCGACTCTTTTAAGAATCTCCCCGTCGTTGTCTTCGGCCACTCTCTAATAGCTGTGTCGAGTAAAATAAATTTTCCTACCCGCTCTTGCATGAGCATTTCATTCTTCATGCTCAAGGATGGAAATGCCGCCATTTTGGGGTTTGAACGCTTCTCAAGTTCCGGGGAGAGTGCATCTTTTTCACACGACTTTTTATTGGGAAGGCTGTTACCGGCGCCCTTGTCCATGGAATTGTGAAACCAGTCTCAGGCCTCTGTTGCTGAAGAGCTCCCGGCTCTCCCTTTCTTTGTTCCTGATTGCCCCTGTGTGCTGTTGAACAGATTTCTTGCCTGCCCGGCTAACCCTGAAATCTGCCTCGGATACATGCTGTACGTGTATGAATAACCACGGACACAGGTCCTTACGCATTTGTTGCAGGTCTCTGCCTGCTTCACATATTCACGATAGGGCGTGCTTCTGAAATATTCTCTGAATGTCCCTTTTCTAAGGTCGTATGCATATGTGTAATCACAGTTGTATATCTGCCTGTCCGGAGTGACATATACAAACATCTTTGGAAAATCGCATTTCCAGGGAACATCGTTAACAAAGTCCTCCAAGACTTCCTGTGTTTCCATCAGCGGGTAGCCCTCCTCTTTTATTTCCAGCAGCTTATTGTAGAATTCCTTTAGCCCGTCGTCTCCAAGGCCTATCTGGAAATTGGGCGTTGTGCCTTCGTCCGTCTGCCCGAAGTCCAGGGACTGCTCGATTGAATTGTATGAAATTCCTATTCCAAGCCTTCTTGCAAGTTCAGCCATTGGCTTCATCGCATCCCAGTTGAGCTTGCTTACTGTAGTGACGAAAGCCATTTTTGTCCTTCCAATCTTCTTCAGCGCCTCTATCCCTTTCATCACTTCGTCGAAAGTGCCAGGCCTTCCCCTGATTACGTCATCGTAAGAATTGTGGTAATCCACTGAAATAAATGCAAAATCCAGGTTTCTCAGTTCATCAGCTTTTTTCTCAAGAAACGAACCGTTTGTGTTCATAACAGTTATGAAGCCTTTCCTGCTTGCATAATCCACTATTTTGCCTATGTCATTCCTGATGAGCGGTTCCCCGCCGAACATGTAGTATCCGCGCATGCCCGCTTCATACGCATCGTCCAGAAGCCTGTACACTTCTTCTGTAGTCATATCTTCTTTCATTCTGTATGTATTTTTCCAGTAGGTGCAGCTCTTGCACCTGGAATTGCATCCAAAGGTCATTGCGTGAGCAAGGAAGAAGGGGGTGTGCGTGAAAATTCTTGATTTTAGCATAGAACCAAGGGCGCCTGCGTATCTTATTGCATCAGGTTTTGCTTTTGCCCTTCCCGCAACTGCTCCGACGCCCTGTGATCTCAAATCTCTCATGCGGCATCCAGAATTTATCTGGTAATGGTTCAAAACAAGTATACCTAAAATCAAGATTAGTAATGTTTTGGGAAAAATTCACCGCAAATTCTTATTTGGCAGCGGAGCCAGTTCAATTCAGTCCATCCGGAATGTGTATTCATTTTTTTATGGTATCTGTCATCATCCTGGAAATTATTTCAGCATCTCTGGAACGGAGTCCCGCGAGCTTTTCTGCAACGTGGGCCCTGTTTATCTCTGGCTGAGTCTGCCCAAGTTTCCACTTTCCTTCTATATCCTTTATGGCAATCTGGATCCCGGCAACATGGTTCACCATTTCAACATACTGATCGTCATTCCAGTCAGGAAACCAGTTCTCTCCGTATTTTCTCTCATTCTGATGTGTCAGCAGGTTCATGACTTTCATGATTTTGTTCCTTTCATTGAACAGGGTGGCTTTTCCTCTGATGTGTACTGCAACATAGTTCCACGTGGGCACCGTATATTCCTTCCTGTACCAGACAGGGGAAATGTAGTGTGAAGGCCCCTGGAAAATGACTGTAACATCCTGCTCATTTACAGTCTCTGCCTGATGGTTCAATATTGCCATATGCCCGAGCAGTTCAGTGCATTCATCGTTTATCAGGAAAGGAATGTGGGAGACCACTATTTCCCCGGAAGTGCAGCTTATCAGGATTCCAAGTGTGTATTCCCTGACAAAATTCCTCAGAATATTCCTGTCTGAAACTCTAAATTCTTCCGGATTGTACATGCTGAAAGAAATGATCCGGATAATAATATGTTATTCCAAACAGTGACGTCATTACGTTTTGCAGAAAACATATTGCTGGGGCGTATGGGAATAGAAAGTTGTTTTCAGGTATTTCTTGTGTTCCCGAAATCCTGATTCATTACTTAAAGACATTTTTTCAGAGAACTTATATGTCATTATGTTTGCCAGGTAACAAGGCCGGCAACAAAACTCTTTATCTCGTGGCAAGACATGTTCCCGTGCAATGAAACAGATTGGTTTCTCTGCAGCGGTTGCCGTTGGTCTTGGCGGAATCATTGGTGCCGGAATATTCGTTCTGAGCGGAACAATGATAAGCCTTTCAGGAACAGGCGCACTTTTTGCATTTCTCCTTACAGGTTTTGTGGCGATAATTCTCTCACTTGAAATGGGGGAAATGACCAGCTCAATGCCAGGAACCACTGGTGCATCCTACTCCTTTGTCTACAATGCATTCGGAAGCGAACTTGGATTCATAACTGGCGTTTCACTTTACCTCAGCTTCATTGCATCCGTTTCTGCAATTGCACTCGGATTTGGTTCGTACCTGACTGCGATGATAGGAACATACAACATCTACTATTCCCGCATTTTTGCCATAATACTCATATTTGCACTCATGGGCATAAACCTCAGGGGCCTGTCAGAGGCTGCAAAGGCAGACCTATACATCGTGATATTCAAGGTCGGCGTACTAATAGCCTTCATTGTTTTTGCCCTTACTGCAGGCCACCAGCTGGGCCAAAACCTGAAAATGCCTCTGCCCGGGGGTGTACCGGGCATATTCTCTGCCAGCGTCATTGCCATGTTCGCTTACGCCGGATTCCAGTCCATTGCCACCATGGTTCCGAACATCAAGGGCGGAGGGAAGACGGCTGCGAAGGCAATCATGGCAGCCGTTGCAATCAGCCTTGTATTATACATCCTGGTAACAGTTTCAATGCTTGCGCTTGTTCCCGCCTCAAGTTTTGGATTTGTTGCTGATCCACTTAGCTTTGCGCTCAGGTATGCAAGCGCGCCGTCCTGGCTTTTCTATCTGGTGGACTTTGCTGCCCTTGCCGCCACCACCTCTGCAACGCTTGCCATGCTCATAGCAGGTTCACAGCTGGGCCATCAGCTTGCAGAAGACGGGTTGCTGCCTTCCATTTTCAAGAAGACAGCAGGATCGGAGAGGGCACCAATAACTGCAGTGCTGTTGACTGCCGGGCTGGGCATTGTTGTAATGTTCGCAGGCAATGTGTACATAATTGCGGCCATAAGCAATTTCGGAATACTGATGAGCTACCTTCTTACTGGATTTGCCCTTATAAAGATAAGAAGAATGAGAAAGAATCCTGAAAGGCACGCAGAGTTTTTCAAGCAGGGCGGAATAGAGCCGAAGTCGTCTTTTCGCATGCCGCTCTACCCGGTGCTTCCAGTCATCGGCATAATAATGCTTGTGGCGTTTTTCTTCGGATTTCCGGCCATTGCACTCAGTTCGGGCGTCGGTTTGATCCTTGTCTCAATAATTGTCTACTATTTCATGAGAGAAGACCGGGATGAACCCGTAATAAAGATTCGGTTTTTCAGGTGATGAAAAGTTCTGGAATTTTCACTCTGAACAGCTGTTGAAACTGGGGTTTGTGAAACTCTGGGGCATTCCGTCCAGCCACAGTTCAGCTCTTATGAACTTTGAACCTTTATCCGATTTTAATATCCCGTTTGCTCCAGGATCATCGATCTCATCCGTTGATGTGTCAGTGATGACCTTCAGTCTTAGCCCGTTCGTGTGTTTATGGATCAGGTAATTCATGGAACCGTTCTCTCGGTTCAGAAATAAGACTGGTGAGAGTGTGTTTCCGGCAAGTGAATAATTGCCTGCTCTCAGGTTCCTGTGTAAATCTTCTTCTCCTTTGATGTTACTGAATGCCAGAATCTGTGAGTCTATGCTGAAGAGGTGCCTCACATGAAAATCGTTTCCTGCCATGGCAAGCAGTCTTGAACCGGACTCCAGGAGCTGCTGCCATTTTGACAGAGCCTGTTCATTCTCGCTGTTCCACCTGCCGTTCCAGATCTCAACCGCATCTGCCAGGCCGTATGAACTGTCGCCCCACAGCCAGCGGTCACTCTTGAAAGGGTGGTTCACGGAAATGAATGCGCCCTGTGCCCTTGCGCTCTCTGCAGCCACGCTGAATTCCTTGGGGCTTTCAGGTTGACTGTTATTGAAATAACCGCATTCCGGATCGATCGCCTTCTTCATGAAATAGAAGTTGGCATGCCCATTTTTCTGTCCCCACTCCTCGCCTGTTATGATGACTGTATTTCTCTTCAGTTCTGGTCTGACAGAAGGTATTGTGTTATGGTCGGTCACAGCTATGTAACTGATACCGTGTTTCCAGGCCTCTGCGGACAAGTCATCCGGGCTGAGCATTATGGATTTCATGACAAAACGCTCGGCAGGCCAGAAGAATTTGTGGAAAACTCCCTCGCCACTGAGTCTGTTTACAGACTGCTTCGAATGGGAATGCATCTGAGCATACACAATTTCACTCATTTTGGGCCTTTGATTTTTTTCCAATTCCCTCTTTCAGTGGAACCAGAATGAAGAAGAGGCCGGTTAGAATTGTGAATGCACCGCCTATAACTCCCAGAAGGCGTATGTAGAGAACGTTGTTGGAGATACCGTAAAGGTCGGTTATCCAGATGCCAAGTATGAATCCGGACAGACCTGAGGGGATTCTTTCAAGCAGGCCCTGCACTCCAAAATACATGGCTTCCCTCCTGTATCCTGTCAACAGCTCATCCTCGTCTATTATTTCTGACACTATAGCGTTTGGAAGAATGAAGTAGGAAGTCAGCCCAAGTCCTGCAAATACCATCAGAATAGCCATCTGTATGAAGTTGCTTATGCCACCGTAAATCCCGACGAAGAATGTCAGCATCATTGCTATCCCCAGAAGAATTGTAAACAGGATGAACGACTTCTTTTCGCCGCGCCTGTCTGTGTATTTCACCAGTAATGGCGAAAATACTACCGCAGCGAGGACGGCAATCAGGGTGAAGATGCCTATGTATGCCTTGAAACCAGAGTTGTCAGGCATGACTATGTCTTCAACATAATAGCCGAGGGAGGACAGGAAGAAGTAGAACCCGAACTGGAAGAACATATAGGATATTATGTAGAGAGAAAATGTGCGGTTCTTGAAAGTTCGAACGAAAGCGTCGGTGATTGAGAATTCCTTTGGCATTTCCCTGACTCCGCCGGACTCCTTTGTTGAAACGATCACAATCAGGAATGAAACAAGAACTATGAGGGCGAGAACAAGGGCAACATCAAAAAACGGAAAATTCAGGAGAAGCATCACAGTTGGCACCACCGATGAGAGGATGATGCCCATAATGGAGAAGTAGGCGGATATGGTTGTCAGCCTTACCCGGTCCTTAGGGGTGACCGAAATTTCCGGGATCAGCGAAAGATACGGCAGTACAACGTAGGCATAGAGGAAGTTGAATCCAACCATGTATATGAAGAGAAGAATTGCGTTTGCAAGAGTGCCGAACACGGGTAGCCATATCAGCGAGAAGAGTATGGAGAGGGGGATGAAGCCGGTGATTATGAAGAAACGCCTTCTTCCCCTGCGGTTTTTCATTCGGTCGCTTGCGTTTCCTATGAATGGATTTGCAAGTGCCTGAATGAGCGTTCCCACAAAGTATGCGAGTCCTACCACAGAAGCGCTCAGTATTGTTTTCCCGTCTGTTGGCGCATAGAAGGTGTATATGTAGGTGGATATGAAAAAGGTGGGAACAGTGACACCAAGCTGTCCAAAACTGTAGAGGATCTTGTTCTTCAGGGGGAGCCTGTACCCTTCAAGCATGGCTGACAAATTACCAAAACGGCTTATAATATTATTGCCGAAATTTATAGCAGAAAGACGCCTGGTATAAACATCTGGACTAGACAATGCCCATATATACGGGAGAAAGTTAAGTCCATCATGAAAGTTACAGGCATACAGTTCCTCATTTCTGGCGAAGATTTCAGTCCTCAGGGCTTCAGCGAACACGTGGAGTCATTTTACAGAAAAAGTGAACCGGGAGACATGCTCGTATTTCCTGAGGACATTGGGCTTCTGACAGCCTTTTCCGGGATTCAAGCAAACAGCACTGCGGAAGCTATGCAGATTCTGTACCAGAAAGCGCCTGAAGATTATGAGGACTTGTCGCACAGGTTCTTGGACACTCCCTTTCAGACAATTCTTTTCCTGATGCTAACAGATAAGTTTGCAGAAGAGTTTTACGGACTTTTCAGGAACATGTCAGAGAAGTATTCTGTATACACCGTAGCGTGCAACAACATGCCTGACTTTGAGCTGAAGGAGACAAAGGCAGTTCCAGCAGATAATATGGTATACAACTCAGCTTATGTATTCGGGCCTGACGGATCACTTGTTGCAAGGCAGAAGAAGGTCTACCTCACAGAAATGGAGGAAGGCCTCGGATTCACATCAGGCACGCTCGGGGAAACCGGCACTTTCAGGATAGGGGATTTCAGGGTGGGAATTGCCATCAGCCTGGACGCCTTCAGCCCCGGCTATCTGTCAAGAATCGCGGATGCGGATCTGATCCTGCAGCCGGACGCCAACCCGGTCAGGTGGAATTCATACCTCGCAAACGGAAGGTGGCAGCCGGAAGAGTGGATGGATTCTTCCTACTATATTGCTCAGAGGCTGAATAGGGTGCAATATGTTGTGAACCCCATGATGGTCGGGAAGATAATGGAAATAGGCTTCGAGGGAGAATCAAACATAACAAAGAAGGGATCACAGGAAGACAAGAAGATGTCTTTTACGGGGAATCTTCCTGTCACAGGATTCAAGGAAATAATTGCACCCGAGGGATATGATTCCTCATACTTCTATGACAGGGAAAGCATTTCCCGTGAGGAGCTGAAATACAGCGAAAGCACTGTTACTGTTGATTTGAGAAGCGAATCACAGCCCTGAGAGAAGATTCATGTGGAGCTTTTCTCCCTCCATCAGCCTGAATGGCTCGCCGTATCTGAATCCAGCTGCTTTTCCGAACAGGGATGAAAGATTTTCAACCTCCCTGAAGACGTATCCTGCGCTGTCCATTTGGGACCTGTGTGACCTGATGGACTCAGCCTTCAGGTCGAATGCCTCTTCAATGTTTACGACAAGGTTCGGGGTTGAAGTCGCGGAAAGTGCTGCATAAGGCCTTGGAGACGAGGGCTTTCCTTCACCCACTGAATCATGGGAATGCAGAAGGACAGCTTCCAGGACGGCCTTTCCAACGTGCACGTGATCCAGGTGCGCTTCATATGGCAGATAAGGATCTACAGTCAGCACAAGATCGGGTCGATAGTTCCTGATCAGGCCCATCAGTGTGTCCCTGATCTTTCGTGGTTCCGGGATCTCGCTGTCCACATAGCCCAGGAATTTCACGTCCTCAATACCGAGAACAGAAGCGGCCTGAATCTCCTCCTTCAACCTTGTCGATTTCAGCTTTTCAACGTCTGCCTCACCTATTGCTCCCCTGCTGCCGTCGCTCACCACCACAATCTGAATCGATGCACCGCTCCGGGCCATTATTCCCAGATATCCGCCTGCTGAGAATTCCATGTCGTCCGGGTGTGGTGAGAAAGCAATAATTCTCCTGAATGAGTGCATTTTTTCAGATAATTCCGTATCCAGGACCAGTGATGAGATGTATCTCTCTATTTTATCGCTGTTCATACTCTATTTCACCCGTTCTGCAAATTTCTGAATAAACGTCGGCTGATTTTCTTTTCCTTCTCTCCTTGGTGGAGTAATCAACTTCGTAGAGGCCGAACCTCATGGAATAGCCTCTTGCCCATTCAAAGTTGTCGATCAGGGACCAGTGGTAATAGCCGCGCACTGGCACTCCGTCAAGTTCAATCGACTTCCACAGTTCAAGCAGATGATCGTGTATGAAAGAGGGGCGCTTGGAATCCGAGGAATCGGCAATTCCGTTTTCAAGTATGTACAAGGGCAGCCTGTATTTCTCAAACATCCATTTTGATACTTTCCTTATGCCTGAAGGATAGATGTCCCAGTCGAAATCCGTGCAGTTCTGGCATGGCTTGAATTCCATGCCGAGGACCTCGTTTTCGTTGTAGCTGATCCTCATTCTGGTGTAGTAGTCTATGCCAATGAAATCGGTTCCGGCCAGGCCTTCGACCCTGCTGTCTTCAAGCATGTCAAAGTTGTCGTCAAACACTCCGTATATGAGGCCATTAAGGAACCATTCATTGTTCATGTACCTCGCAAAATCAGTTACCCTAGCACTCTCAGGCCTTTCGTCTGCGGCTTCAAGATAAGGCGGGGAAATCCCTATTCCGACAGGTTTGCTGCTGTTCCTCTTAATCTGCAGATATGCGACGTTATGTGCGAATATCAGGTTTTTCTGGACCCTGAATGCCATTGGAATGTCGCTGATTCCCGGCGGGTATCCTGATGTATCTCCGAAAAAATATCCCTGCGATGCTATCGCATCCGGTTCGTTTATCGTTTCCCACATTTCAACCTGCCCGGTGAACACGGAAGAGATGAAATGTGCATACTTGCCGAATTCTATAATTGTCTTTTCATCAAGCCATCCTTTCCGGCCATTGCCCTCCGGATCCTTTCTGCTCTGGAAGGGATCGTGAAGCCATGAAGGGAGAGGCCAGTGGTATACTGTAAGAAATATATCAAGGCCCATGCCTTTCGCACAGTCGAATATCTTCCTGTAATGCTCCACCGCATCGTGGTCCGCCCTTTCTGAAAGCTTCCCGGCTGCTTCCTTTTCCACATCTATGTCAAGAATGTATCCGTCCTTCGACCTGACAACTCCCACTTCTATGTCCTCGGTGCTCTCTGGAAATATCCTTGCCCACTCTATGCTCAGCCTTATGCTGTTGTTGTGGAGTTCAGAAGCTCTCTTCAGGTCACCTTCATAGAGTTCCCAGAATCCGTCGCCGTTCGCAGGAGAATCGCCGCTTACAAGTTTTTCACCTTTAATCTGATCCGATGTAGCCCACCTGTACCAGTCTGTGTCGGGTATCTTTTCTTCACTGCTCCCGTATTCGACCTGAAACGCTGAAACTGCCGTACCCCACTTGAAATCAGCCGGAAACTTAACTCTCATCTGTAAACATAAGAAGAAGTGCAAAAATACTTTTTTCCAAAATTTCTTTCACTCCCTCTTCCTGATGTTTCCCCTGAGGCTTACATAAACAAAGATTGCAAAGAGCGAAAGAGCAGTCAGGATTGTTACCCATGGCGACGTTGAAAGCATAAGCAGTGCAGCTACTATGATGAATGCCAAAGTAGTTGCTGCGAATATGGCCTTCCCTCCACGCACATCAAACGGCATTTCATCATGCTTTAACTTTCTCTTGTGCCAGAATGCGCTGTAAGCAGTGAATCCGTACATCAGGGAATCAAAAGCAGCCGCTATGTAAATGGGCACAGAAAAATCATCGGTCAGGTAGACAAGAGTCACAAAAATCCACACAATTCCAAAGAGGAATACAAGTGAAAGGTAAGGGGTGAAGTGCCTGCTTTCAATTTTTCCCAGAAAAGAAGGAAGTGTACCCTCTCTGCCCAGCGCATAAACAAGCCTTGAGGTTCCAAGAAGTCCTGCATTGAATGCAGTGAAACTCATTATTATGCTTATTATGGCAACAATGTAAGCGTAATTGCCTGAAGTGAGGAGGTACTTGCCCAGAAGAATCTGCGGGACTACTGTGTTCTGAAGCTGTGAATACGGTACCTTAAGGAAAATTGAAACGGAAACAAGCATGAAAACAAAGCCCAGCAGAAAGACACCAATGGGCATTGCCCTCGGGATGCTCTTTTCATAATCAACCGTTTCTTCCCCTAAAGTTGAGACCCTTGCAAATCCCAGAAAGAAATAGACGCCTATTGCTGCAGAAGTCAGGACAGAAACAGCGTTCAACTTACCGACACTGAGAGTTGACAGGTCTGAAGTGAATATTGCAATCAGCGAAACGACTACAAGTGAAGCTGCAACGAAGTAAGTGACGCCGACCTGGAAATTTCCAGATATCTCGACACCCACAAGGTTCACCCCAGTTACCGCCGCCAGAACAATTACAGACCAGACGTAGGGCGGAATGGCCGGAACAAGGTAGTTGAAAACATAGCCGACAATGTATGCCTCCACGCCAGCAGCAGCAAGCAGGATAAAAATCCACATAAGGGAAAAGACGACTGCTGCACGGTCGCCCATTGGTTTCTTCAGGAAGATCCTGTTGCCGGCAGCGGACGGGTAGATGCTTACGAGCTGGCCGTAAGCCAGCGATGCAAGAACCACAATAGCAGTTGCTATCACAATTGATATTATGAGGTTAAGGAGATCTCCTGAAGCCACAACCATTAGAATTATGCTAAGGAAAACAGACGATGCCAGTGGAGTCCCCATGGTTATTGCCACCAGCCTGTTGAATTTCAGGGCACGTTTGAGTTTTATTTCCATAGTATCCTCGCTATGGCATCGAGCACAATCTGGTCCCTTTCTGAACCGTAGGTCTGGACAACGCCGTCCATGTAAAGATGTGAAATGCTCTCGTTGCCCTTGAACATGCTGGAAAGTATTCCAGCGCTTCCGACAACCTTGACCTTTCCAGATTCCTTTTCCTCTGTCTTCTCAATGGACGTGATCCTTCCAGATTCAACAGTCAGGATGAAGCCTTTTCCAAGGTCATCAGGCCACACGAGCACTGAGCTCGACCATCTCTTGATCAGCTTCTGAACCTTTTCGTCCATGTTTGACTTCTCCGCAAATGACCTTACAATACTCTCAAGCTCCAAATAATCCGTATCCCGGGTCAAAGACGTGTCACACTCCTTGCGGAGATTATAAGCTCTTCAGCTGCTTTGAGGTATCTCATGAGTTTCATTGTATTTCCGGATAACCTGATCTTTCCGTTCATCACCGAAGAAATAAGGTCTGTCTCGCCTCTTATGACCGATTCCCAGACGGATGCACTTCCATCAAGCGAATAATCTGTCTTCGGACCGTCACCGGAGGAGAGGAAACTCATGTCCCTGCACTTGCCGTGATATAGGTCCAGTCTCACGCAGACTTCATTTCCGGCTCGGATCGATACTGATTCATTATCTCCCCTGATCACGAACATGATGTCGCCCTCCCAGGTTTTTGCGGCACTTTCATACTCCGGACTGGAATTTATCCGGTCAACAAATTCCGAGAACCACTCTCTGGAAAAAATGGTGTTCATCCCGTTCATATGTAGCCGCTCTCCGCTGCCCATTTCCTGTACTGTATAGAAGAAGGTATCAGTGTTGCCGATGTCAGTTCCTTTATGATCTCTTCCATTCGTTCGTTTGCACCCTGAAAGCGCATCGCCTTTCTCAGTGGGCCCCTGAATCTGAGGCGGTCGTCTATTATCATGCTGACGAAACTTTCGTCTCCGTTGCTGATTTCAACCATACCGTCGTAATCCTGAACAAAATAGACGAATTCAGAAGACTCCTCAAGATCACCGAGATCACGGGAACCCACAAGCCTGAGTTCGGTGATTTCACCGTTTATTGTATTCTGGAATATTCCGATTCTCATGTCTTCTACAACTATGAGTTCGGTTGCATCGTAAACTCCCTGGCCAAGCTCCCTGAATCTGCCGTCGCTGTTCAGCCTTTTCCTGAGTTCATCGAAAAATTCCTGGCTGCCATACCTGATCAAGGAAAATTACCTCCCTCACTCCTCTTCCACAGTCTTCCTGCCCACTCTGATATTCCTCTTCCTGAGTTCATTCTTGAAGAATTCCGGCTCAATGATACCTTCCGGTGCATACAGCCCGGGAAGTGCAGTCCTATCTGAAGCGATGAACTGCGCACCAATGCTTGCGGACCAGCCGGTAAGCTTTCCCATCTTGTCAGCGCCCGAATAAATTACGGACTTCCTGACTCCGTCCTTCTCCCCACGAACTTCAACATAGAATCCTGATACCTCTGCACCGCCGCTCCTGAATTGTGACATTGTCTGGTGTACAAAGGATGAGAGGAAATCCCTGGAGGATATGGGTCTTCCGTCAACTTCTACGGGCGAGTCGTCAGTAAGCCCCACGTCAGCAAACTGCCCCACAAGATGATTCTGCCATGCAGGTACCAGGGTGCCCCTCAGTATTACGTTGCGCACTCCTTTCAGGAATACTGGAACGGTAACAGGTTCAGGATGACCGACCACATAGGTCTCAACCCTGTTGATGGGTGAGGGGAAAACTGTATCTTTTCTCAGCTGACGGGCAGGAACGCTTTCAAGCCTGCCGTCAAGAAATACCGGGACTTCTCCTGAAACAGCATGAAAAACGTGGGAAATAACAGCTTTTCCGGATGCATCTGCTGCGCTCCCTGCCCAGGCAATATCTATGTCAGTTGCATTTGGTACTTCTTCATATCCTGCCCTGGCGAGCACGTTTGTGATGCCCGGAGTCCAGCCCATGCCGACCAGAATCCTGGATTTTCCCCTGTCGATTTCCGCTTTCCTGTTAAAGACTTCCACTGTAGCATCATGGTCGTCGCATATGTCCACGTAATCTTTACCGTGCTCGATTGCTTTGTCAATAACTGTCTTTTCAAACCTGTAGAATGGCCCCACTGTATTAATCACGACATCACATTCATCAATGCTTTTTCCAAGCGAAGCCGAATCCAGAATGTCAACCGCTTCGAATTTGACCTTTGTATCAGAATCTCTAAATCTTGAAGCAACCTCTTCTCCCCTTTCCCTGCTCATGTCACCAATGGAAATTTCCTCAACACCGCTTCTGACCAGGTCATAAACGGCAGATGAACCCATGTCACCGGCCCCTCCAAGAACTAGAAATTTTGACATGGATGAGATTAAAACAATGAGGGCATTAATTTTTTGCAGTTTTGCATCGGGCTGAAAGGCAGATAAGCTTCATCTGTTATATATGCCAATGTGAATACATGAATTGGTTCTGACCGGCAATGATAACCGCACCTAAGGAATCACAGGAAACAGATTTTCACATTTCAGCCAACTATTACCTCACACTCACAGTAAGGGGAGACAAGCTGACTGTAAGTTTCCCTCTGTGTTCGCCGGGAACACTTTACAGCATTTCTTTCGAAGGCTTCATAGTCGAAGCTGATCTTCCCGGGGCCCCATGGTTCGGATATTCAGCTTCACTTGAGGGAACAATGGTTGTTGTGCCTCCCGACAGGCCCGGTTTTTTCATCAGGAAGGAGGGGGCTTCCATACCGGATTCAGGAAAGGCCAGTTCAAAGATATTCTGGAAAATTCATCATGATGTCGAAAAAATGAAAACTCCCTGGTCGGAACATCCGGTGTTTTTCAGCAGAGTCGGGAATTCATTTCCCGCTGTTGCCTTTCTGAGTAACGGTGATGGAATATACGCAGGAATAGGCGATACTCCTGACAGGGCACTGCTGAACGCTGTTCATCTCTCAAGGGCCGGATACAGAATTCTTGTTGGGGAATGCAGCGACCTTACGTCAGGATTGCCTGATTCTGAATATGGAAGTGCCCTGAAAGAAAACCTCCTGATGAACCAGTTCCTATCAAACTCCAGATGTATCGATCGGGAAGAGAACTGCATAATGGCTTCCAAGAGCCCTGAATATTATGTGTCGACTGGATTCTGGGCCAGGGATTTCGTCTTCTGGAGCCTTCCAGGCATTGAGATGCTGGATATGCACAGAGCCGGGGAACTCATTGCCACCTTCATCTCAAAATACAGCAGGAACAGGGGAATACACGCTCTTTACATGGACGGAAGGATACTATATGACGGATTTGAGCTTGATGAGTATGCCGCTTACATAACTGCTGTTTCCAGGGCTTTGCATCTTGGCATAATCGGGAAGGGCGAAACGAAGACTGTTACGAAAACAATCATGAAAGATCTGTCTGCACACAGATCAGACAGGGCCACTCTTTTTTCAACTGAACTCAACTCTTCAGACGACCCCGTGAAATATCAATATGTTACATACAGCAACGTCAGGCTCTGGAAAAGCATTGTTGACCTCTCTGCCGAGATGGACGGAAAAGAAAGAGACATTTTACTCCAGCTGGCGGATGACCTCATGGAAGCCATTCAGACAGAGCTTGTAGACAGGTCAGCCAACATGTACTGCTATTCGTCTGACCTGAAGGGCAATTTCGAGATGTACGACGATCCAACAGGGAGCCTTTTGCTTCTTCCTTTTCTGGGGTTTTCCGGTTATGACGATACAACATACAGAAATACGGTCGACTGGATTCTTTCAGGCAGGAACAGCTTCAGGTTTGACGGCAAGTACGGAGGCAACGGGAACAGGCATGTAAAACACCCTTGGGCCCATTACTTTGCATCCCTGCTCCTTGCCGGGCGGAGAGAAGGCTTAACCGTTCTCTCATCGGGCATTATAAACTCTCTTGCGTGCGAAACAATAGATGAAGACAACGGCAAACCGCTCACAGGCATTCATTTTCCGGGTGCGGCTGGATTCCTTGCACAGGCGCTGCTGAAATATTCCGGAACAGATGGCACCGAAGGGCAGCAGAAACAGGATTAGGTCAGCGCTGCCTTGTTCCGTTCAGTCTGTCCATATGGTTCCTGTTGTTGCTGTAAAAATCCAGAAAAGCCCTGTAATTCCTCTCGTGCGCAAAACGGCTTTCAGGACTCTTTCTGTAATGCCTTCCTGATTCTTTCAGCCCTTCCCTGTTAAACACATCTTTCTCTCCCTCCGCCATCATTGCAAGAACAGATGCCCCCCTTGCGTTCACATAGACAGGATCGCTCACGATGCTTATGTCACGCTGAAGTATGTTAGCTATTATCTGCGGCCAGACAGCTGAGGATGCGCCTCCTCCTGCCATCTTTATGGTTTCAAATTTTCTACCCGCAAATCTCTCAACAGCCTCCAGGAGCCACTTGAGGTTGTAGCCTATTCCCTCCAGCACAGCCCTGACCAGGGAAGACCTGTCATGCGTTAATGAAAGATTGAAAAAAGACGCCCGGAGATTCCTTGACTCTACAGGTGCTCTTTCCCCGTAGAGCCATGGAAGGAATACGAGTCCATGGGAGCCTGGCGGGGCATTAAGCGCAAGGCTGTCAATTTCAGAGAATGCAGGAAGATGATCATTGTCATACAGGAGGTTCCTGATGTATGACAGTGCAGAACCCGCGGACTCCTGTTCTGCAGCTATGAAATAATATGAGGGAAGAGCAGACGGCAGAGATGCTATGTTGTGCCTCAAATCAGTCTTCTTGAATGGAACATGGCAGGTCACCCAGGATGAAGTGCCAACGTAGAGGACAGGGTCAAATCCGCTGCTGCAGCCGCTTCCCACAAGTGTGCTCTGAATGTCGCCTGACCCTCCTGCAACAACCGCATTTTCATGAAGCCCAAGTTGCACAGCAGCCTCAGGAGAAACGGTACCGACTGGCTCCCACGACCCCTTCAGTTCCGGAAACTTTGATCCGTCAAGGCCTGCCCTGTCCAGCAGTTTTCGGCTGTACTTGATTCCCGAGAGTTGCCTGTTGTCAGTGATCCAGTTGAGAACCATGCTGTCATAGGTACCCGTAAACTTGCCAGTCAGTTTCAGGTTGATGTAGTCTTTGGGCTCAAGAAACTTGTACGCATCACGGTAGGTGCTGTTTTCTTCGTTCAGAAGATAAAGAATGTGTGAAATTGAATCCTTTCCGGATCTGGTCGGCGCGCCTCCCGTGAGCCTGATCCAGCTGTAGAGTTTGTCGAGCCTGTAGCCGGCAATGGAAGGAAAGCCAGAAACAATTTTTCTTGTTGCTTCCTCGCCCCTCGAATCAAGCCATATTATGGCATTTCTCAGCGGGGCACCGTCACTGCCGACTGGTACGGTGCCGGAGAACTGGCCGGTGACAGCGACTGATGATATGGCATCCCAGTCACTCTCGTGTTCAGATCTTATACCGCTGCAGGCACCGGCAATTGCCTCCCACCAGTCTTCTGGCGATTGTTCTGCACCGCCATAGCCTATGTATGATACCCCATAGCTCCTGATCTTCCCACCAATAAGCCTTAATTCCTCATCATACAGGCCCACTTTGACGGACGAAGTGCCAAGATCTATGCCCAGGCTCCTCTTCAACTGTACATCCACTCAACCAGGTTCTTCATTATTTCCCTGACAGCTTCTTCAGGGAACGTTGCGGCCATTCCATAAATCGGTGCCAGCCCTGACTCTTCCTGCGGATTATTTTTTGCTTCTTCCACAGATTCGATCAGATCAGAAACGAATGCATCTGCCACACCGGGCTCAGTGTGCCTGAGCGTTACGGCAATATGCGCTCCTGCAGGCCTGTGCAGCCCGTTCAGGTTCCAGGATTTCTTTGCCATTATGGCCAGTAACTGGTATACGTTCAGTTCTTCCGAGGTGAATGCCACCACGAAGGGCCCTTCGCCCATGAGTTTCATTTCATGTATACTCCTGATTCCATCCCTTATTCTGGAGGCTGCTTTCAGGATGCTCTCTGCAGCCTTCATGTAGCCTTCCCTGCCAGTCTCAAGAAGAGATGCCCACGCAGCTGCAATAACTCCACCTGATCTGCTTCCCGCAAACGTGGGGGAAAAATATATTCCGCCGGACCAGCCACCATTTACATAGAGCTGGTGCTGCATCAGTTCAGAATTCGTGTAGAGTATCACAGATGTGCCTTTCGGGGCAAATCCGTACTTGTGGGTGTCCACCGAAATGGAAGTTACACCTGGCAATCCAAAATCAAATTCAGGTATACTGTACCCAAGCTCCCTTGCCCATGGAAGTATGAAGCCTCCGAGACAGGCGTCCACGTGAAGCGGCACTCCCTCCCGCACGGCAATCTCAGAGATCTCAGGAATAGGGTCAACAGTCCCGTAGGGAAAGCATGGCGCGGAACCTACTATCGCTATTGTATTTTCAGTGATGCTTTCCTTGATCTTGCCCGGATCTGCCGTATAATCATCTTTCAGGCTTGTCCATACCGGTGTGATGTTGAAGTAATGGCATGCCTTGTCAAAAGCAGCGTGGGCTGAAACAGGAAGCACTATTTCCGGTTCACTGATGCCGCGCTTTTCCCTGGCAATGTCCCTGTAAGTCTTCATTGCCAGCAATATGCTTTCTGTTCCACCGGAAGTGACTGAACCCCTGGTTCCGCTGTCTCCATGCAGCATGCTGCCTGTCATTGCGACAATTTCATTCTCAAACTTGAGTGAACTTGGCCAGACGTCCGGGTGAAGGGGGTTGTTCTGTGACGCTATTGAATATGCCCTGTTTGTAAAATCAACATGCTCGTCCCTTCCATTGTAGACTGCGCCGGAAACATGCCCCGTTTCCCAGGCCCTGTTTTCTCCCCCCACCAGTTTCTGCATCAATTCAAGTATCATTTCCCTGTTCTCGCCTTTTTCTGGGATCTTCCTGAATGAGTCCGCTGTCCCTGAATACGGCTTGAATCTCTTCTTCATTTCCGAAATCATTTCATCCATTTCCATAAATATCGCCTCAGTCTGGTACAGGCACGGGCCTTGCAGCCAGCGCAGGAGTAATAACAAGTACTGGAATAAGGAGCAATACAAATATCATGAGGGAGAGCGAAGTGATCGAATTGCCGATTGGCTGAAGCACAAATCCCATTGCAATCATGACAAGACCCCCTGCATTTCCGGACAGCATGAGCAGGTTTGTCACCTTTGCCTGGTTCTGTGCTGAAGTCGCACTTTCCGCCCATTCAAGAAGGACAGGGAGTCCTGCAAGGAGGAAGAACCCTTCAACGCCAAGTGTTAATGCAATGAGTGTCAGGCTGCTGGAATAACCTATCACAATAAGGGATATTATGCTGAGCACTATGATGACTGAGACGACTGGCTTTCTCCTCGCATGTTCCGAAAGAAACTGCGGAATGATTGCTGCACCGAAAACCCCAGCCAGAGTCATGAGCGTCAGGATCCCGGCTGCTGAATTTCCAAGGCCGTTGACTGCCAGCATAGGGTTGAGTATGGATTCCAGTGCATCGAACAGGCCCATGCCCACGAACAGCATGAAGGCGAGCTTGTAATGGAAACGGGTATACCTGAATCCCTTCTCCTCTCCCGTTGCTTCTTCTTTCCTTTCCGGTTTTCCAAGAGACAGGACCAGCCAGACAAATCCTATTACGCCGGGAATCGCCTCAATGGCCAGCATTGGGACATATCCTTCAGACGACAGGATGCTGGGCCCGGCAAATGTAGCGGCTATGATTCCAAGAAATATTGCCAGGCTGCCGATGGATATGGCCAGCGGCCTTTCCCGCTCCTCGAAATAATATACTGCGACAATAGACAGGCTTCCCAGTATCAGAGGCTGCCCGATGGAAATAATGGTCTGTGAGGCCATCTGGTATATGAAGTTGCCAGGGTCTGCGAGCCTCATTACGCTTCCAGCAGCGTTAAATGCTGCGCCAAAAGTGATTGCCGGCACGAATTTCCTGTCAAGCCAGCGGGACATAGGTATTGCAAGTATGATGTATGTAAGCGGGAAAATAAGTGAGAGAAGTATTATATTGTCTGCGCTGGTGTGCATAAGAGGCGCGAGCAGACTGTCATCAGATGCAAAAGTGAGCCAGAGCATCTGTGATGAAGCAACAACAATTGCATAGGCAGCGAGAATCGACCACTTGTTGACTTTCACTTCAATACTCCCTAAAACAGGTGATATGAAAATAACGGGTCTGTCTTAATAATTCTTTTTGTCCTGCTTTTAATCACTAAAATTTGAGTCCTGTCCGAGCCGTCTGGATATTATTTCCATGGCTTCGGCAAAACCGTTCACTTTCTTCCACATGTGGAGGAAATTCAGTCTTGGAAGATTTTCCCTTATGTGGTCCATGTGTATGTCCCTGTCGTCAAGGTAGAATATCCTGTCTTCCCGAATTCTTGTGCCTGTTGATTCTAGTTCGTATATCAGGTCAAGCATGGACAGATCCTTGCGGGGATTTGTGCTAATCCGGTGGTAATCAAACTCATTTTCCATCTGAAGCGTTTCGAGAGCTGACATTGCATACTCGGGCTTGTTCCAGCTGCACGTGGATATTATGCCTCCTTTGTTCCTTACCCACCTCACAAATTCCAGTGAACCGTCCATGAGTTTCAGGCTGTTTCCGTCAGAGTCTTCAATTGCATCATCTGCTGTCCTCCTGAAGGGCAGTGACATCGACGAAACGTCAAGATGGTCCCAGAATGTGCCGTCGAGGTCAAGAAAAAGAAGCCACTTCATGTGAATATCGAATCCAGATCGCGTAATGGTGTTAAAGGTTAGGCTATCCGATTGGAATTTCACTTCCTGCCTGAGAAGCAGCGGAGTATGAAGTTCACATTCTCGGTGGTTTCAACAGCCTCTTCGTAAGGCGTTATTCCTGCATGCCCGCCGCCCTGCCTGATCCTGAGGTAACTCTTTCCTGTAAACTTGCTCAGTTTCATCTGGAACTTGATTGCATGAGCCGGATGAACACGGTCATCTTTCATCCTGCTGAATATCAGGGTGTACGGATAATCTGCCCCGGCTATGTTGTGATACGGCGAATATTCCTTAAGGAAGGCTGCATCGTTCTCGTTATCGGGGTTTCCGTATTCAGTTGTCCAGTATTTTCCCACAGAGAGCCTGTGGAACCTGAGCATATCAAGCACCGGAACACCGATGACCGCTCCGCTCAGGATGTCCGGTCTCTGTGTGAGTACACTCCCCACAAGAAGGCCCCCGTTGCTTCTTCCTTCTGCGACTACGCTGTATCCCTGATTTCTGAGGTCCTCTATAACGGATATGAAATCATTAAACACATTCTGCTTCCTCTCACGCACGCCAGCCATGTGCCATTCCTCTCCGTATTCCCCTCCTCCCCTGAGCGTGGAAACAGCTATTGTCACTCCATGGCTCAGAAGTGCGGCGAAGAGAGGCTGGAAACCGGGGGTAACAGAAATGTTAAAACCGCCGTATCCGTATGCCATTGCGTTCTTTTCCCCGGGTACGGATGAGTTGACAAGGAAATAATGAATTTTTACCCCTGATGAATCTGAGAAACGCTCTTCCGTTTTCGTTTCAAGGAGGACGTTCCGCTCTATCATCTCAAGCTCGGAATCATGTTGTCTGTAGAGTGCGAATGGAATTCCGAAAGAATGAAGAATCAGCACAGCAGATTTTTCGTCCGAATGGAGGTCAAGCAGCCCCATTGGTCCGTTCAGGGCATATTCCCTGATGATCTTTCCAGAAGCATCGTAAAGAACGGGTTTTATCTTTGCATCCTCCAGGAGTAGGACAAGAAATCCGTTGCTGACAATTACAGCGTTCTCGATTGCCAGTTCCGGTTCTATCATAACTGCATCGCCAACGCACAGCCTGCCTTTCCCCGTTTTTTCCACATATGCAAGCTTGTTTTCAACGATTCCCAGCGGCAAAACAGGCGAATCAAACTCTCTCAACTTCTTCCAGGTTACCGGATCTTCAAAAGTGCCTGTGTATATGGCAGACCTGACCCAGTTTCCAACCTCAATTATTGCCGTGTTTCCGCTTCTGTGCAGATGGATAAAGTCTGTGCTTCCAAGGCCGCTCCCGAATACTATCTTTCCATCCGACAGAATCCTGTGCGAATTGATTTCTCCGCCGTCTTCAGGAGGCTCCTCGCTGAACGTCTTTACAAGATAATAGGAAGATTCAGTAAAAACAATCTGTGTTATCTTCCCTCTTACCTGTTCGACTTCGTTACCGTTATGAAATATCCTGAGTGTTCCAAGATCAGAACCTTCTGATTCGAACACTCCTATCCTCGTTGAGTCCCTGCTGGAACTTATCCAGAGTAAGACTTTATCTGTTCTGTAGATTACCTTTCCGTCTACTGAGACCACGTGTTCTTTCTCCTCAGAAAACAAAAGCACCAGATGGGAACCCTCAGTTATTGCCTGCATCACCTTTCTGGCGTAAATATAACCTGATATTTCTCTTAAAAGGGCATCATCCGTGTTACCGAATTCAGAATTGAATCTCTCGAGCTCCCTGGCAACGTATTCCATTGTCCTGTTGTCCAGGCTTTCAGCGAACTGGAACTGGTCTTCCATAGTGTGCAATAGACAAACTCCCTGTAAAATATGTTCGCTTCATCTGTCTTCAATGAAGGGTTACTGTCCATTCATTTCCTCTTTAAATTTCAGTCAGCCTCACACCACTGGCGGTAAGCCTGGAAATGACGGATGATCTTCTTCCCCTGTCAGTTCCCAGCATTTCGGGCTCAATTACCCCCGTTCCAGTCACTGGATCGTCAAGAAGTGAAATTGCCACTGAGGCACAGGTAAGGCCGGTCATCCTGCACATGGAAGTCCTGTTTTCTTCCTCGTCAAAGGAATCATATCCGATGTATTCCTTTACTCTGCCGGTACCGTCAAAGCCCCTGACAAGCAGAATACACTGATCTTTCTTTGAACCGGGAAGTTCCTCAAGCAGCCTTGCAGTAAAGTCTCTGAACCTCACGCCGTCAATTGTGCTGTCAGAAAACATTCCGAGGCCTTTCATGAACCTTATTTTTTCAATGTGCCCAGGATATCTGAGCGTCTTTTCCGTAACATTCCTTATTGTGGTTGATGAGAGCAATGTTGAGAGGCCGTCTGAATAGAATGCTTCAAAATGGCCGTATTCCCCTATGTCTATTTCTTCTATATCCTCAAGAGGGTCCCTTTCCTGCTGCCGGCCGTCCTTAATGTATCTTGCCTTTCTTGTGTATTCGTCGATTAGACCTTCAGGGCTCCACGTAACTGCATAGTTGAGCACGTTTTCCCTGGCCAGTGGAAGCCCGCCGCAATAGATGTCAATCCTTTCATTGAATCCCTGGGAGTCCATTGCACCTGCCAGCATGTTTGTGAGGCCTGGGGCAAACCCGCAGTGGGGAACGTAGAAAGCGCCATTGCTGCTGAACTGCTTTCCGAGTTCATACGTGTCTTCTTCAATGAAAGAGATGTCAACAGTGTCCTTGCCCATGGCAGCAACATGCCTCAGGCTCTCTGCCGCAGAATTGCCCGGCAGCGCAACGACCACCAGGTCGGATTTTCTTACAATGTCAGAAGCTGATATCACGTCGCCCTGTACTGTCCTGGCAACCCTGCAGTTTGAAAGTGCCTTTTCAGAGCGGTCCACAACAACTGTCTCGTCGTTCCCGGCAAGATAGTCCGCAATGAATGAACCTATGTAACCCGAACCGATGACAGTGATCATAACAGTAGATCGCCGGGAAGCCTAAATTGTTTCCTTTGCCTTTGAAGGACGGCAAAGTGTTTATCCATTCAGCCCAATACAGTCAGGATAAACATATGCCTCTAAATGTTGGTGAAAAGTGCCCCGATTTTGAAACGACTACAGACGCGGGCGAGAAATTCAGGTTTTATGACCACCTGGGGAAGAACAACACAGTTCTATACTTCTATCCTAAGGACAACACGCCCGGATGCACTGCTGAAGCCTGCAGTTTCAGGGACAGCTGGGACAGGCTCTCCCCTTTCGACGTACAGGTATTCGGCGTAAGTTCTGACGGTGAAGAATCACATAAGCAGTTCAGGGAGAAATACAACCTGCCTTTTACTCTCCTTACAGACAGGAGCAAGAGCATAAGAAAGATGTACGGGGCGACCGGAAAGCTCCTGCCACCAAGAATAACTTATGTCATTGACAGGGAAGGCATAATCAGGCACGTTTACAATTCACAGATTAAAGCTTCCAACCATGTCGAGGAAGTACTGCAGGCCCTCAGGAAAATGAAGGAGGAAAGTGGCGTTTCCGGAAACGGGGGAGCATGATTCAATGAAAGTGCTGGACGGAACACAGGAAAAGAATGTGAATTACAGCTGGGAACCTGGAAGAAACAGCGTGATGGAGGTTGCGGAATCCGAGATATTTACGGTTCTTGTTCCGGACTCATCAATGGGGCAGATAACGGAGAATACAGGCCTTGCTGAAATGAATTCTCTGGATGATGACAGGTTTGATGGAGCCGCAGGCCCGTTGAAAGTGGCCGGTGCAAACCCGGGAGACACGCTGGAGCTTGAAATACTGGACATCAAGACATCAAAGTGGGGATGGTCCGCATCCATGGGAATGATAGGTCTCCTGAAGGGGGAAATGGAAAATGCACTCGTCATATGGGACATCGGAGAGCAGCACTGCACGGCAAGGGGAGATTTCCTGAAGGGCATCCGCGTTCCAAAGAGGCCTTTCCTGGGAATTACTGGTACATCACCTGATAGCGGGAAGTACGGAATGATACCGCCAAGATACTTTGGAGGAAACATGGACAACCCACTCCTGTCGAAAGGATCGAAACTATACCTGCCTGTCAATGAGGTGGGAGGAATGATTTCATTCGGAGACCTTCATGCAGCACAGGGAAACGGAGAAGTCTGCGGAACGGCCGTCGAGGCATCAGGAACTCTGACCGCAAGGATCAGGATCTACCATAAGGAGAAGATAAGCTTCCCGAGAGCCGGAATACCCGGCAGGTACATGCCCGACAGCCTTGTAACCATGGGGATTTCCGGTGATCTGAGAGAAGCTTCAAAAATCGCACTTCGCGAAATGATGGACGAGCTGGGGAGAATGAGGGGGCTGTCAGAAATTGAATCCTACATACTCTGCAGCGTTGCGGGCAATCTTCACATTTCAGAGATCGTTGACGAACCGAACTTCGTTGTTTCCATGTCACTGCCAAAGGATATTTTCTGAATCAGCGGTATCTTTTTATCAATGGTCTCACTCTTTTTGCATTGACAGAACTCAAGACCTCTTTTTCCATTCCTGCACACCTCTGCATAAAGTGCAGGGGAACCAAAATGCTCTGCGGTCTCTCATACTGCCCCATAATGGTGAGCACGTATGTCAAGCCAAAGATTGCTGAGATAAGGAAGGGAGATCTGAGCGGATCCTCCCCGCCTTCTGTGTTTGTGGGAAGATTCGGATACCCGAAGATAAAACTCTATCCTTCATCACCTCCAGTTCACGGCGAGACATCCATGTACGAAGATGCTTCAAAGTGGCTCTCAATAGGAATGGAGGAATTCCTTTCAATGAGGCTGAGCCTTGTCAGGGGAGGAGTTGACGTGAAAGTCAAGGACGCTTCAAACCCGTCCAGTCTCTTCCAGGACATACAGCTCATGTCTCTCTCCAACCGGCCCGTTGAGGTCGAGATGAAGTTTCTGAAGAACCTCAACACTGAAAAAATGATGCTGTCTGAGTACGTCCCTCCCATGGGGCCTTCAGCACCGCTTAACAGCATAGTGACAGGAAACATAAAGATAGAAAACAGGGTTGAAAGGGCATACTATGACACTGACCTGAAGGCACAGGATGCAATGTGGACACTCTACACAGGGGGCGAAAATGTTTCCCTCATAACAAAGGCACTGAGCACAGGTTCTTTCGGTGCAAACAGAAACAGGAAGGCAGTTCCGACAAGATGGTCCATAACAGCGGTGGACAAGAATCTGTCGGAACGTCTCATAAAAGACATAAAACACTATGAATCAGTGGACAAGTACCTGGCATTTGCAAGAAGGGTAAACGGAAACCTGTTCCTGGGGATACTTCCGCCCGCCACCTGGAGATTTGAGTGGGGGGAATCATGGTTTCCGGGCAGTGCCTGGAACTGGTTTGGAACGGATCCGCAGGTGGAGATAGACTATGAGGGGTTCTGGGGGAGAAAAGACTATCCTGGAATAGGTGGCTGCTATTATGCATCAATGCTGTCGGTAACAGAGTACCTGAATTCCATAAAGAGGCAGAGCGCACCCATACTCTGGAGGGAAATTTATCCCGGATTCAATCTTCCTGTTGGCGTTTGGTTCGTGAGGGAAAACCTCAGGGAAATGTTCAGGCAGAAGCCGGTTGAATGTGAAACACTGGAACAGGCACTGCAGTATATTTCAGGTTTCATGAAAGTACCGCTCAGGAAGTGGGTGGAGAACTCTGGCGTAATACCAATGCTCAGGGCCCGTACTCTGGAGAGTTTTTTCTGAAATGAGGCCCATACAGGTAATTGAAAAGGAATGCAGAACCGCGGTCTCGAAATCGGGCCTCCCGGAGATAGACTATTCCGTTAATCCGTATCATGGATGCCTGCACTCATGCGTCTATTGCTACGCGATCGATTTTACGCCGGAAACTGATGCGTCAACGAACTGGGGGTCAGTGGTTTATGCCAGGACTAACATAGATTCAGTTCTGAAGAAGGAGATCCGAAGGCTCAGAAAGGGTGTTTTTGCCCTCTCCACGATAACTGATCCTTACCAGCCGGTCGAAGCCAGGTACAGGCTTTCCAGGAAGTGTGCAGAAATAATACTTTCCAACGGCTTTTTCCTGACTGTACAGACAAAATCACCACTTGTGACCATTGACATGGATCTGTGGAGAGCCCACAGAAAAAGCATGGATGTCGGAATCACAATAACCACTCCCGATGCCGGCACAGCAAAGATTATAGAGCCTTTCACGCCATCGCCTGAAGCCAGGTTCAGGGCCCTCAGGGAGCTAGGCAAGAACGGAATTCCAACCTGGGTCTTTCTCGGACCGGTTATTCCCGGAATAAACGATTCGGAGAAAAGCCTGGGAAGGATCATAAGGGAGGCTTCCCTGAACGGAAGCAGGCTCATTTACGATAAGTTCAACAGTTACAGTGGAGCGGCTGCCCTAATGGCCAAAGCACTTGGCCCGGAAAAATACAGGGATATCTCCTCCAGATCAAATGCAGACTGGTGGGATGGGGTTTCAGCGATGATTGCAGGAATGTGCAGGGATGAGGGTGTATCTGCAGTAACACAGCAGGAAGACTGGTTGTTCGAAAGGCGGCAGAAGCAGAAAGACCTTATGCAGTTCTGATTCTGAATTGATTTTTTGTCCCAAAAGTGTTTAATATATAACGCTTATCAGATTCTTTATGCTTCTTCGCGACACATTCAGCAAGCTTTCTTCCCATTTGGTGATTGAATATTTTCGCGACCAGCCTGCTGAAAGGTTCGCCGAGAAATACAACATAATAGCGCCCATGGCAACGCTGTTCTCTGAAAACAAGGTCAAGAGTTTCTACTACCTCCCTGCACAGGTGGAAAATGACAGGGACAAGATGATCTTCCTGCAGCAGTACAACGCCAGGAAGAACCAGGGTATCTGGACGATATACTTCAACAGCGATTTCAACCCGGACCTTTCTTTTCTCAGGAGAATAAATGAGCTTCCCTCTGTTGTAATTGACGACATGCACCTGGTGAACGGGCACCACTATTTTCATGCTAGATTTTCTGAGCTCTTCATGCAGGAGGTTTCAAGTACAGTTGTCAACCTTGTTGCAGAGAATGACACGTTCCAGATCGTGAATTACGGCAGCAACATGGGCATAGACTACCTCATGAATTACCTTCCGTGCGAATGCACGCGTTCAATGAGGGAGGCAAGGCTGATTATTGAAGACTACAGCGAAGACAATTATGGCGGGTTTGAAATTCCAGACGGCACTGTAAGGGAGTTCAAGTCCTATTCTGATGTGGAGTGCAAATCCGGGATCTACTATTTCCCGGAAGGTGCAGACATTGAACCGCCTTCAGACTTCAGGAAGATATCGGACAGTGAAAGTTACTATGAGGGTCCAATCAAGAGCGAAATCCTGGACTTTCTTTCATACTACAGCACCGGCATACCCCTTCTCTCAATTTCAAGGGTGCAGAAATTTTCGGATGGAAAACTGACTCTGGAATACATGCTGAATGACTGGACCCTCGAGATACTGGTAAGAAGGCTGAAGGAGGCCAGGGAAAAATTTCCAGAGTTGAATATCTATCTTGATTATGCTTCAGAGATCCTTCCGGAGATCAGCGCTTTCTGAACTGAATAACGCCGTCACTTTCCCTCTTTTCGATCAGGCCGTCGTGTTCGAGTTTCCTGAGATGGGATACTGCTTCCCCAAAGGCGAAATTCCTTTCAAACTCATTCATTGAATCAAAACTCCTGTTTCTGCTCCATTTCATGTGCAGTGTTACATCGAAGGCATTTCTGTATTCTTTCTCCAGTATGCCAAGTATTTCTTCAAGCCTGTGCCTGTGGTGTTCCTTGATCTGGTCTATCCTTTCGTTGAGATTATAGAAAGGTTCGCCATGGCCCGGATTTGCCTTCTTGAAATTGAAGTCCCTGAGCCGGTCCAGGCTTGCAATGTATGTCGAGAGCATGTCTGTGCGCTCATCGTAGAAACTGATGTTTGGAGTGATTCTCTTTAGCACATGGTCTCCGACAAACACTTCCTGCCCCGGAATATAGGGGGAAATTGAGCCCGGAGAATGGCCGGGCGTCATCAGTATCTCTATTTCCGGATCGTCAAGAGGCCGTGATCCCTCTTCAACCATCTGATCAACCTCAAGTTCGAGGTACGTGCGGTACTCCCAGTGCATGGGATGGTTCTTTATGAGAGGATCAAGAATTGCCGGGTGCATTCCGTTTGACCTGTAGAACGACTCAAGGAAGTTTATGTAATCATCGTGGTTTTCTCCAATTTTCCTGCAGAACTCGGCATCCCTCTTTCCCATGACTATCCTGGAACCGTATTTCCTGGAAATGGCCATGGCCCCGCCAATGTGGTCAATGTGAAGGTGCGATATTATGATCCCGGTAATTGCTTCAAGGTCAACGCCAAGCCCCTCCAGAACTTCAACAGAGGACGGCCTCATGCCTGAATCAACAAGGAAAGTGTTGCTTTCCGTCCTGACCACGTATACGCTTGCTGTACGGAGTGCCCTTATCTCAATTGGGATTTCATAGAATTCTGAAGTAGCCAACTGATCCACAGCTCCTTGCCTGTATCCCTCATTCCTCCTGGTCCGATGGCTCTATCCTGGATACTATCGCGACAGTATCGCCCTTCTCCAGATCCATTATCTTCACACCGGATGTAGTCCTGGAAAGTATACGCACTCCATTCACCTTGACTCTTATGATCTTCTTTGTGGATATGACTAGAAGCTCATCATCGTCCCTGACAGGCAGAACTGACAGAAGCTTTCCCGATCTTGATGATTTCTTGTATATCAGAATTCCGGAACTCCCCCTGTGGTGTACCGGGAATTCACCTACAGGCGTTCTCTTGCCCAGTGCCCTTTCTGAAATGCTGAGAACGTACATGTCATCCTCCGCAGGGAAAGACGAGATTATTTTCTCACCCTTCTTCAGCCTGATTGCCTTGACTCCCATGGAACTCCTACCGGACCTCCTTACCTCGTCAAGCATGAATACGGAAGCCCTTGCTCCGCTTGAAACAACGAATATCTTCGCATTTCCTGTAATCTGGTGAACTGAGAGTACTTCATCGCCGTCTTCCAGCGTTATGACCCTTATTCCAGTGCTCCGCACTTTCCTGATGGATTCAGCCGCAATCTTCTTGACCTTCCCCCCGGCAGTGACAATGACAACGTTGCCATTCTCAGTCTGTTCCCCATTCATCAGCACTCTGGCTGTTTCGCCCTCCTGCAGCCCAAGGAGCGAAGCAACGTAAGTTCCGCCGGAGACCCTTCCCTTCTTTTCTATCTGGTAGGCCTTCTTCATCAGGACCCTTCCCTGGTTCGTGAAGAAGTATATTGTATCGTGGGAAGTGCATGAAACAGCGCTTGTGATCAGGTCATCCTTCCAGCTGGCTCCAGCGGTTCCTTTTCCTCCCCTCTTCTGTGATCTGTACTCTTCCAGCGAGACCCGCTTAACGAATCCGCCCTCAGTCAGAATTACGACAGATTCCTCAACGGGTATAAGATCCTCAATGTTCCTGCCTTCGACCTCTCCCATAACTATCTCTGTTCTTCTGTCATCGCCGTACTTCTTCATGAGGACTTCCATCTCATTCACGACAATGTCACGTCTCCTGTATTCATCTGAGACAATTTCCGTAAGCTCTGCTATTTTCTTCTTTATTTCTGCAAGTTCGTCCCTGACAGAACGGACTTCCATGGATGTAAGCCTCT
This sequence comes from Thermoplasmataceae archaeon, assembly GCA_046703525.1. Classification (GTDB taxonomy): domain Archaea; phylum Thermoplasmatota; class Thermoplasmata; order Thermoplasmatales; family Thermoplasmataceae; genus WAQW01. The sequence continues at coordinate 29,423 of JBJKSW010000060.1, forward strand.
GCAGCCTTATGTCAAGTATTGCAGTAGCCTGCACTTCTGAAAAACTGAAATTTGCCATTAGCTTGGCCTTTGCGTCCTTCGGGTCAAGCGCTTTCCTTATCATGTCAATTATCTGGTCGAGAGATGAAAGTGCAATTTCAAGGCCGTCAAGTATGTGTTCCCTCTCCCTGCTCTTCTTCAGGTCGAATTCCGACCTCTTCTTGATCACGTCAAGCCTGTGTGTTATGAATACTGAGAGCAGCTCCTTCAGGCCCATAATTCTCGGCTGGTTGTCCAGAAGAACCAGGTTAATGATCCCGTGTGTCTTCTCCAGTGCAGTTCTTTCATAGAGCTGGTTTACTATCAGGTTCCTTGCGTCATTGTCCCTGACTTTCAGCACAATCCTGATACCGTCCCTGTCGCTCTCGTCCCTTATGTCCGAGATTCCTGTTATGACTTCTTCCTTCACCAGATTGGCAAGGCTCTCCACAAACCTGGCCTTGTTGACTTCATAGGGCAGGCTTGTGATCACAATCCTCCTGTCCTCAGAGAGGTTAAGTTCACCTCTTGTCCTAATCTTTCCACGGCCCGTCTCGTAAGCGGACAGGAGGTTGCTCCCGGCATATGCTATGCCGCCTGTGGGGAAATCAGGTCCCTTTACGAATTGCATAAGGTCGCGGAGTGTTGCTTCAGGATTCTTAACAAGATGAATTACCGCGTTTCCAATCTCCCTGAGGTTGTGTGGGACCATGTTCGTGGCCATTCCTACCGCTATTCCTGAAGTTCCGTTGAGGAGAAGCTGCGGCACAACAGAAGGAAAATATTCCGGCTCTTCGAGAGAACCGTCAAAATTCAGCCTGAACGGGATTGTCTGTTTGTCTATGTCCACCATCATCTGCTCTGAGAGTTCCCTGAGCCTGGCCTCGGTGTACCTCATTGCGGCAGGTTCATCGCCGTCAATTGATCCGAAGTTTCCCTGGCCGTCTATTAAAGGATACCTCAGCGAGAACTCCTGGGCCATTCTTGCCAGTGCGTCATAAATGGCCATGTCCCCATGCGGGTGGTACTTACCCATTGTCTCCCCGACTATTCTGGCTGATTTCTTGTAAGGATTGTTATGAGTGAATGAGAGCTCGTTCATTGCGTACAGGATCCTGCGCTGGACAGGCTTCAGCCCGTCCCTCACATCCGGTATTGCCCTGCTCACTATGACGCTCATTGCGTATTCGAGATATGATGTTCGTATCTCTTCTTCAATTGATTTAGCCTTAATCATGTTATCACAGGTCTATGTTCTGGACAAACTTCGCATTCTTCTCAATGAACAGCTTTCTCGGCTCCACTTTTTCTCCCATGAGAATGGAGAAAAGATGCTCGGCGTTGGCGGCATCTTCTATTGTTACCTGGATCAGGTTCCTCGTCTCAGGGTCCATAGTCGTTTCCCACAGCTGTTCCGGATTCATCTCACCAAGACCCTTGAATCTCTGGACCACTGCATTCTTTCCAAGTTCATTCACAACACTTTCCTTGTCCCTTTCCGAGTAGACGTACCTTATGTTAGATCCCTTCTGGACCCTGTAGAGGGGAGGCTGTGCTGCGTACACATACCCGTTCTGAATCAGTTCGCGTGCGAACCTGTAAAAGAATGTGAGCAGGAGAGTCCTGATGTGCGCACCGTCCTCATCCGCATCGGTCATTATGATTATCTTGTGGTATCTCAGCTTCTCGACGTTCAGGTTTTCCTTAATGTTTGTTCCGAGTACAGTTATCAGGTTCCTGATCTCCTGGTTAGAAAGTGCCTTGACATCATTTGACTTCTCCACATTGAGAATTTTACCCCTGAGCGGAAGTATGGCCTGGAACTCCCTGTTCCTGGCCTGCTTCGCAGAACCGCCTGCAGAATTTCCCTCCACTATGTAGAGTTCGCACCTGGCCGGGTCGGTAAGTGAACAGTCGGCCAGTTTTCCCGGAAGGCCTCCGCTTTCAAGGGCGGATTTTCTGCGTACCAGTTCTCTGGCTTCCCTTGAAGCTTCTCTGGCTGCCGCGGCTGCAAGAGCCCTCTTTATGATCTGGGTTGCAACGTCCGGAAACGAGTCCAGGTATTCTTTCATGTACTTCTCGGTTACTGACTGAACAATTCCCCTGACATTGCTGTTCCCAAGCTTTGATTTTGTCTGGCCCTCAAACTGCGGGCTGTGGACCTTCACGTGAAGGACTGCAACAAGGCCCTCCCTCACGTCGTCTCCTGTTATTGATTCGACACCTTTTATCAGGTCATGGGACTTTGCGTAGTCCTGTATTGCCCTGGAGAGTCCTGCCCTGAAACCTGTTACGTGGGTTCCACCCTCAACAGTTGATATGTTGTTGACATAAGACTGCATGATTTCTGTGATTCCAGTGTTGTATTGAATTGCGAATTCCACGATACTGTCCTCTGTCTCCTCGAAATGATATATGGGAGTTTTCAGAATGGAATTGTACCCCTCTCCGAGAAATGCAACGAATTCCTTCAGTCCGCCATCATAGTGTAGAGCGTCACCGGAGCCGGAGCGCTCGTCTGTCATGTTAATGGTGATCTGTGTGTTCAGGAACGCCAGCTCATTCATTCTCTTGTGAAGTGTATCATAGGAGAATTCCGTGGATTCAAATATTTCTGGATCCGGTTCAAAATAAACGATAAGTCCGTGGCCTGCAGTAAGCCGCGGATAGAGTCTGGGAAACACATCTCCAAGCTCTTTGAGGCCCTCGATGTCAGTTTTCTTCAGTCCGCCCTGTGGAAGGCCCTGCATAAAAATTTCGTAATATATTCCGTCTTCTCTCTTCACGAGTGCTATCAGCCTCTTTGAGAGTGCGTTTACAACGTGGACGCCCACGCCGTGGAGGCCGCCTGTTATTTTGTATACACGCTTGTCAAACTTTGCACCGCTGTGAAGTTCTGTAAGCACTATCTCCAGCGCGGGCCTGTTATACTTGGGATGGTTCTCGACGGGTATGCCCCTCCCGTCATCTTCAATCATAATAGAGCCGTCTTTGAAAATTTCCATGTATACGTTGGAACAGTATCCTGCAACTGATTCGTCTATGCTGTTGTCTACGACTTCATAGACAAGATGGTGCAGACCACGCGTATCAGTGGACCCGATGTACATTCCAGGCACTTTTCGTACAGCTTTCAGTCCCTCCAGTATCTGGATCTGAGAAGCATCATAACTTTCCATTATTTTTCTAACTCCGTTGTGTATTCCTCATGGTATTGATTTAAACACTTAAAGTGTTCTTCTAATCGTCTGTTCTCCTGATAAGAATGGATATTTCCTTACCGTCGTCTGTGAATTCAACCAGCTTGACCTTTGCCATATTTGCTATTCCCTCAAAAATTGGTTTTTCATATGGGTATTTTTCATGCAGAACCAGAATTTTAGCGTCCTGCCCGGGTTCAAGCTGGTAGTAGAGGCCTTTCATAACACTCTTCATGAAAGTGATGGGATCTCCACCGCATGAAACATTGCGTTCATCATCTATAATCATGCTGCACCCATATTTCAGGAAATGAGATAAACAATTCTATTTTAAACACAGGAACAGGTCAATACAGCCACCACTTCTGTGTCAATGCCTTCACAGACCTCTGGTGAATGCCGGCTCCTTCATGCTACAGTCTAATCATTGAAAAGGCCCGGCTGCTGAGGCATTGTCTGATTTAACTCTGTTTCAAACAGGGTTCCAAATGCAGCCCGGAGGAGCAAAAAGTGCATTTTTGGCTTCAGATTTTCATTCCATGGATCATGTGAAGACAGAGGCCCATGGTTCCGTGGATTTTATGGAAAGCATGCACAATGCCGATAGTTGCCAGCAATATTACTGCCAAGAACGCCCTCTTAACACGAATCTTGCCATTCATTTATCGCATCCCTGTGTCAGTAAGGTTTACGATGAATCCAACAGATGAAGCCTGCCTTAATCCAGTTAACGATGCAAAAACACCGAAATAATGTGTACCTATGTAGCTACCGATAGTCACAAGAAATTCTGTCTTGAAAATGAATTCATAAAAACTGTGCGGGTAACTTCCAATTATGGATACCGGGTGCTCATT
>JBJKSW010000061.1:0-12194 GCA_046703525.1 Thermoplasmataceae archaeon
GTATCTTTCCCCTCGGACCGAGAACCTGTCCAAGGCTCTTTCCAATTGTTGACATCAGTGGCGTATCAGCTATGAAAAATTCAACATCCTCTGATTTCTTTTTGAATTCTTTCTTGTCACCGCCAAACTTGTTAAGGTCTTCAGGGCCGTATACAAGATCGGCTACATCTTTTGATTTGAACTGTGTTTCCTCAGAACCGAAAACAGCAACTTTAACAGTCTTACCTCTCCCGCTGGGCAGTATTATTTCCTCGTTTATCCTGTTCTTCGGGTCGGAAAGATCAACATCTTTCATGTTAATTGCAAGCTCTATGCTCTCAGGAAAATTCCTCTGCTTGGATTCTTTCTTCGCTTCGATTACCGCTTTTGTTACTTCGTCATTTGCCATATAATACCCCCGTAGTGCCTGCGAGCATGAGCTCTCCTACAGGACATTGTGATTATTTTACTGTGATTTCCCCATTCTTAATTAACTTCTGCATCTCTTCAGGGTCCTTTCCGTCAACCGTAACTCCAAGAGACACACAGGTCCCAAGAACTTCAAGCACAGCTGCCTTAAGGTCCCCCGCCAGCATGCTGTCTATCTTCTGCCTTGCGACTTTTGCTATCTGGTCGAGCGTTCCGTTGCCCGCTGTCTGTTCTTTTCTCTTTGAGGCTCCTTTCTCAATGCCAAGCTCTTTCTTTACGAGAGCCGATGTCGGAGGGATACCCACGGATATCTCATATTTCTTGGTTGCAGGGTCTGTAACAGTTACTGTTATCGGGACCTGCATTCCGGAGAAATCCTTCGTCTTGTCGTTTATTTCCTTTACAATCTGGCCAAGATTCAGACCCAGGGGTCCGAGTGCCGGACCAAGAGGTGCTCCGGTAGTAGCCTTCCCGCCTTCAACCATTGCCTTAACTGTTTGTGCCATTTAAATCACTGAAACGGTTTGCTTAGATAGCAAACCCCTTTTTAACGTTTATCTTGGCTTCACTCTTTTGAGTTTGCCTGATGCATTAATAGAATCGATGCTTTCAGGTTGCTTAGGCAAAGTAAATGTGCAATGCACCGATCTGGGAATTCCGGGTGAGGTTCTGAAGATTAATGTAATATCTGGTAGGGCAGAGGCTGACAGGGTGGAAGGTACAGCCGCTCTCATCGATATTTTCAGGGCAACATCAACAATACCAGTCCTTCTCTTCAGTGGTGCGGTTGCTGTCTATCCATTCCCAAAGATGAGAGACGCAAGGAAATTTGCAAGGCAGGACGAAAGCACCGTAACTGTCGGCGAGAGGTTTGGAATAAGAATACCGGGTTTCCATTTCAACAACTCTCCGAGCGACGTGATGGATGCCGACCTTGAAGGAAGAAAAATTGCATTCACTTCCACAAACGGCACTAAGGTACTTGGCATGATTCCAGAAGGCGTATCAGTCGTAACCGCTTCCTTCATAAACCATACTGCCACACTGAAATGGCTCTCAGAAAGGGATGAGATCTGGCTCGTTAGATCGGACAGGCCGGACGGCAAGTCTGAAGAAGACCAGATTTATGCAGAATTCCTTGAGAGATCCCTCAAGGGGGAAGAACCGGATTTTGACCTCTACGCAGAGAAGGTAAGAAACTGCAACGGGGCAAGAACTCTTGATATGCTGGGATACAGGAAAGACGTTGAAATGGCGCTCAGGATCGACATGGTTGATTTTCCGGTATTCTACCGTGATGGCAGGTTTGTCAGAGGATGACCAGGTTGTCTTTCCCGTAAGATTGTATTCGTTCCCTGTACAGCAGGTCAATCAGCATTTTTGCCGTCTTCATTTTCTTGAGCTTAAGTTTCCTCTCTGCCGGAGTTCTTTCAATCACGTTGCTGAAATCAAAGCCAACTAGCTCAATTCTCGGTGATTCCAGATAGTCTGCAAGAAATGCAGCCCTGTCACCATCTGTAAACCCTCCAAAATTCATGGAACCGTGGAGAGGCATGCACTGGCAGGTGCCGAATACTGCGGAATTCTCAGGAATTCTGAAGTTTTTGATCCTGTCAACATTGTCGCCGTGGGCGTGCACAAACGTGACGGTACCCTCTGAAATACAGTGTTCCGTTGTCTCAATGTCTCCATCCAGGTCGGTCACTGCAATTTCAGGACATCCAAACCTTGAATGATATGTTGAAATTGCAGAACCTGCCACTATGACAAGTCCAGTTCCTATCTTGTAAAATTCATCCTCAAGTGAAGGAGAATTGCCTATTACAACAGTACGCTTCCCCCTGAAGCGCAGAGGTATTGTTTCCTGTGCCCTGAATGAAAGCCTTTCTGACAGTATCCTGCATGACTCCTCGTCCTCTGTTCTGCTGAAGCCGTATTCCCTTAGTATCCTTTCATAAACAGGAATCCAGGCATCTAGATTCAATGGATCCGGTGCCTCACTTATCTTCAAAAATTGTCTTTTCAAGTGATGTCAGAGGCCCAGAATCGTGGTTGTCCGTGTAATACCTGTGAATCACGGAAGACAGCACTGCAATAACAATTCCAAGAACCAGGAGTGCTATGTTTACAATGGCAAACTGGAAAGTCGCAAACCCTAGTTCATACCTTATGTAATTGATCATGCCATAAACTATGAATGCAATGGACAGTGAAAACATCAATCCGTAGATTATCTTGCTGACTCCCTTCTTGCCGTTAAGGAGAATCTCTATGGCAACGCCGCTCTCGCGTGCGAACACTGCACCATAGAACCACCATGCGAAAAGTGAAAGGAATACAAGAATGGCATCCACCGGATTGTCATAGTTTCTGCTTGTAACAACATAGCTGGAAGCTACTCCCGCAAATATAAGGGAAGCAGCAACAACATATGAAATGAACGAGACCCGCGTGTCTTCTGCATATTCCCTGACTGAACGCATTAAGTGTAGGAATATCTTGCCGAGCCCGAATCCCCTTTCAACGAAATAAGCACCGAGCACAATGGTCACAAACGTAACTGCGCCAAGGTTCGGCTCAATGTAGTTTGCCTTTGTTATCATTACTGAATATACAAGAAGTGCAAGAGACACGATACCATACGTGAGGAATACCAGTCCGAAAGGAATAATGAATTTGTTCATTACCTTCTTGTCCTTCATGGCCTTAACCAGGTAGTAGTAGACTGACTCGATATTCTGGTTGTGCCTCACTATCACGTGCTTGACATACCTTATCTTGATTCTTGAGGTTATGAGCGGAATTATATAATCATCTTCTGCGCCGTCTGTTATAAGGATCAGATTGTCGTAGCTGTTGAGGGAAAGGAGCTCGTCTATCTGTGATGCTATGGTTTCGTCAGATTCCTCTCCGACATTTTCACTGCCTGTGACGAGGGCAACCTCAACGTCTTCTCCTTTTGTCCTCAGGTCTTCATAGTGGTGGATCGCGCCAAACAGGGCATTTGCATCCGAATCTTCCGGATCAATATTAATAAGTTTCAGGGCCGCGTTATAGCACTCAGTGTAGCCAGTGATGGGTCCGGTAATGCCCGCCTTCTCTCCGTAGTCGTTGTCGCGGTCGACATTAAGTATAAGTGTACTCATTTGAACTCTCTAACAGGTAATATCCATGACTGAAATATAATATAATTACTTTTAGTCTAATAAAGAAGAAAAAGATGCCGATGCCGGGGTAAGAACCTTTCGAAAGTGCTTCATGCTGTCAATTGACGTCCTGCCCGGACCATGGGAGACAGTAGAATCACCCTATCCACTGCAGGCCACAATTCAGTGCTTATCATTGGAATCATGAAGATGTTCCTGAATATTGGCCTCATTAGATTGGGGGCAGTCTTATTGTGGTCAGGGATCAAGATTACTAGTCATTTGACGAATAACAGCTCGTCAGTTTTATATATAAAAGAAATCTTCCCTGAAGGAAGTAACATGTCCGGAATAGTAAGCTATGGCTCTTATATTCCAAGGTACAGGATCAAGCCGGACGAGATAGCTCGCGTCTGGGGAGAGGATCCTGACAACATAAGAAATGGAATTTACATATTGAGCAAATCGGTACCGTCACCTGACGAAGACGTCGCAACAATCTCTGTTGAAGCAGCCAGAAATGCTGTAAAGAGAGGCAAAATAAACCCTGCTGACGTCGGCGCTATATTCGTGGGATCTGAATCGCACCCATACGCTGTCAAACCAACTGCAACTATTGTTGCATCAGCCTTGGGAGTGGATTTCAGCCTGTTTTCAGCAGACTATGAATTTGCATGCAAGGCAGGAACCGCAGCCATGCAGAACGTGAAGGCTATGGTAGACTCTGATTTTGTCAAATACGGAATGGCTATTGGTGCGGATACCTCTCAGGGAGCACCCGGTGATGCGCTTGAATATTCTGCATCTGCGGGCGGAACTGCAATGATCCTCGGAAAGGACAAGGTGATTGCCGAGATAAACCACACGCTCTCCGTTACATCAGATACTCCTGATTTCTGGAGAAGAGAGGGACAGCCGTATCCGACCCATGGTGAGAGATTTACAGGCGAGCCGGCTTATTTCAGGCACGTCCTCGGAGCAACCAAGAAACTGATGGAAAGAGCAGGCTCTGAGGTCAAGGATTACAAATATGCAGTATTTCACCAGCCAAACGGGAAGTTTCCCACAAGGGCGGCAAAAATGCTTGGGTTTTCCGAAGAACAGTACAAAACAGGTCTTCTAACTCCAATCATAGGTAATACTTATTCTGCCTCAATGATGACTGGCCTTTCAGCAATTCTGGATGAGGCATCTCCGGGCGACAGAGTTCTGGCCGTTTCATTCGGTTCAGGCGCTGGCTCGGACGCGTTTGACATTACAGTAAAGGATGAGATTGAAAAGATTGACAGGGAATCTGCCCCGACAGTCCAGAAAATGATTTCAAACACTGAGCTGGTAGATTATGCAGTCTATGCGAAATTCAAGAAGAAAATAGTATTTGGTGGTAACATTGAGTGAAGTATACATAATTGGAGGAGGAGAGACCAAGTTCGGGGAACTCTGGGACAGATCACTGAGGGAGCTCGCTGTAGAGGCAGGTCTCAGAGCCATTGAGGACGCAGGTATATTCTCAAAGGACATTGAGGTACTGTACGGAAGCAACAGCCTTGGAGCAGGCATCAGCTACCAGAACGATGTGGGCTCGCTGATCGCTGATTTTTCAGGAATTGCAGCAACACACATACCGGCAATAAGGGTTGAGGCTTCAACAGCTTCCGGGGCGGCAGCAGTCAGGGAAGCCTACCTTGCAATCAGGTCAGGAGAATATGATGTGGCAATCGTAGGAGGAGTTGAAAAACTGACAGATGTTTACGGATCTGAGATTCTTGACCTAACGAGCACCGTCCTTGACAGCGAGTGGGAAGCTTTCTTCGGCGCGACTCCGGCAGCGCTTGCCGCCATGTCTGCGAGAAAATACATGAAAGACTTCAATGTTGCAAAGGAGGCACTTGCCATGATATCAGTGAATGACCACGCAAACGCATCCCTGAATCCAAACGCACAATACAAGAACAGGCTGACGCTGCAGGCTGTCATGAATTCGGTGGCAGTGGCAGAGCCCCTTAACATGATGGACTGTTCACCATTGACAGATGGTGCGGCAGCAGTGATACTTGCCTCAGAGAAGTATGTGAAGGAAAACAGCCTTGATGGAGTCAGAATACTTTCTTCTGCTATCTCGCAGGATTATCTTGCGCTACACAGCAGGCCGTCCATATACACATTTGATTCCGCAAGGCTAGCGGGAAGAACTGCTATGGAAAAGGCAGGTATAAAATTAGATGACGTGAACATGGTCGAGCTTCACGACTCATTCAGCATATACGGCCTCATTGAACTGGAAGACCTCGGGTTTGCTGAGAAAGGCAAGGCAAAGGACCTTGTTGAGAACGACATAAAGCTTGACGGAAGGATTCCGGTAAACCCGTCCGGAGGGCTCAAGGCAAAAGGAAACCCGTACGGTGCGACTGGCGTCGGTCAGTTTGTGGAAGCGTATACGCAATACAAGAACAGGGCTGGCCAGAGACAGGTGAAAGACATGAAGAATGCTATGCTTCACAGCATGGGTGGAAGCGGTTCCACTTCCATTGTACATATTCTGGGGGGGAACTGAATGGGAGAACTTTCGAGGATCTGGAGAGAATCCGACCACAGGTACAGGATGGTTGCACACAAGTGCGGCAACTGCAGCAAGGTATACTTCCCGCCAAGGGACGTATGCCCGGATTGCCACAGGGATTCCATTGGCAAAATGAAGGAGATGGAGCTTTCTGGAAACGGCTCAATATTCAGTTTCACAGTCGTTCATGACGTACCTCCTGCATTTAAGAGGCAGCGCCCGTACATCCTGGCACTGATAAAGCTCGATGAGGGTCCGGTAGTAACAGGCCAGATAGTAGATACACCATCCTCAGAAGTGGAAATGGGCAAGCGTGTGCACAGTGTTTTCAGGAAAATCCGTGAAGACGGAGCAAGTGGAATTATCCAGTACGGATACAAGTTCGTCCTGGATTAGATTCCATTTTTCATTTCCACTGTGCCAAAACATATCTTTTATAACAATATGCACTGACAGGAAAGACATATGGATTCTGCTGGACAATCCACTTCAGCCACAGGTTCTAAGGCATGGCAACTTGGCACTGCATATGCAATAGCGACAGTTGTTTTTACTGCCGTCATACTGTTTGTGTCGCTTCCTTTTTTGTTTAATCCATACTGGACAGGATACTACAACCTGGCTGGCCCCCTCTACTTCTTCATACTCGTGCAGTTTGTGGATGTCGGCCTTGTTCCCATAATCCTGATAATGTCCACCATGATGGCACTATACATCCTTTTCTTCTTTTTCATGATCAAGGCATCTACAAAACAGATGCCAAGGCTCATTGACACTCCGGCAGGATTCTTCTCCATTGTTATCCCTGCGGTATTCCTCATAACAACGGTGGTTTCACTGATCGAAGAGTCCCTTGGCGTTGGCATAGGTGGAACGTCCATTTCAAGTGAGCTGGTTACAACACCTTTTCTTGCATACAACAGCCTGATATATGCACCTTTCGCGGAAGAAGTGGGATTCAGGATCATACCGCTTGGAATTTTCTCTTTCCTGCTCATATACAGCAGGGGCCACAACATAAGAGACTCCCTTTATTCGATCATAGCACCGGGCAGAATGAGAACAAAATACAGTGTGAAGACCGGCTGGCTTGACATAACCCTTATTGTTGCAACCAGCATTATCTGGGGGTACGCTCATCTTCTTTACGGAGCATGGGACGCGGGCAAGATCCTCACTGTAGCTATCACGGGAATAGCACTCGGATTCGGATACCTGAAATTCGGCGTCTATGTTGATATACCAATGCACTGGTTTTTCAACGGCGCACTCACGCTTCTCATTCTCTATCCGCCATCGGTTCCTGTCGTCCTGTCATACTATTTCTGGGTTCTTATTGCCGGGGCGGCTGGCATAATAATGCTTGTGGTTTACATGTCCGCCTATCTTGACAGAGGCAGCCGGGCACCTTCATCTTCCAAATAGGACCCTTTTTCCGGAAATCCTGTAAGGCTCTGTAAGTATTCGGGCTATGGCCTTAACTATCAGTTCCAGTTCCCTGGAGTGGACTCTGTCCCTCAGTGATGCAACGTCATCACCGTCTTCAACAGGTACGGATTCCTGAGCTATTATAGGGCCTCCATCAACATCCGGCGTAACAAAGTGAACTGTGCAGCCGCTTATTCTGGCTCCGCTCTTCAGGACTGCTCTGTGAACACGGTCGCCGTAGAAGCCCTTTCCACCGAAGCAGGGCAATAATGATGGATGAGTATTGATCATCCTCTCTCCGTATTTCCTGACAATCTCTTCTGGGAGTATTTTCATGAAGCCCGCCAGAACTATGAGATCCGGACCATGTCTTTCAAGTAACTCAGAAATTTCAGCAAACATGGATTCATCAGGTCCAGATACGAGGCTTGAGGGAACGGACATTCTGGATGCAATTTCCATCACAGGTGCTTCGGGCCTGTTGCATATAAGCATGGAAATCCGGCCCTTTATTCTCCCGTCTTTCACGGCCAGGGCTATTGCCTCAAATGTGGAGCCCCTGCCGGACGCAAGCACAACTATTTCAGGAATCCTGCGGGTTTCAGGCATTTCAGCAACATGTAATTATGCTGCTGTATATATATGATAGCGGGCAGCCGCACCCAAAATATCATTTCAGGCGGCAGCAGATTATAATGTTCCCTGGAGCCATTTGACTATGATTTCCACAGTCTCAGGGTCCAGCGTTCTCTCTTCAGAATTATAGGACAGGCCAACCTGCTGGGGGACGAGCTGCTCTCTTTTCTTCTCCTGGTATTTCAGAACATGGTCTGCATTTTCCGGAAAATGAACAGTTATGTTGCTGCGCGATTCAGCCAGTTTTTCCAGTCTCAGTCCATCCTCCATCCAGTTAACCTGGATGTCCTTCTTTCCTATGATAACAAGTACCTTCTCCCTAATCTTGACAAGCAGCTCTGCCGGGCTCGTCTTCCATAACTCCCTGGAGAATGGCAGGTTGGCAGGTGTTGCCAGACTCCTGATCAGCATCCTGGCAGGTTCCGGGAGAACAGGGTCTTCCTTCAGCTCTCTCCCTGCAAGAAAGTCTGCAATAGCACTGTCATAGTGCTTCATTATCTCATCGCTGTTCCTGAGCATCCTGACCTGGTTGTCTATCTGCTCCCTTGCAACTTCGCCGGTTGCCCTTCCGGTCACACCGGTCAGAATGAAACCAGAGAACTTCGGCTTCCTGCCGGAGAGCTGGTAGTTCAGTGCATGTATTGCACCCTCGCTGTTGGTAAGTGCATAAATTTCCCTCCCATGGCCATATCCGTTGGAAATGAAAGAGGAAATAGCATCTGAAAGCTCCTGCGCGTGGCTCTCCATACTGATTTTCCCTGCAGCAACAGCAATGTTTTCCTTCATGTGCGGCCCTGATGCAACCTTATCATACCTGAAAGTTGGATACCCTCTTGATGCGAGCAGTTCCGCAAGGAGTTTCCCGCTTCCATTTGTCCCTGGCAGCAGAGGAGAGCACCAGTTCCTGTCAGTCGGGCCACTGCCTGCAACAAAAATCAGCCCCGGACTTCCGTCAGATATTCCTGCTGGCACCACGAGAGTGCCCTCCATTCTGATTCCATTTGCTTCCCAGCCCAGCTCCTTTCTTTCAAGAAGCCCGCTCACTTTCATTACTAATCTCCCTAACTACTCATTACTTCCTAATTGCTTTTTCCCCGTAACCCCGTTTCCGTGTTTCATGGCAGCCACAACAAATGTATTTAATATCCAACAATATGGACATCAGATTCCAAAAAATCAGAGAGGAAACATGAACGAGATCTGGATAGAGAAATACAGGATCAAGAATTTCGGCGACATGGTTGGCCAGGATGGAAATGTTGAGAAACTCTCTGCATTCATCAACAAGAGGGACATACCTCACCTGATATTCTCCGGACCGGCTGGTACTGGAAAAACATCTGCTGCAATAACCATAGCCATAGAACTCTTCGGCGAGGACTGGAAAGAGAATTTTCTTGAGCTCAATGCATCGAGCAACAGGGGAATCGACATAATGCGTGGCCATGAGGACCGTTCCAGCAGCTCTTCTTCAGTCAGCGTAAAAGACTATGCAAGGATAAAGCCGTCAAATCCACTCGGCTTCAAGATCGTTTTTCTGGACGAAGCTGACCAGCTGACCAGCGAGGCCCAGGCTGCATTGAGGAGAACCATGGAAATCTATTCAGCCACAACAAGATTCATTCTCTCATGCAACTATTCATCCCAGATTATACCGCCAATACAGTCCAGGTGCGTTGTACTGAAATTCAGGCCTGTGAGTGCCGAAAACGTGAAAAAGAGGCTTAAGGCCATCTCATCAAGCGAAGGATTTGAGATCGGAGAGGATTGCCTTGACGCGATTGCTGAACTTTCCGAGGGTGACATGAGGAGGGCCATAAACGTTCTGCAGACTCTTTATTCATCAGGTGAACTGACAGAGAAGAAGGTGTATGAAATATTTGGCTATTCTTCGCCGGATGAATTCAAGAATATTGTTTCAGCGGCCCTTGAACACGGACTTTTTGATCAGGCAAGGGACAAACTGGACGAACTTCTCATAGATCAGGGAATGTCCGGCATTGACATCATAAAGGGAATACATTCTGCTGTCAGAAAACATCCAATGACGCCCCGGAGAAAAATGGACCTGATTCTTGCACTTGCCGAAGCGGAATTCAGGATAGTTGAGGGCGGCTCCGACAACATTCAGCTTGATGCCCTTCTGGCAAACATAGTCAAAATAGGCATAGAAGGGGACTAGTAGTCGAAAAGTGTCCGCTTCTTCTTTGGCCTGTTCTTGGCAAACCCGGAAATGTTTCTCTTCATTGCTTTTTCCTTCCTCCCGCTGGTATAAAGGTATCCTATGTCCCTTGTACCTTCATAGGTGAGAATGTGCACCTCTCCATTTCTCATTCTGCCGGTTCTTCCCCTTCTCTGTATCGTTCTGATGTCCGAAGGCACAGGCTCGTAGAATATCACTGCATCTGTTGACGGAACATCGATACCCTCTTCTGCTACACTTGTTGCAACCAGGACGTTGTATTCACCGGACCTGAATTTGTCCATTATCTTTTCCTGTTCTTTCCTGTTAAGGCCCTGATCGCCTTCCTTTGAAGACTGGCCAACGAACCTGGCGGGCCTGATGAGCTCAGAACTCTCAGAAAGGTATTTTGAAAGTAGATCCGATGTTTTCCTGAAATGTGTGAAAACAATAATGTTTGATCCCGGATGTGCAGATATTATGTTTTCGCAGAGGTCTTTTGTCTTTTCCATTTTTGGGTTTCCTACCTCGTATTCATCTATTTTTTCCATTTCGAGCATAAGCCTCTCGAAATATTCGCTCTTCTTTATGATCGATGCAGTTCTCTGCTGTGATTTTTCCTTGCTCTCAAGCATCTGCTTCATGTAGTCCTGGAATATTTCAAGCCCCTGGGTTTCAAGGTATTCCAGGGCATAATCCACCCTGATTGCTGCCGTGAGGTACGGTATTAGGCCGAAAAGGTTCTTCTCTCCTCTCTTTGCACGGTTCACAAGCGCTTTGACCCGATCGGCCAGCATCTTCCTGCTTGGTGTCCTCGTTGGTATGATATTATTCCTTCTCAGCTTCTCGGCTATGTCGTTCAGGATCAGCCTGAGGTACCTTGATATGTTTGCAATCTCATGAGGCAGAGGTATGTATGACACCTTCACCTCGACATCCTTGACATAGTCCTTTACGTCTGCATCCTCCTCGTTCTTTATTATCACTTTCTCTATTCCAAGAATGTCCATTACGTCCGAGAATTTTGTCTTGTCTGACCCCGGGCTTGCAGTAAGTCCGAGTATAAGGTGCTGCCTGTATTCCCTGTATGCTTTTGAGACACCGACATAAGCGTAATTTCCCACAGCCCTGTGGGCTTCATCGAATATTATCAGGCCAAATTTGGAAAGGTTGAGTATTTCTTTCCTTATGTCATTCCAGGCAACCTGTGGAGTAGACACAACCACTTTGCCCAGGACCCACCTGTATTCCCTGTCTCCTGCAGGAAGGTCTCCGGTTAGCTGGTAGATCTCGTTTTCCTTAAGCCCGAGAAGTTCTTTCATCGTAAGGTAATGTTGTTTTACAAGCGGTTTAGTTGGTGCAAGCATGAGCACTTTTTCGTTCGTGTCATGAAGGATGCTTGAAGCCACCATGGCTGCTACAAGAGTCTTTCCGAGACCGGTCGGCAAAACAATTAATACGTTTTTCTCTATCGCTTCCCGAAAAAGGTTTACCTGGTATTCTCTAGGTGTAAGGCCGTTGATATAGTAATCCAATGGTATACCACTATGACTGTCAGCATATAAGGTTACTTAAGAACCCGGAGAACAGGATCCTTTCTAACGGGCCGGTAGATCAGCGGTAGATCGCCTGCTTCGCAAGCAGGAGGTCTCGGGTTCAAATCCCGACCGGTCCATCCCTATTCAGGTTCATATCCATATTTTGCCAAAAGACTGTGTCCTGTAAATTAGATACTCAAACAGCTTTGTACCACCATTAATATAGCCTTTCTGAGCATTCTCAGTCAAGAGTTATACTCTAGATATCAAGAGTTGTACGCTCTCCTGATTGTACA
>JBJKSW010000062.1:0-9087 GCA_046703525.1 Thermoplasmataceae archaeon
ATAATAGAATCCCTAAAGGACGAGCGGATGAGAAACCTCAACCTGAAACTGTTCAGGCTCATTTGAAAATTAATTTCAGAAACTGGCAGCATCAGGTCTTCAATTCACGTATGTATCTGCCAACTTCCTTCACGCTCAGGAGATCTGCATATTTCAGGCCCATGTCCAGAAGGCTGACCCTGTGTGAAATCCTTATCCTGTCAAATGTTGCCTCAGGCACCACAACAGGATTCAGTGCGCTGCTGAATGCATCCACAACCGAAGCTCTGACGCAGCCGCTGGTGGTGCCTCCCGTTACCACGACTGAATCTGTGCCTAGCATCCTGAGGATCCTGAGCAGAGGGGTTCCCTGAAAACAGCTCGCAGTTGACTTTTCTATTATTATGTCTGAATCTGCCGGCGCTATTTCATCCACTATGTCCTCCGCTCTGGGGCCATCCTCCATCACTGATGATTTTGTGGCCCTTGCCTTAAGGTTGAATACTGATCTGTGAATGGCCTTTGAATAGATGACTGGAAGTACAGCCTTATGGAATGTGCCAATCAGTTCTCTGATCTGTTCAACTGCTCTCCACGCCACATCTCCGCTACTCTTCGGGTAGCTCTGGGTCGAGCTCTTCAGCGGAGAATCCGTGCCGACAAAAGAATACTGTGCGTCAATAACAAGAAGTGCAGGTTTCGTGCCAAATCCGCTTCGGCTGCCGAATCCCTGCCTCTCCAGCGCGACTTTTTCATCTCTGCTCAGCAGATCGTCCCATCCCTCAAACACAGAACGAAAAAAATCAATTGCTGTATAAATGTTTGCCAGGCCGTGGCCTGATATTCATGGAATCCTGAAAAATATCAGTGAAAGGAAGAAAAAAAAAGGGGTTGAATGCTCATTTCAAATCGCTGAGAAACTGTTGCCTCAGGCACCCTTCTTCTTGAATATCCCGGAAATCAGCGATATCGCAAATAGCACGAAACCTATGGCTACACTCCAGATGACCAGATCCTTCGGGAGTGAGGTGTAGTAATATCGTACAATTGCAGGTAGTGTCATGAGCACTGATCCGAGAAAGAAAATGGGAAATGCAGCCCTGTCAAAGGATGATTCTGCCATCAGAGCAACACCTTGAAGAATGTGAAATCGATTGGAAGCCCGAGCATAAGTCCGCGTATGTAGAGATCCACGCCCACAACGACAAGAAGGCTGACGAAGGCAAACTGTTCGTGGTGCAGGTTCAGCCTGGACTGGCCATTGAAGAATTTCTTTATGCCCTTTCCGCCGGCCTTGCAGCCATAGCAGTCTATGTAACCTCCTGAAAGGTGTCTGAAAGCGTGGCAGCTCACCGTCCAGAGTGTAAGCAGGATGGCGTTCGCAAGAAGAATCAGGCTTCCGAGCCTCAGTGTAAGGTACCCTGAGTAGAAGTGGCCCGCAGAATACGTAAGCGATATGGCGAAATCGTAGTAAAAGAACGGAAGCACGGCCAGCCCGACATAGAAGAAATACCTGTGGAAGTTGTTCAGAAGGAAAAAGCCTGTTTCCCCCTTGTAAGTTCTCTTTGGCGTATCCAGCCTTTCTCCGGCCTGGCATGCCAGCGGGTGTCTGAAAACGTGCCTGTAGTAGTCCTTCCTGTATGCGTAGCAGGAGAGCCTGAAAAGCGCGATTAGCGGAATTATTGCAAGTGTTGGGGAATAGAACGGATCGGTATATCCGTCAACTGTGGATGTCACTCTGTAAAGGTAAAGTGCTATGACTGACAGGATAAGGATGAGCACGAAGCCCCATAGCCTCCAGTTCGCCTCAAACAGCTCGCCGGAGAAGAAACTCTTCTTCTGTGTCTTCATCATTTTACTTCTTCCTCCTTACTTTCTTTACAAGCATTGCAATTGGATCGTAATATCTGCCCACTATCCTTTCCTTCTCCGGGATAATGGCATTGTCAGTTATGTGTATCTCCTCCGGGCAGATCTCCTGGCAGCACTTTGTTATGTTGCAGAAACCTGCTCCCCCGTCGGTATGAAGCCAGTGGGATCTGTCCACAGAATCCATCGGATGCATGTCCAGCGATGCTATCTTCACCATGTGCTTCGGACCAACATAGTTCTCGTTGTGTTCCCGGACCACATGACATACGTCCTGGCATAGAAAACACTCTATGCATTTCCTGAATTCCTGCGAGCGCTTCACATCTATTTCATTGATCCTCCACGGGATTTCTGCTTTCTTGGGCGTGAACGGCGCGATTCTCTTTGCAACTGTCCAGTTGTGAGAGACGTCCGTAACGAGATCCTTGACGACCGGATAGGCTTTCATGGGCCTCACCGTTACCTTCGGGCCAACCTCGTCGAGCCTTGTCTTGCACATAAGCCTGGGGCGGCCGTTTATCTCAGCGGAACAGGAACCGCATCTGGCGGCCTTGCAGTTCCATCTGGCTGCAAGTGACGGATCCAGGTTGTTCTGAATGTAATGTATGGCATCCAGCACCACCATACCGACTTCAAGAGGAACCTCGAAATCCTGCAGCCTCGGTTCCTTGTCAACGTCTGGATCGAACCTGTTAACGCTAATGGTTACTTTGGGCGTCAAGCGTCTTACCTCCTTTCTCTACAAGTTTCTTCAACTCTTCCGGCATCTCTGGTGCTTTTGCAAAAGTCATTTCAAACGTATCTCCATTCTTCGTGAAAAGTATACTTTTTGCCCATTCCTCATCAAGTTTTGGATAGTCTGTTCTGTAATGGGCTCCTCTGCTCTCCTTCCTCTCTTTTGCTGCGGTGACCAGCAGTTCAGCTATATTCAGCATGCCTCCTACTTCAAGGCATGTTATCAGACCTGGATTGAACCTCTTGCCTCCGTTTGCGCCCACATTTCCAACCTTTGACTTGAGGTCTCGGATCACTTCAAGTGCCTTGTCCAGATCCTGCTCGTTTCTGGCAATTCCCACGTATTTGGACATAGCCACCCTGAGTTCCTCAAAGATGAGATTCGGATTCAGCGGTTCCTTCTTTCCGAGGAATGACTCTATTCTCTTAATTTCGGCTTCAGCTTCAGCATCGCCTACGTGAACAGGAGATGACTCTTTAGCATGGTCGGATGCCATTTCGCCTGTCCTTTTTCCGAAGACCAGAAGATCAACAAGCGAGTTTCCTCCCAGCCTGTTGGCACCATGCAATCCTGATGCGGCTTCTCCACATGAGTACAGGCCGTTTATGTTCGTTTCATTTGTATCAGGATCTATCCTTATTCCGCCCATGTGATAGTGAGTTGTGGGGGCGACTTCCATTTTCTCCCTGCTGATATCAACACCGGCGAAGTCCTTGAACTGGTTGTACATTCCGGGCAATTTCTCGAGGATGAACTCTTTTCCTTTGTAGGATATGTCAAGATAAACTCCCCCATGTTCCGTGCCCCTCCCTTCGGTTATTTCATGATATATGCTTCGGGCAACAACATCCCTGGCATCAAGCTCCTTTTTCTGGGGAGAATATCTCAACATAAAGCGTTCGCCTTTTGAATTATAAAGTAAACCTCCCTCTCCTCTGACTCCCTCAGTGACGAGGGTGCCGCGGATTCCTGGTGGCCATACCATTCCAGTTGGATGGAACTGTACCATCTCGATATCCTGAAGAGTTGCTCCCGCCTCGTATGCAAGGCTCAGGCCATCCCCTGTGGATTCCCAGCTGTTCGATGTAACCTTATATATCCTCCCAAGCCCGCCGGTAGCCAGTATGACGGATTTGGCCTCTATGAGAACGTATTCACCGGATTTTATGAACATACCGAATGCGCCTTTGGCCGCACCGTTCTCTGTAATTATTTTTGTAATCATGAGTTCTTCCAGGACAACAGCATCACTGTGGAGGACCTTATCCTGGAGAGTCCTTATCATCTCCAATCCTGTTTTGTCCCCGACGTGACAGAGCCGCCTGTATGTATGGGCACCAAAAGCCCTCTGCATTATTTTGCCCTCTGGGTTCCTATCGAACAGTGCGCCATATGTCTCCAGTTCAAGAACACGATCCGGGGCTTCCTTGGCCAGCTTCTCAACAAGCCTCCAGTCTGAAAGGTAGACACCTTCCACGAAAGTGTCAGTGAAATGCACTTCCCAGCTGTCTTCCTTGTCAACATTGCCGAGAGAGGCTGCTATGCCGCCCTCTGCCATAACTGTGTGCGCCTTGCCGAGAAGAGACTTTGTTGCAATCAGAACCTTAGACCCTCGATTTATGGCCTCTACTGAAGCACGGAGGCCAGCGCCTCCTGCCCCTATGATCAGAACATCTGTTTCATATCTCTGGAATGGGGGTTTGTCACCAGCCATTATATCAAACGGGTAGCAGAAGAATTAATTTATAACTTTCTACAGAGCCTTATTAATTTAGAATAAATTACAGGTAAGCGTATTTTTAAATACTTGAAATAACACTCCACAGAGATAATAATGTGACCTTATCAGGCACGCTCGCAGAAGGCATCCAGATACTCCGTTTCATTCTCATCGAGATCACTCAGAAGTATCACCGTGGATGGCACCAGCTCGATCTTCCTTTTCCGGACCTCGTCAAGGCTTCCATGCACAAGAAGCTGCGCGGGAGTGCCTACGGCGGATGCCACACAAATGTGTGAATTTGCAGTTATCAGACCACCGCTCCCCCTTCTTTCCATTTCCTCCAGTATTTGCAGGGCCTCATTAACTCTCATCGGATTGCCGTCTGCGGTATCGAGAAGCAATACTGTATGGCGCTTTTCCTGTGCATTTTTCAGGAGTTTGCGGTATACGCTCAGGGGAAAGAAATTCGCCGTGATCCTTGGCACAGAAACAGGCGCACCAATCTTGTAGGGGGAGATCCCGGAAATTCCTATCACGGTGTTAATGACAGATGCATTCTCAAAAACCCGTACCGGAATTCCTTTCTTAATGCACTGGTACCGGATTTCGTTATGGGTGGTTGCCATGAAAGGGTCGCCTGAAACCAGGAGGCAAACCTCGCTATTCATGGCCTTCTGAAATACCAGATCACTATTCTCCAGCACTTTGCGGTCAACCAGCTTAACTTTCACGGTGAGCCTGCTTTCAATATCATCAACCAGGCCGGGCGCAATTACTGAAGTATAGGTATCAAGAAGGACTTCATCCGCACAGGAAATGACATCAGCCTCTTCAAGAGTAAGGCTGCGGGAGCCTCTCAATCCCAGTCCGAGAATGCTGAGCATCTGTTTCAGAATTCCTCTTCTATTCTCACCAGCTCGTTGAGTTTAGCAATTCTTTCCCCGCCGACTGTGCCCGTCTTGATGAGCAGGGAGCGGAATCCAACCGCTACGTGTGCAATGAAGTCGTCTGTTGTTTCTCCACTCCTGTGAGAAACTACGGTCTTCCAGCCGGCTTCCTCTGCTAGGGTGACGGTCTCTTTCGTCCTTGAGAGTGTTCCTATCTGGTTTACCTTGATAAGGACTGCATTTGAGGATTTCATCTCTATTCCCTTCCTGACTCGTTCCGGGTTTGTTGTATAGAGATCATCGCCAACAATCAGTGATCTTGAACCTATTGCCTTTGTTACTTCTGCAAACCCTTCAAAATCCGTTTCGTCCATTGGATCCTCCAAGAAGTAAACGCCGAAATCCTTTGATAGCTCTTTTACAAAATCTATCTGCTGATCCTTTGTTTTCTTCCCGTCCCTGTATTCATACTTGCCCTTATTGTAAAACGAAGAAGCAGCGAGATCAATGCCAACATCTATCCTGAGCTTGGTGGATGAACTTACTTCCCTGGCAGCCGCCCTGACTATCTCGAGAGCCTCTATATCTTCCAGAGGCGCCGTCCATGCCCTTTCGTCCCCAACGCCTATGCTCTGATCCTTGAAGCGGTCAGACAGCATATCTCCAATTCGTTTGTGAACTGCACTGTTTGTCACTATATTCGTGAATGTATTGCCAGAATCTGTGCACACCAGAAATTCCTGCATCGTAGTTCCGTTTCTGGAATGTTTGCCTCCGCCCAGCACATTTCCTATTGGTCTTGGCATTTTTCTGTTGAGTCCGCCCCCGACATACATATACAGGGGAATTCCCACCTGGTTTGCAACCGCCTTTGCATTTGCAATGGAAAGTGCAGTTGCGAGATTGCCACCCATTGCACTGAAATCAGGGGTTCCGTCAATCTCCATCAGGAGCTTGTCAAAAGCAATCTGGTCCATTGCATCAACTCCTTCAATTTCGTCCTTGACCTGTTTCTCAAAGAATTCGAGCGATTTATCCGGACCTCCCTTCGGGAAGGCCGCTACCTCTGTTTTTCCTGTGCTTGCGCCCGCAGGTGCGGAGCATCTGCCGGCAGAGTTTGGAAGATAGACTTCTGCCTCTACTGTTACATTTCCTCTTGAATCCAGTACTTTCCTCACGCTAGAATGGACTATTTCAAATTCTCCAGGCATATTTAGATATTATCCGGGCATAGATAAGTCTCTTGGTTATAGCGTCTTCATGCTTCTGTATCTCTGGCAGAATGTGTTATAGTTCTTCTTATAGGACGTCCAGAGTGCCCTGTATTCTTCATTCACGCTTCCGATAACCTTTGCAGGCACTCCCACTGCAATCTCCCCGTCGCGGATGACCATTTTTGATTTGATAACTGCCCCCTCTCCAACGGCTGCCCACGTCCCGATTTCGGCAAAGTCGGATACTGTGGAATTCATTCCTATCACAGCCCAGTCGCTGATCCTTCCTGTGTGTATTACGCTGAGGTGCCCGATGGTCACATGATCACCAATTGTTGTCTTTTCTCCGGGTCTGGCATGAACTACGCAGTTGTCCTCAATTGCAGTATATGCCCCGACTTCAATGGTACCATAGTCACCCCTCAAGACCGCTCCCGGCCCAATCCATGTTTCGTCACCGATCCTGACATCACCAATTATTACTGCATCCGGGAAAACATAAGCTGTTTCAGAAATCCTTGGAATTCGGCCTTCAAATTCGTAAACAGTCATGAGAACAGGATGCTCCGGTCACTTAAAAGGCATTCAATCCAAAAGCAACTTTTTTTCGTTTCTGAATATTTCATAGACGGAATCCCAGGTATGGGAGAAGCTGAATATGGGTCCTCCGATGGCAAGAGAAGCCGTTATGTTTCCCATGGCCACAGACTCCTTCAGGGTGAAATTCCGGTAAAGCGCGGAATAGAGGCCAGCCCTGAAAGCGTCACCCGCGCCTATTGTGTCATAGACACTCACAGCCTTCCTTCCCCTCACTGCATAACGTTCTCCTTCCGCCATGACTGTCGTTCCCTTTTCCCCCTCGGTCATGACGACGTCAAAGTCTTCAGGTATCCTATCCATTGACTGGCCGATTGCATCGAAGATTGCCCTTATCTCCTGGCTGTTGCCCATCACAATGTCTGATCTCTGAACAAATTTTCTGATTGAATCTTTGCTGTACTTATAGAAAAGCTCCTGCGATGGATCGAAGACGGTTGAAGCCGGGCCTTTGCCTGCGATCTCTAGAAATGCCTCTGGAGGGCCTGTTGAGAAGTGTATGTATTTGTATGAGTCCCCGGTGAAGGAACTGTCTGGCCTCCAGCCATCCATCGGGCCCTGAAACATGTAAGCATTCTGGTCCTTCTGATCCGAAATGATGTAGCATACTGGGCCTTCGCCTTCTGTACTGACGTCTATCCTGGAGATGTCCACTTTCCTGTCCGCAAGGAGTTGGAGAAATTCGCTGTGGCTGCGGCTGCAGGCAGCAGAATAAGGATGAAAATCAAGGCCGAGGCCAGATGCAATGAATGCAAAATTGCCCAGGGTTCCGCCGAACTGCCTGGACAGTGATTTAGCTGCTGCACTGCCCTTTCTTGCAATGTTCTCCACTGATATGGTAACGTCGATATTGAGATGGCCAAAATACGCTAGGAAAGTCATATGCGATCTAATGGTGGAAACGGTTCAACTCGTAAATAACATCTGTTATTGCAGGAAAAACTTTGCTGTCTAGAGACTCACTGTCCTCAGGTATCCCAGTATCCGGAGAAAAGGAGCATTCACTGAATTGCACTCTGAACTTCCTGAAGTCATCTTCGCTTTCATAGGCAACCAGAAATTCCTTCTCCTCTCCGCTTATGCCGGCAAAGATCAGGGCATCCCTGATCTGTGTTTTTCCGGAAAGCAGCATCATGAAGACAGTGGAGGAATCCCTGTACTTTCTGTTCCTCCGGCTGATCTTAAGTGACGACTCATAGCAGAGATCTATCTGCGTCCTAGATACGACAGCGTCCTTCCTTAGGAGCAGAAATGCTCCGCTTGCCATGTTAAGAAAATCAATGAAATTTTTTCTGGAGTTACTCTCCCTTGTGCAGAGAGCAAGCTTAAGCCGTTGACGGTCCATTTCTTCCGGATATGCTGACGGTAGTTCGCGGCCTGAAAAGGTCTTTGAGCCTTCCAATGAACTTCTGCTTCTCTGGGGTCATTGTCAATGCATTGTCCAGCACTTCCATGATATCGCTGACAGGTATGATCTGGATCCTGTCCTTGTGAACCTCGTCCAGGACTATGTCTCCAAAGTTAGCCGACGGTACAATCACTTTCGAAAGCCCGGAATCGATGGCTGCCTCAACCTTGGCAGTTACACCTCCAACCGGCAGAACATTTCCCCTTACTGAAAGAGAACCTGTCATGGCAACACTCTGGTCTATCGGAATGTTTTCGATTGCGGAAATCACTGCCGTGGCAATAGAAATGCTGGCAGAGTCGCCTTCAACTCCCTCATATGACCCGACAAACTGAATGTGAACATCCAGGTCGGAAATATCCTGCCCGCTTATTTTCTTGAATACTGCAGACACATTCTGCACAGCTTCCTTAGCGATGTCTCCGAGCTTGCCTGTGGCAAACACGCCGCCATTTCCCTTGTGCTGTGCCGGTGTTATTTCAGCCACTATCGGCATAACTACTCCGGTATAATCGGAGAGACCTGAATCTGCTCCCATTACAGCAAGGCCATTTACGGTTCCAACCCTTTCCCCCTCTGTAAGGAAAGTCTTATATGTCTTCTTTATTTCAATGACTCTGTCCGCTACCTGCTGTTCAAGGGGTTTGCTCAGTGCCTTTGCCTCTATGACC
>JBJKSW010000063.1:0-22742 GCA_046703525.1 Thermoplasmataceae archaeon
GCACCTTAACAACATCCTCTCCTGAAACAACCGGTAGTTTAGGCATCCAGAAGGACTTCCTCTCCAACGTCATCTGGTACCGCCTTACCGTCTTCCCTGAGTATCTCGATGTATAGTTCAATTGCCTCTTTAATGTTCTTGAGGGCTTCCCCTCTGGTCTCACCTTCAGAGATGCAACCCGGCAGAGCCGGCACCGAAACAGTAAAACCGCCCTCCTCTTGGGGCTCCAGTATAACGGTATATTTCATCAATTTTGAAAGAGAGATTTGAACTTAAGGATTTCGCATTTAACCAGTAAAGGTAATAGGGACTTTTGTTCAATAGTAACAGGTTACTGTTTTAAATAAAATTCCCTGACTATGTCTAGGATGAGCTTCCACAAAGCATTACATCTATAGAGAGTCGCTGTTATGCAAGTTTGGATGATTGGCCAATATCTCTCCGCGGCGGACACCTATGAATTCCCCCTTGTTCTTTAGAAAATTTTTGTTCTTAAAACAAGGTAATAATTTTTTTTTCCTAAAAATATATTTTTTCACCAAAATCCAAATTCATGTTTTTCAGATTATGTGAAATAGAGCGAGAAGGACGATGATGAACGGAAGTGAAACAAGCGCACCAAGGACTACCCATGTGATGGGGTGAGCAAAATTGAATGTCCATCCAACGCCGAATCGTTTTCCAACAAGAATTGAGGGATCGTTTCTGTTATAATATATTGAACCCGCTATCCAGTACTTGTCATCATTTCTGTTTATCTTTCCAGTGTCCTCAGTAGCTTCACCGGGGACATCCAGCCTTGAGCCCATCTGTCCGATGGACATAAGAACAACTACCAGAACAAGCGATCCTGCCAGAACAGGAGTTATGAGAAATTCAATCGAGAATCCTTTCGGCAGGATCTGCCAGGTATCCATGGCAGCAAACATCATTGTTAGATTTGTCATTGCGTTGAAAAGGTAAAGTGAATCACGAGTATACAGCCTGAACCTCTCCTGCTGATCAGAAGTTGTAATAGGCCTGGAAACATCGATTTCCTGCCTTGTTCTGTATATGGCATAACCTATCAAAGCCATCATCACAGTCATAGCAATCTGAACGAATACAAGGAGGAACACACTGCCAATGCTCTTGGCAGAAAACTGGTTTGCAGTTCCGTTTGCGCCGAAATGCGTGGGTATCTGTGCAGGGAGGCTTGGGTAGACCGATATGCCAACGTAGATTGTGGCGGCTATAACAGCAATAGAAGGAAGAATGGCAAGTATTGCGCTTAAAGTACCGGACTTAGCAGGTTCTGTTTCATATACGGCAGTAACTGCCACTTCAGCAATTCCATACCATTTTCCTGAGTCCTTGATCTTCCTCAGTTTCCTGAATGACATGAAATAGATCAGGAAAGCAAACACCAACTCGCCTAGAAGTGACAGGAGAGATAGAAAGTAAACTGCATATATGGCTGGTAAAATGATTAGAATAATGAACAGAAAAACAGATCCGATTGCAAGTCTGGTATGAAAACCTCTTCTCACTGAAGCAATTGCCGGGTCAGACTCTCTTTCTCTCGGGATTCTAACACCAAACTGTATGCTTCTTGGAGTCACATATGGCATGAACCAGTATAGGACTGCCACAAGTGCGAAAACGAACACAGAAGTCAGAAGCAGAACATTCATGCTCTTCCACCCATAACTTCTTTCAGGATTCCATTGAAGAGCCTGTTTATCTCTTCAGGATCAAAACCCTTTGCCTTAGCCTCAAAAAGTAATTCCATTATAATAGTCCTCCATTTCTTTGCGAACAGATCGCGATCCTCATTGTTTGAAGATGCTACAACAACTCTCTTTTTCTCTGTCAAGACAAAACCCTCCATCTCCAGAAGGTTATATGCCTTGTTCACGGTATGGTAATTTATTCCAAGATCACCTGCTAGTTTTCTCGATGATGGAAGTACGTCCCCGGAAACAATTTCACCCATCGCTATTGCGGAAACTACTGAACTGTATAATTGCAGGTAAATCGGTTCAAGTGAGTTTGGGTCTATCGATACTATCATCTGTTATTACACATAATATATAACAAATATATAAACAGACGATCTAATCTGTGCATCTGCAGCGTAATCAGAGATGCTTAATTTCTGCTTCTTTTTGCCTTTTCCCTCTCAAGCATGGCCTTCTTTCTTTCTATTCCGAGACCGTAGCCTCCCAGTGACCCATCTTTTCTCACTACCCTGTGGCAGGGTATAATAAGAGGCACAGGATTGTCTGCACAGGCATTTGCCACTGCACGGACAGCCGCAGGGCGGCCGACATTCTTTGCTATTTCGCTGTAGGTTCTTGTTTCACCAAATGGTATTTTCCTTATTGCACCCCAGACCTTAACCTGAAATTCTGTTCCCTGGAGGTCAAATTTCATATCCTCATCCTTTCCGTCGAGGTAGTCTTTGATTTTCCTTATTACTTGAACCTGTGATTCCGATTTCCTCAGATCAGCTCCCGGAAATTCATTTTCAAGCGCTTTTACAAGCTCTTTTTCTGAATTCTGAATACTAACGAAACACACTCCGTTTTTGGTAGAAGCGGCGATCAGCCTTCCATACTGGCATTCTCCCGTCAAATATTCTATTATCATTCCTTTTCCTCCCTTTTTGTATTCTGCCGGCGTCATACCCAGTTTCGTTCTTGAATGTTTGTACACCCAGCTGTGTGATGAATATCCGGCACTGTAAATTGAATCTGTAACTGTGTTCCCATTTTCCAGGCTGTGTTTGACTCTCTTGATTCTGCACTCCTCCTGGAATTCTCTCGGTGAGATGCCTGTGATGCTCCTGAAGTTTCTCAAGATAACAAAACGGCTCTTCTTAAAGCGCTTTGAGAGCATTGATAACGTAATTTTTTCTGTGGAATGCGACACTATATAATCTGCTACGGAACTGGCGAGTTGATTTTTCTCCTTTTCCGGGCTGTTTCCGTTGGGAATGCATCTAAGACATGGCCTGAATCCTGCGTTCTCAGCCTCCGCACAGTCATTGAAAAGCACTATATTTGAATCCATCACACGCCTGGAATGGCACGAAGGCCTGCAGTAAATTCCTGTCGACCTGACTCCAAGTATTATCAGGCCGTCGAGTGAGGAATCCCGGCTATGTATTCTCCGTATCAGTTCAGCCCTTCCTATTCCCACCTTCAGAATTGAGTCATCTGTCCGCAGGTTCATTGAAACCATGACTGGCACTCTACCGCCTGGATAATAAAAAGTGTTTTGCCTTTATGTTGCAACAAAATTCCATTACCTGTTATCATCTTTATATGTTGCCGCCATTATGATGACTGGTATCATGAAACCGGCACTCCTGGTAATAGATGTACAGAATGACATGTTCAATCCACTGGAAAAACTGCACAATCCAGAGGGCCTTCTGAAAGTGCTTCAGAAGGTCATTGAAATGGCCAGAAAGAGCGGAACTCCCGTCATATACATTCAGCACAACAGTTCTGGTGGAAAGGCCTTTGTAAACGGAACTGAGGGTTGGATGGTGCACGAAGCCATCAAGCCTCTTGAAAGTGACAAAACTGTTCAGAAGACTACGCCCGACTCATTCTACAATTCAACGCTCAAGGAGACCCTTGATTCAATGGGCATAGACACACTCGTAATAACGGGCATTCAGAGCGAACTCTGCGTTGACACTACCACAAGAAGGGCGAACAGCCTTGATTACCGTGTCGTTCTTGTCAGAGACGGCCACTCCACCTTTGACAGGAAGAATGCAGATGCAGCCAGGATAATAGAGCTTGAAAATGAGGTTCTGGACGGTTGGTTCGCCAGGGTAACCGATTCCGGATCACTTGATTTTGAGAAACTGCCTGTCACAGATCAAGGCGCTTGAAGTACCGAAGTTCATCCCCCTCTTCCGGGTCAGAGCTTCTTTCGAAACCGGATTTCTCATAGAACCTGACGGCGGGATGGTTCAACCCGTTCACATAAGCATGATAGCAGGAACCTCCGTGTTTCCTGATCCATTTCTCGCCGAGTTCCAGAAATTTGGTTCCAGTTCCCTTGTGCAAATGCTCCGGCAGAATGTATATGCGTGAGAGAAGATATCTGTCATCTGCTCTGTTTATCTGGCAGAAACCTGTGATATCATTTCCGGTCACTGAAACTGCAAAGAAAATCTCATCTCTTCTGACATAGTCTTCCAGGCCGGCAATAGCCTCAATTCTGTAGTACCTGTCTATGAACGACCGGATGTAATTTTCTGTGTATATATCACTGTATGTGGAAAGCCAGGAATGCAGTGCGACATCTCTAACCGCTTCGCTGTATTCCTTTCTGAACCTCTCTATCCTGAAATCACTGTCCAGAACCATTAATCTCTCTTAAAAAGAGGAACAGAGATTGCTGCAAGGTCGGAACCGTTCTTCAGGCCCCGAACAACCTTTAGAGGCCTGTACATGCCCTTGAACTCTTCCTTTACCGCAGCCTTGAGTGGGTTGAACAGTGCAGGGCCTGCATTACTGATTCCTCCCCCCACAATGATCACTTCAGGGTCAAGCATGCAGGCAATGTTAACAATTCCGATGGCAAGGTAGTAGACTGTTTCTTCAATGATCAGCCTGGATAGCATATCGCCCTTGCGCATCGCATCGAAAGCTTTCTGTGCTGTCAGCGAACTGGGGGGGATACCTGAAAGAATCTCTGAATCCCTTACAGCCGTGATATTCTCTGATATTCTCCTGGCTATACCTTTGCCGCTGGCTATGGCCTCAAAGCAACCTTTCCTGCCGCAACCGCAAGTTGGGCCGTTTGACATTATGACTGTATGGCCGAATTCTCCTGCAAGGCCATGATGGCCCCTCAGAAGATGGCCGTTCACGAAAGCTCCTCCGCCAATTCCGGTGCTGAGTGTTATATAGACAAAATCATCAACATTTCTTCCTGCCCCGAAAAGCCTTTCAGCAATTGTTGCAGCAGTGGCGTCATTCTCCAGTGAAGTTTTTACATTGAAATGCCTGGATATAGGTTCAGTGATGTTGTAATTCTTCAGTCCCAGAAGGTTCGGAGAAGAGATGACCACTCCCGTTTCCGATTCAACAAGGCCTGCGAAAATAACACCGGCGGAATCTATTCTGTTGACTCCTGTCTTTTCCATAACCTCGTGGCCCATGGAAATGAGCTGCTCGGTTAGCCTCTTTTTTCCAAGGTGCCTGATTGTCGGTCGCCTGACGTTTCCAAATATCTTGCCCTCTTCATTGCCAATGACGGCAGATATCTTGGTTCCTCCGACATCAAATCCAAGTATATTCATCAGAACCAATGCTTATAGAACATGAGTTTATAATATTCTACTCAAAATTATCAGGAGTTCGCAACCTCTTCGGGTACATCGACCATGAGGGTGAGGCCTTCAATTCCCTTGATGATCACTTTGTCCCCTTTCTTTGCATTCTTGTCTCCAACCATCTGTGCCTTCCACTGAACGCCTTCAAATGAAATCCAGCCCTTGGGATTCAGGTCTGACTTGCACTGGACGAGTCTGCCCTGCATCCCTTCATATCCGGTCTCCACTCTCTTCAGCATTGATGAGAATATGTACTTCAGGTAAAATGCCACAAACGCTGCAATAGCAATCGCAACAATTGCGATCATTATGTTTGTTGAATTATAGGGGGAGGCAGGATTGTAACTGTTAGATGAGATATAGTCCGGAGCCATCAGGAATGCACCAACCATCCCGACAGCAACACCTCCAATCAATGCTACCCCATGCCCGGATTTGAATTCCAGCAGAACGAGAAATACTCCAAGTATCAACAATGCCACTCCCACAACTGCTGCACTTATTATCTCCAGCCCCACTATTCCAAGGGCTATAAGAACTATTCCCACAACAGTCAGCAGCACAGTGCTGTGGGAAAGGTCAACGAGTATGGCGATAGTTCCCAGAAGTATCAGGATTCCGTCCACGACAGAATTGCTCAAAAGGCTCAGAAACTGGTCGTAGGCCGATGGATTTACCTGCACGGTCTTGTAGGCATTCAGGCCCATCAGGTTCATGAACGTTGTCAGGTTATGCGAGATTCCATTAACAAGCCCTATGTTGGTTGCATTTACGTAGCTGTAGGCCCTGTTGTCTTTGACCATGATAGAAGCAGCCGTAGCATTATGGCCGTTTCTCTGTGCGAGTGCGACCATGTACTGCTCCATTGCGTTCTGCACGTGTGCCTGTTCAACACTGCTTCCGCCAACCACAATTGGCGTGGACGGACCTATGAATGAACCCTTGCCCATGTATGTAAGATTGGATGCAATTGCAACATAAGATCCTGCAGAAGCGCCCCAGCCATCCGGCTCAATGTAAGTGTAGACAGGAACTCCCCGATCCTGCACCTGCTGGATGTCTCCCACCATGGTCTGCATATCTGACAGAAGCCCGCCAGGTGTATTCATGTTTATGACTACGGCGGCAACACTGGACGGGTTTACGTTCTTCAGGGCACTGTCAAACATGTGCGCAGACCCGGGATCAACCTCCTGGTTCAGGTTTATTACCACAACAACTTTCTGTGAAGCCTGAGTCTGCCCGCTGGCATTATACGAAAGAGCAAGCAGGGCGACAACAAGAATCATAAATCCGATTACAGTTAGACGCATTTCTTCGCCTTTATAGATACATCCTGCGTTTATTTACTTATTGCAGGTACTGAATCAGTGCTGCCGCTCTTCCGGATATTGCAGCAGAAGAATTGTCTGAAAGGTGTAAGTGAGATACTTTAACCACTTTGTGTATTACCTTGCGATGGAAAGGGTATACGTCTCCGAAATAGCAGAAAATGCTGATGGCCCGATGAAACTGTTTGGATGGATCCAGGACCTACGGGTGCTGAAAAACATCGTTTTTATTGTACTCAGGGACAACACAGGGGTGGCACAGATTACTGTGAAGAGGGATATTGTGGACAATTTTGAAGAGGTGAGCCAGTACAGCCGTGAGAGCGTAATATCCGTGAGTGGAAGTTTTGTAAAGGATTCAATCAGCAAGACCGGCCCCGAGGTACTCGCATCAGAGATCATTCTGCTGAACAGGGCAGATGCACCACTGCCAATTGGAGTGACTGACCCAGTGAAAGCTGACCTTGAAACAAGGCTGACCAACCGCTATCTTGACCTTAGAAAACAGGAGCATTCGCTGATTTTCAGGGCAGAGAGTTCTCTGCTCTGGGGAATACGGGCCTATCTCAGGAGCAGGAAGTTTGTTGAAGTGCACTCTCCAAAGATTGTTGCAGCTGCCACTGAAGGCGGTGCGGACCTCTTCAGTGTCAAGTATTTCGAGAAAAACGCTTTCCTTAACCAGTCTCCGCAGCTTTACAAGGAAATACTCATTTCCGCCGGACTGGACAGGGTGTTCGAGGTGGGCCCCGCCTTCAGGGCTGAAAAGCACAACACAGTGAGGCACCTGAATGAATTCACTTCAATAGACATAGAAATGGGCTTTGCAGACCACAGGGATGCAATGGAAATGCTTGAAAATTCCATAGACTCTGGAGTAAAAGCAGTTGTGGAAGACGTTGGAGAATTGCTGAAGGGACACGGTTACAGTCTTGAAATACCAAAGGTGCCATTTCCGAGGGTTCCGTTCACCAAATGCCTCGATATTGTGACCAGCGAAGGCCTTTCCATAGAGGAAGGACAGGATCTGTCGCCCGAACATCTCAGAATCATTGGAGAAAAGTACCCCGGCTTCTACTTCATAACGGACTGGCCTGCGGATCTCAGGGCTTTCTACACAATGCCCACTCCAGGAAATGACAGATATTCAAATTCTTTTGATCTACAGCTCAGGGAAATGGAAGTCACATCCGGAGCGCAGAGAATACACGATCCTGCTATGCTTGAGAAAAGATTCCTGTCCAAGGGGCTGAACCCCAAGGACTTCGATTTCTACATCTCTGCATTCAGGTACGGAATGCCACCTCACGCAGGGTGGGGGCTGGGTCTCGAAAGGCTGACGACGATACTTCTGGATCTTCCAAATATCAGAGAAGCAACGTTATTTCCTAGGGACAGGACGAGAATTTCTCCCTGATCCCTTTTTTCCTCCAGATTCAAAATCTCCAAAAGCGACTTTCTCCATCTCGTCATATGAGCCTATTTCTTCAAGCTCCTCTCTTCTGAACTTGACTCTCGCCATTCAGATCATAAATCAATTAGAATAGAGATATTTAACAATTTCTTAGCGAAGTTCGAAATTTTGTACACGATCGTCGCAGACCCTTTATTTCAGCTGAAAAATGCCAGATCACCAAACTCGTGCCACAGGAAATTCTCTGAGGCTGCCCTGCCGTATGCTTCTTCAAGAGCTCCGGATCCGGCAAAAGCAGCAATCATGTCAATATGCGATCCGTCGTGTTCGTGCATGCCTGTTATTATTGCATCTACTGCCCTGAAAATGTGCCCTTCTCTTATGAACAGGTCAGTTATACCGGTTCCCGGGACTATCGCGCCCGACAGAGATGCAGATTCCAGTGCCCTTACGACAGTTGTTCCAACTGCTATGACTCTTCCTCCGCGTTTCCTTGCATCATTCATCATCCTTGCCGTTTCTCTGCTTACTGAGTACCACTCTTCAAGAAGCCGGTCTGAAGTATCGAATTCATCAAGTTCAAGAGAGCCGAGATTGCAATGAAGAGTGATCTCAGCTATTCTTGTTCCGCCTCTTCTAATGTTTTCAACGACTGAATCCGTGAAAGGAGCCGACGCTGAAGGGAATTCAACGGAGCCGGAGATCCTTCCAAACTCTGTTCTGTACATTTTCTCAGGGAGGTCAAACGGAATGTGGTCATAACGGATGTAGTTCCCGCTACCGGAAGCGAGCTCCAGCAGGTCTCCCCCGTCCAGAGTTTCGGCCCAGAAGAACCTCCGAAACCTCTCGTCCCTCTCATTAAATGTTATTCTGCTGCCTGTGCCTGTTATTTCAGCTGTTTCCCCTGCCGCAATAATATTGTTCAATTCCTTTGGCCTTATCTCAACAATCCTTCCTTTGCCGGGTACATACGATGTTCCAGCATTTACTGTCCCGAATGCTTTCCTGTCAGGAAAGTACAATGGAAGGGAAGCCTTTATCAGCCTGCTGTTGTTGAATACAATCAGGTCATTTTCCTCCAGGAGCGACGGGAGGTCATCGAAGGGGAGAATTCCTGAGTAACCTCTCCCTCTCTTGACTTCAAGTAGCCTTGTATGTATTCCCTTTTCCCTCAGAAGTTCTGAAGGCAGGGGTGCTGTTGCCACTGCTTCATTCATTGGAATCTGCCTCCAGGTTTCCCTCTATGGCTGCAATAATCTCCTCCGCAGACTGTTCGGGATTCTTCAGTCCAGTGTCCTCAGGCAGTGCAAGCCTGTGCATTTCAGTGTCCATGTCACCCGGGTCCATGGAAAGTGCACGTATTCCTCTGCCTCTTCCCTCGTTCTCCAGTGTTTTCATAATGAAATCCATTGCGACCTTGGATGAACCGTAAGCGCCCCAGCCAGGATATGCCTGTTCCGCTGCATCCGAAGTTATGTGCACGAAAATGGCTTTATCGTTTGTGCTCAGAACGTTCTTCACGACATTGAAGTGGGCGAAGAAGTTTGTCTCGAAAGTCATTCGCAGATCAATCATCTTCATATCCCTGATCTCCGGAAGAGGAACGGGACCAAGAGTTCCAGCATTGAGGATGCACACGTCTAGGTTCCCGAATTTCTTTTCGACTGAACTGAAGAAGCGTGAAACCTGGCTTTCAATCCTCATGTCGCATGATTCTGCAAGAAGACTGCCGGCGGATTGATTCGCCACCAATTTGTCAATCATTTCCTGCCTTCGGCCAAACGTCGCAACATTCCATCCTTTTTCAAGAAGCTTTATGACAAGAGCCCTGCCTAGGCCCGAGGTCCCTCCGGTCACAATTGCTGTTTTTCTTCCTGTTCTGTTCATAACTTTTGATCAGTGTTTATTTTATAAAGATACTAATTTATAAACTTTGTAAACTACACCATTACCAGCGTCAAGTAAATTCAGCTATTGGAATACTGATGATACATAACCATGTGGCAAAAGTTAGATTAGTTCTTTGCCGATCAACATGCATGTTCAAGAAAGTGGGTATTGTGGGCGCGGGCAGCATGGGTTCCGCAATTGCTGAAGTTATGGCATTCAATGGTATTGAAGTCGTCCTGAAGGATGTGAATGCAGACCTAACGGAGAGAGGAGTGCAGAACATAAGAAAAATAATGGAGAGCAATGCAGCTTTCCAGACAAAGAGAGGCGAGAAGGAGATCTCACGAATAGAATCCATGGGCATAAGCCTGACCGGAGAACAGAAGGAGACTATCCTGAAAAAGCTGAATCCGGCGTTCACACGGGACGAAGTCAATTCTGCACTTTCCAGGATAATGCAGACAGTCAGTTATTCAGATTTCAGCGACTGTGAACTCATCATAGAAGCCGCCTTCGAAAATCAGGACGTCAAGTCAAAGATATTCAGGGAAGCTTCTGAGAATGCTCCGGCCAGCGCCATAATAGCTTCCAACACTTCATCAATCAGCATAACAGCACTTGCAAAGCATGCTCAGCACCCGGAGAACACAATAATAACACATTTCTTCAACCCCCCGTATACACTTCCTCTGGTCGAGATCGTCAACGGAGTCCAGACATCCGAAGACACTTTCGGGAGAACGTTTGATTTTATTTCAAAGCTAAAAAACCACAGGACATCCATGGTTCCAATCAGGGTGAAAGAGGTGCCCGGATTCCTCGTCAACAGGATACTTGTTCCAGTCATGACAGAGGCGGCCATGGCCCTGGATGAAGGTGTCGCCTCGAAGGAAGACATAGACACTGCCATGAAACTTGGTGCCGGGTTCCCAATGGGGCCGCTGGAACTTTCCGATATGGTGGGGCTTGACATAGTACTAGATGTGCAGGAGATCCTGCACAGAAACTATGGAGACCCGAAATACAGGCCTTCACTGCTCACAAGAAGGCTCGTTGAAGCCGGCAAGCTGGGCAGGAAAACGGGAGAAGGGTACTTCTCCTACAGGAAATGATTTCTAGCTCACCTTCTTGAGCAGGACCATGGTGGGTTCTGCCACATACTTCATTTTAGACACTCTGGTGAGAGAGAATATCTGGGATTTGCAGGCTCGGTCTTCGTACATCTTCCTGATTTCCCTGAGCATATTCCTGGTCATCTGGAGTTCAATGTAAATGACATTGCCCAGATGATACCATGTGGCAATTACGCTCTTTCGCTCAACACCTATAATTTCGTCCCTGTCTATTTCGAGATCCATCCTTTGTCCAATTTGCAACTGCAAATTTAACTACCTTAAAAAGTGTGAACTTATGCATGTTATTTAATTGTTTAGCCCTACGTTCCGACAATTTTTTTCCATTGTCAGATGGATTCGATAAGGCGTATGTCGAGGAGCTTTTCCAGCTTTCTGGCAAGCTTCACGCTGGGCCTGAGTTCACCTCTCTCTATTTTTGCAACTGTATTTTTTTTCTCCAGTATCTTAAGGGCTAATTCCTCCTGAGTCCATGTCAGCTTTTCCCTCGCCTCCTTCACGATCTCAGGATAGTCCGGCACCACTTCCACTTCTTCCAGGTTTGCAGCAGGCTTTCTGACCGGCCTGTGTGCAGGCATTGCCTTTTTCTGTGGAACATAGCTCCTTGGCCGGGGAGATTCATACTTGACGGTAAGCTTCTCCGGCTTCTTGTCAAGGGGCTTCCCGAATCTGGAACATGAATCGCAGAGATTCAGAACTGCACTGTCGACCATGACCCTCTGGGTCCTTGGAACCGTTTTCCCGCACATCTCGCATTCCATATGCGTATATTGATAACTTCATAATTACAGTTTCACTTTTTCGCACTGCTGTTTATCCGGAGGATGAAAGGAATGCACGATCAAGCTCTTAATGCCATAATCCATCTGGGTGTGTTGACCAGCACACTTCCCCGGAGGATATTGAGGCGAAAGGACGGCATATACGCGCAGTCTGAATACGGCACGGCAATATTCAGGGAGAAAATTATCAGAGACCATGGAAACGTTTACAGGGAGTGGGAACCAAAGAGGAGCAAACTCGGCGCTGCTATACTCAACGGGCTTGACCAGGTTCCAGTCGGCGAGGAATCAAGAATACTGTATCTCGGCGCCTCTACCGGCACGACAGTGAGCTACATTTCTGATCTGGCATTCAAGGGCATGGTGTTCGCCGTTGAACTCTCATATGATCCGTTTCTGAAACTTCTAAAACTTTCTGAATCAAGGAACAACATAATTCCTATCCTCGAAGACGCAGGAAATCCTGAAAAATTCAGCTTCCTTGTGGACAGGGTTGACCTGATATACCAGGACATATCGCAGAGAGACCAGATTGGTATTTTCAATGAAAACGCTTCCATGTTCAAGGAAGCCGAATGGGCTATCCTCATTCTTAAGGCGAGGTCCATAAGCGCAAGAAAGAGCGAGAAAGAGATCCTTTCAGAGAATATAGCCAGGATAAAGGATTTCAGGGTCCTGCAGAAGATAGACCTCAAACCCTATGACCTGTCGAATTACCTTCTGCTCATGAAGCGGAAATGAATTGCGATAGACTTTTTTATTCATGTCGCATCTGTGTGAGCCGGTGTCACAATTGCAGAACAGTGAATACTTCCGATACACATTTCTCGAATCAGAAGGTTTCCAGAGAAAGCAGTGTACCAGCTGCGGATATTTTTTCTGGACCTCTGACAGTGAAAGGAAAACCTGCGGGGACCCTCCCTGTGACAGCTATGGATTTGTTGGAAACCCTCCGGTGGAAAAACCCCTGGATTTCAGGGAAATGAGGAACAGGTTCATCTCTTTCTTCTCTGGAACCCACAAAACAGTTGAGCCGTATCCTGTGATACCGAGATGGAGGGATGACGTTTTACTGGTGAACGCCTCAATATATGATTTTCAGCCTCACGTCACCTCTGGACTTGCAGAGCCGCCGGGCAATCCGCTCGTAATGTCACAGCCCTGCCTGAGGATGATAGACATCGACAATGTGGGAAAAACTGGAAGGCACCTCACAAGTTTCGAGATGATGTGCCACGACGCATTCAATACCCGCGGAAAGGACATTTACTGGAAAAATGAGGCAGTGGAATATTGCCATGGCTTCCTGAACGGAGACATCGGCATTGAACAGGACCTGATCGTGTACAAGGAGAAGCCATGGTCCGGTGGAGGAAATGGTGGAGAGGCGCTTGAGGTTTTTGTAAAGGGTCTGGAAGTCGCTACTCTTGTGTTCATGGATATGGTACAGGACAGCAGCGGTTCTGCGGAAATTGACGGGGAAAAATATTCAAGAATGGAAAACAGGATAATCGATACCGGCTATGGCCTGGAAAGACTGGCCTGGCTCACTGACGGAAAGAACAGCATCTACAGTTCGCTCTATCCGGAGATGATGGATTTCCTTCTTTCAAGAACAGAAGAGAAAGCACTCAGTGACGATGAAATAGCTACCCTAACCTCCATCTCGTCAGCAAACCCCGATATGAAGGAAAATGAAATAATTGCAGAGCTTGTCAGGATTTCCGGCCTGCACGGAAAGGAAGGAGAGAAACTTGTCTCAAGGTACGTGACGTACAGGAATGCATCAATAATTGCCGATCACTCCAGAACAATACTGCTTCTTCTGAACGACAAGGTTGTGCCTTCAAATGTCAAGGTCGGGTATGTCCTGAGGATGCTTATACGGAGAACGCTGAGGAGCATCAGAAATCTTGGAATAGAGGCCGACCTCCTCGATCTGGTTGAAATGCAGAGAAACACATTTCAGGAAATCGCAACAAGGTACGACCGCGAATTCGCGGAAAAGATGATCAGGGATGAGACCGGGAAGAGCGAGGAAATACTCAGGACAGGCAGCCAGATGGTCAGCCATCTTATTGAGAGAAAGAAGAAACTTGACGAATCCGATCTTCTTCAGCTTTATGATTCAAACGGCATGGACCCGGATATTGTATCCGGCATATACAGGGAAAAGACAGGGAATGAACTTGAGGTCCCGGAGGACTTCCATTCAAGGGTAATCTCCCTTCACACAACAATTGAGAAGAAGAAGAAAAAGAGGGCATATCCTCAGTTTGATACCAGAACTCTCTATTACGATGATCCAAGGATAAAGGACTTCACCGGAATTGTTGTTTACAGCGAAGACGGAAAGGTAATTCTTAACCAGACTGCATTCTACCCCGAAGGGGGCGGACAGCCGTCTGACCAGGGCGTGCTTGAAAGGGGCCCGAAGAAATACAGGGTCAGGTACGTTGAAAAGTCCGGGAAGTCCATTGTGCATCATGTGGATGGAAACCCCGGCCTGAAGGAAAGGCTCCAGGGGCACATCGACTATGAGAGGAGGTGGCAGCTAATGATTCACCATACAGCTACACACCTTCTTCTGGCAGTGACACGCGAAATACTCGGGTCACACGTGTGGCAAACAGGAGTTCAGAAGGGCATCGACAGTTCTAGGATTGACGTTGTTCACTACTCAAAGATATCGGAGGAAGAAATCAGCAGGATTGAAACGCGCTGCCTGGAGGCAATTGAACAGGACAGGAAAGTGAGCGTGCGCAACATCGACTGGAATGTGGCGCTTGAAAAATACGGATTCACACTGTTTCAGGGCGGAGTTCCGCTTGACAGCAAGATCCGCGTTGTCACCATAGACGGCATAGACGCCGAAGGGTGTGGGGGAACTCACCTTCTCTCAACCGGGCCAATTGGCATGATCAAGATCCTTTCTGCTGAGAGCATCCAGGAGGGCATACAGAGAATAACGTTCGCCGCAGGGCCTGCACTTCTGCGTTATGTGGGAAAGTTACA
Organism: Thermoplasmataceae archaeon; assembly: GCA_046703525.1. Classification (GTDB taxonomy): domain Archaea; phylum Thermoplasmatota; class Thermoplasmata; order Thermoplasmatales; family Thermoplasmataceae; genus WAQW01. Next base: position 14,904 of record JBJKSW010000063.1, read on the forward strand.
GAATTTTGCCTCATCGGCAAGAACAATTCTCAAAACAGACATAGACAGCCTTGGAGATTCCCTGTCCATAATGTCGGAAGAGAACAGAAACCTGCACAAAGCCCTGGAAAAAGAAGAGAAAAAGAGGGTGCAGGCGGTCATAGACAGGATCAGGGTGATCCAGGTTAATGATTCGAGAGCGGGAATCGTGGAGCACTCGCTTGATGAGAACGAGTCAAAGCTTCTTGTGAAAGCAGTAAATTCTCTCGGCTTTGACATTGCAGTCTTGGTCAATTCCGGAGAAGAGAGCACTTCGGTCATCTCGAACGGCAGAATTGACGCTGCAGCAGTTCTTGAAAGGATTTTTGGCGGAAAACAACTGGAAAAAGCCATCAGGGGCAAAAGGTTCAGCAAGTTGAACAGAACAGCAGTATTAGATGAAAATTTAATAAGACAAGTTTTTGTTTAGTATTTAAGGGACACATGCTGGACAGCGCAAAGAAGGACAGGGTACTGGCCACAATATCTTCTCTTTACAGATTCAACATTGAAGAGGAGACTGACGAGGCATTCATAATTGCAGTTGATAATCTGTCAGACTACCCTGAAGACATTTTCACAAGGCTGGTCAACAGGCTTGGCCGGCTGGGATTTGTTGCTTTCACGGGCCAGGAGGGCAGTAACAGGGTATATATCGTCCAGAAAAGGACGGAGAAGAAGAGGAGCAGGTCAATCAAGATAGCGCTCGTACTTGCAAGCCTTGGTTCTGTGATATACACAGGATATATCTACCAGACGTCTTATTCAGGCAACACATCCTTCATGGCGAGCATTCCGACAGTTCTCCTTCTGTTCCTGCTGCCTCTTGGCTTCATCATAGCTGCAAGGGAACTGGGAAGGTTTGTTGCACTTCGCATGAACGGGATGGAGTACCATCTCCCGATAATGATTCCTGACCCGTTCGGCATGGGCGTTCTCGGATCTATCGCCGGACACGAGCAGGCTTACGTGTCCAGAAGGGCCATGTTCCATTCAGGCCTCTTTCCTCTGATTTCTGGTTTCATTGCTTCTCTTTCTGTCATAGCAGTGGGGTCCCTGCTTCACCTTTCTGGAAGTTCACTGACTCCTCCTACAAATTCATCGTTCAGGGCTGTCAGCCTGCCGCTGACGTACACTCTTTTCCTGGGAAAGCTGACGCCGCTCAGTGTTGCCCTGAACCTGATGCAGTACGCCGGCTGGATAGGCATCATAATCAACGCACTGAACGCTTTTCCAATGGGCTTCCTTGACGGCGGCCTCATTTCAAAGTCTCTCACAGGGAGGTATTCCAACTACATTTCTTATGCTACTATAGCCGCTTTCTTCGCTCTTTCCATCCCGTACCTTCCCTGGCTTGTCCTGATTCTTTTTGTCCTTCTGACTGGAGTAAACGGCCCTGAACCGCTCCTATCTTCTTCAAGGCTGTCAAAGGGCACAAGAGTCCTTACAGCAATAGCCATGTTCATCTTTGTTTTCAGCATAGTTCCAGTTCCCTATCATGTGATTCCAAACAACATCTCTGTGGATGTCTCCAACAACAATATTGTAATTGTCAACGGCTCTTCCGCTTCAGCGGCGTTCAATTTCACTGTGTTCAATCTCGGAGGCTCCAGCATTGCTCCAGTTTTCACAATTCAACCCTCTAAGCAGCTGACTGAAAAGAGCACGGGCGGAACAATACCTTCAGGGGGGCAGGGAAAATACTCCATAAGCCTCCCGGCCTCCGATTTTCAGGGAGTGGGCAAATACAACTATACTGTGAGCGTTTATTCCGGCACTTCCAAGATAAATGTCCCAATCTCCATTCTCGTTGTCAACCTCTCTGACCAGCTCTCATTCAACAATGCTGTCCCATTCAAGGTAAAGGGAAATGTTTCCGCTCCAATATACCTCAACTTCAGCTACACTTCTCTCAAGTCTGAGAATTTCAGCATGTTCTCCTATGCTGTGAGCAACTTCAATTACTCCGTAACTGTAAACAACATAACATTCCATGAAGCGGGCTATTCCGTCCCCTTCTCAAACCTGTTCTCGATCAGGCCGGGAGATGAACTCACTGTCCTGGTTACCGGATATTCCTTCACCAGTGACTGGACCGTTGTCATAGTGGGAAACAATTATGACGCAGCTATCGCTTACATAAGCCTCGGTGGTCCAGCTGTCTGAACATAAACGGAAAGTTGGTTTTCTCATAAATCCGAAGTCCGGCTACGGGATCTCACTCAACAGGCCAGGCTCTGATCTCATAGATGATTATGACGTTTCCAAATCTCATTCATTACCCATCGCCAGAGAATTTCTTTCCTTTTTTTCGCCCGGAGATGCCGAGTTCTTTACCTGTGGCGGCCCAATGGGTGAAGATTCACTGAAAGGAGCCGGGATTTCGCCGGTCACTGCATTTCAAGCGGCCGGTGGCCGGACGACTTCGGAAGACACTGTAGAATGTGTCAGGCAACTTAACAGGTGCGGCCTTGACATTCTTGTCTTTTTCGGCGGGGATGGAACTGCCGCGGACGTTTCTTCTGCAATTCTGCCAGATTTGCCGGTCATTGGAATCCCGGCAGGTGTAAAGATGCACAGCCCCGTGTTTGCGCAATCGCTTGAGCACGCAAGAAGAATGTTTAAGGAATGGCTGTCCGACGGGTTCGAATACAGAAGGCTTGACGTGGTGGATGCCGAAGAGAAGGCAATGATGGAGGGAAAGCAGTTGCTGGAAGTCAAGGGTGCCCTACTGGTGCCAGCATCATCACACATGATGATTGAGGCGAAAAGGGAATATGAGTCAACAGACATAATGGGCGCAGTTGAGTACATAATTGAAAAGATGGAGCCCGGGACTTCATACATCATAAGCACCGGATCAACGTGCAAGGCCATAGTTTCAGAACTGGGATTCGAGACCCCTTACTACGGAGTGGACGTGGTAAGGGACAGAGAACTCATAAGGGAGAATGCAGATTCAGGATTTCTCTCTGAATACTCCGCAGCCAACAGGTGCATCCTGGTCCTGACTCCCATTGGCGGTCAGGGCTTCATAATAGGAAGGGGAAACAGGCAGATAGATGACAGCGTGCTGAAAAACATAAAGCAGGAGGATATAATTGTGGTCTCTTCTGTGGAAAAGCTTCTTGACCTGGAGTTTCTGGCAATAGACTCCGGAGTGTGGGGTAATGATTACATAAGGGTGTTGTACGACTACGGAAGGTTCAGGCTCATGAGGGTCAGCCACTGACTCTTCCGCCGAAGCTCTATGGAAGTTTATTATTGTGAAAATGATATAAGGTCAGACGATGGAAAACACCACTTTCACTTTCGCCGATCTCTCCAGGTTTTTGAGGAGGGCTCCACGGCTCAAGACATATGCAATTCCCGCAGCATTTCTGCTGGTTATTGATTTCATCATAATACGGGATGTCATATTCACTTCTCTCGCATTTCTGCTTCCACTGCTGCTTGTTATACTGTTCGACAGGCTTTTTGTCAGACTTGCAGGTTTTCATTTCCCTCCCCGCCGTGTGAACTACCTTGATTTCATGTCATTCTTCTTTTCACAGTTATACTTCATAATTCTGACACTGGCGTTCCCGTGGTTCATGAACATTTCATACGACGTGATGCTTGCCTTTGCAACAACCGGGCTCCTGCGATCCATGGTCTTCTACACTTATTTCTCAGACAGGTTCAGGAACGTGCTTCTCCCCTCCCTGGGATACATGGCTTCTGCCATGGTCGGGCTTGCATTCGTGAACTCCAATCCCTATTCCTATCCTCTGTTCCTTGCCGCCACACTTGTTTTCTCTGTCGGCGGCTTCCTCTTTGCCCACATTTCAGTCAGCGGATTCACAAATGAATTTGGCCAGACGCCAATAACTATACTCAATTTCTTCCTCAATTCCAGGGGGTCAAAGAGCAGTGAAAATGACGCCAGGGAATTCTTCAAGAAAATCTACGACAGGGAAACGGAGGTACCCGTCCAGGTGGTAGACATTCTTGACAGCAGCGGCAGGCGGAAAGTAATGCTTGTTTTTCCATACATTCATCCGGGACCCTTCGGAAACATCGGGACAAGCAACATACCTTTCAAGCTGCAGGAGAGGCTTGCGGAATTCAACTCTGACCTTATGGTATTCCACACCACAACTACAAATAGCAACAACAGCGCGACAGAAGAGGACATAGACGGAATTGCTGATGCTGTAAGGAGGGCCGTCGCGAACATAGAATACGTGAATTCACTTTCAAGATTCAAGAGGCTCAGCGTCGGAAAATATGCTCTCGGCCTCCTGAGATTCGGCAATTATGGCATAGCCGCCATGATACCGGAAAGGGAGAGATTCGACGATGTTTCCCTGTCTGAAGGGCTCAGGCTCATAGATGAAATGAAGAAATCCGGCGCGGCTGATTTCATAGCAGTTGATGCCCAGACACACTTCCTTCAGGGGGCAAAGGCACTCGACAACTGTGACAAGCTCATATCTGCAGCCAGGCGCGAGTTTCAGCGCCTTCAGCCCAGAGAGGGCCCGCGGATAGGATATGCAAGCGTCAGTATTGAAGCCCAGGCACTTGGTCCTCTTGGCATCCAATGCCTCGTAATAGAATCGGAATCAAGGCTCCAGGCACTCGTGCTGACCGATTCGAACAACATCACAGATGAACTGATTGAAATGGCTGCCTCGAAAACAGGTGATCTTGTCCAGGAGATAGAATTCTTCACGACAGATAATCATTACATAAACGCGGGGACCCTGGACATGAACCCGCTTGGCCAGAGGGATGACCCTGAACTGATTTCGGCGGCCATAACAGATTGTGTCAAGAAGGCACTTGAAACGGTTGAGGATTGCAGGATCGGCATGGGTACTTCCACAACCAAGGTCAGCATGGGTGAAGAATCGACATTCCAGAGGCTTCTTGACAGTGTCCGCCTTGCACTCAGGAAGGCGCGTTACATGATAACTGCAACAATATCCATAAGCATTGGTTCCACAGTTTTACTGTTCTACTTCTTCTTTTATATTATGGGAATCATCTGATCCTGGCAGGAATCAGCTGTGCCTGCTTCATAAGGTCGCACATTGCTATGGCAGTCATGCACTGCACGACTGGTACGGCCCTTATGGAAATGCACGGATCGTGGCGGCCCACAACATTCAGCTCAGCCTCTTTGCCCGTTCTGAGGTCAACAGTCTTCAGCGGGCTCCTTATGGATGATGTTGGCTTCATTGCCACCCTGAATGTGACGGGCATTCCGTTTGTTATACCTCCCAGGATTCCACCGTTGTTGTTACCCGAAGTCACTATCTTTCCTCCGGAGCTCACTATTTCATCCACTGCCTCTCTTCCCGTCATGGATCCGAACCTGAAACCGCTTCCGAATTCTATTCCCTTTAAGCCGGGAATTGCAAACATAAATGCTGACACCGTTGATTCAACAGATCCGAAGACAGGCTCACCGACTCCCTCCGGAATTCCCCTGATGCTGGTTGATATTATGCCGCCTATGCTGTTCCCGTCCTTAATCAGTGACTTTATCAGCCGCTCCGCCTCGACATCCTTCTCAGGATCAGGAATTCTGGACTTGAACCCATAACAGCTCTCCGCGGATTCAGGCTCTCTTGAATCTCCAAGTGATATCCCGCCGATTGAATTCTGCCATGTAACAACAGAAACGCCAGCGCTCTCCAGAAGCTGCATGCAGACTGCGCCCGCCGCAACCATGGGTGCAGTCATCCTGCCAGACAGAAAACCGCCTCCCTCGTAGTTTCTGGCCTCGCCGTACTTGTACCACAGTGTCAGGTCAGCGTGGCCCGGCCTTGGTTTATTCTTGATCTCATCATAATGGGAAGAAATTGCATCACTGTTCTCAATGCTGAAGAAGAGGGGTGATCCGTCGGTAAGGCCGTCATGAAGGCCGGATTTCACGGAAACTGTGTCCGATTCCTTTCTCTGTGTCGTCAGTTCGCTAGATCCGGGTCTCCTGTAATCCAGCCACTTCTGTATGTTTTCAGTGTCAACTCTCATACCCGAGGGAATGCCTTCCAGGATTGAATTAACAGAATTGCCGTGGGATGATCCGAACACGGAGAGTTTAACTGCACTGCCAATGGTGAAGGTCATTTTCACGTGAACAGTGCATACCTGCTTATTGAATTTCTTGTATTGGCTGTCAGAGTTCTATTGTGCGCCTGATCGCATCTTTCCTCTTTCTGTGCGCCCTTATTTCCAGCCAGACATCGAGAACAATTATCAGAACAACTATCAGGTCAAACACGTAGAACCCTGAGAGAAGGGGTATAACCAGGAAGCTCAGTGCCGGAACGTATCCGCTTATTGCAGTGAGCCCCGTAAACTCCACATTGTTTGCAACAGTTGCAAAATCGGGGGCTGAAATGTTGATCTCGGCTCCCGTGTATGAAACATTCACCTGCCTGTCTGCGCCAAGCGAAGAAATATATTCTGAATATGAGACATTGGCAAACGGTATGGCGTACGTGCCTATTCCCCTGGGGCGGAATGTGAAGTTGAACGTGGAAGAAGAACCCGAATTAAGGCTGCTTATCAAATGGCTCGTGCCGCCGCTGAGATTCTCGATTCCGGCCCCATAATATCTTGTGAAAGAGGATTCATCGACAGTGATTGAACCCACTGTCCTGTTTTCATGATTCACAATGGTTGTGGCAGCCCTGACATAACCTCCGGCTATCACTTTCATGCTCACATTCACAGACAGGTTGTAGGGGTATGTCCAGTTTGAACCGACATATATGGAAGCTGGCGAGATTCCGCTGGAGGCAGTATAATTGATTTCGTTTATGCTGCTGACTGAAAAAGGAAGCATTCCCAGAACGGCGGTGTTGCTCACATAGCCCGAGAACCGGCTGTACAACTTTCCAGAAGGTGAAGGCCCGGTTACTACGGGAGCGCCAAGCAGAAGTGCGGAACCTGATGATTCTGCATCCAGATGAATTGAACCTGAATATCCGAGCGTCTGCGCAAGCGTTATGTTGTGGAAGCTGGAAGAAGAATGGAAACGGTGATCAGCTACCGTGGAGCCTCCAACGATGGCGAGCTTCCCGGAAGATCCGGTGATATTTCCGGTGAACATGCCGGTGTTTATCAGTGAATTTGCATACTCTGTGTTCAGGAAAACTGAAAAAAGGATTGAACCGCTAATGCTTCCGGCGCCGGCATTGAACTTCCCTGAAGATATCGCACCGGTGAACATACTGAACATATTGCTGCTGGAGAAGCCGTTCAGAGAATAATTGCTGAACGAACTGTCTGGAGATGCAATGGAATTGGAACCGTATATAAAGATATTGAGCGTGCCCGAACTCAGGTTTCCAAGGCTGTATTCCAGAATTCTTGACAGGTGGATTCCCATTGCGGATTCCGTCTGGGACCTGAGGGAACTGAAAGAAGACTGCCCTGAGCTGAGGTCGCCAGGAATGATTGATATGAGAAGCAAGTGCGGAATAAGGCCGCTGAGTGATGAATTCCCGATGGAGTTGAGAAAACCGGACCCGCCCAGAAGACCGGATCCGGATATGAAACTTGAGAGCCCGGAAGAATCCATGAGCAGGCTGAATGCTGAATTCTGTACAGAAGTGGAATTCAGGAACTGGCTGGTAACTGCTGTTCCGTTGAAAGATCTGGCAAACGCGTAGAAATTCAATACCGATCCCGTACTTGAAACATAGCTTGCGGCAGCCTCATAATATGGATCAATAATGGAAGATGCGGTTGAAAAACCAAGATTGCCAAAGGATCCAACCAGTGCATTTGCATAGCTGGTACCAGCGTCCTGCACTGAACCTGTGC
>JBJKSW010000064.1:0-6392 GCA_046703525.1 Thermoplasmataceae archaeon
AGCTACAAGGAATCAACAAAGGTTCCAGTCTGGGCGGACGATTATGTTCGCGCAAGACCTGATCTTGACAGAATCCTGAAATACGGTTTCTCTGTCCCTCACGATCTCGACATTTCCCGCCTGGAGGCAGATGCCTCAAGGAGGTCATGGATGCCAACACATGAAGAAGTGAAATTCCTGATCGATGGAAAATCTCAGGAACAGGTGCAGGCCATAGCGGAAGATATCTTCAGGAGAAGTCACGACTCAAATCCACTGGACATCGCATCGAAGTCCAGGGAGGTGATCGAACAGCTTGACAGGGAACCAGAAGCTGCGATTGATGGCCTGAACAGATGCCTTCATCAGTATGCGTCTGAAGATGATGAGCTTGAAGGTCCTGTTTACAGATCCTTCAGAATAGTCAATGCGGGCAGATACGAGAAGGGAATAAACTCGATTGATTTCGACACAGATTATGGTTCGCTTATACAGCTGCGTGGGATTCTGCTGTATCTTTCCGATCCTGTGCAATTCGAATATGTTTCAAGGTCCTACCTGTGCTATGAATGTGACGAGCATTCTGTTGCGCCCTACGAGTTGAAACAGTGCAGGTTCTGTGACAGCAGGAACATTGTCTTTGACGAGGATGATGAGGGAACAAGAACCAGAAACTTCCAGGAGGCGATCTTGCAGGAACAGGTGGAAGACCTGTCAGGAACTCCTGCTTCGGTGAGCGTCAGGTTCTTTGGCCCTGACATCAACAGATGGGTGATCGGCGATAGGCTGACTGTTGTCGGCCTTGTCAGCACGAGAAAGGTCGAAAAGAAGAAAACAAGGAAGTATGAAATTGATGCCTTTTCTGCCGTTGAAACTGAATCAAACATCACCGTTGTGACGGAGGAGGACATGAAGGAGATCAGAACTCTCTCAGCTCATCCAAACGTGCTGGAAAAGCTTTCAGAAATGTTCGTCCCGGAGATAATCGGTTATGGGCAGGTGAAGAAGGGAATACTACTCCAGAGTGTCGGAGGGGTTCCAAGATCGCATTCAAGTTTTTCAGTGAGGGGAAGGATTCATATCCTCCTTGCCGGGGACCCTGGAAAGGCGAAGTCCCAGTTCCTGATCGCTCACAGATCGATACATGAAAAGTCGCTCTATATTTCCGATACCAGCAAGGCTGGAATTACCGCAGCAGTTTCTGATGTTGGAGGAAAGAAGGCCATGATACCAGGGATCCTTGTTCTTGCAAATGGAGGCGTGGCCTGCGTCGACGAGCTTGACAAGATGCAGCGTGAGGACAGGGAGGGGATGCACACTGCAATGGAGCAGGGGACGATCTCAAAATCCAAGGCTGGAATAAGGGCCATATTCAAGGCAGAGACGTCCGTTCTGGCGGCTGCCAATCCCGTTAACGGAAGATTCGATCTTAGCCAGGACATTCCCGGACAGCTGAAGATCGAGCCCACGCTCCTGGATCGTTTCGATCTGATTTTCTGGTTTGTTGACGACAGTTCCGAGGACCGTGATCACGACGTCAGGCTTGCGCTCAGGATACTCAGGCCTGAATCAAGAGGGAATCCGGTATTCCTGAAGAAGTATCTCAAGATTGCAGCACAGAACACTCCATTCATGACAACTGAGGTTGAAGAGCTCATAGCCAGCCGTTGGGCAGAGATAAGAGAGAGATCCGTCAATACGAACTCGGTCAGCGTGAGGCACCTGCAGGCGCTTGCAAGGCTGGCAGAGGCCTCTGCGAAGTTGAGATTTTCCGAGATTGTTGAAAAGCAGGACGTTGACATCGCAGTCTCCATGATGTCATATTCCTGGGACCCAATCGGGTATGACATGGACCGTCTCTCCGGATACGGAAAGACCATGTCCGATGCCATCAGGTTCCTGGACAACGTCTTGAAGGACAAGGAAACGGGAGCATCTTATGACGAGATCATAACGTGGGCCTCTATGCTCGGCATTGACACCGATACAGTGAAGGAAGCGCTCCAGAAGATGAAACAGAACGGCCAGATATTCGAGCCAAGGCAGAGCAGGTACAGGGTGATACGATGAATGTTAACATGGAATTCTTGAATTTCAGCGGAGACCGTGTAATAGCGGTTTCACAATTTCATGTTAACATGCATGGTTCGGATACCATGTTAACACATAATTCTGGGAGCCGCCAAAAAAGCCATTTCAGAAAGCATGAAAAAATGAATTGTGATATAACTAATCTAACAATTCGCATTTCAAAGGGTTTCTTGATTTTTCAATCCACGTTAACACATTTCCGGGGTGTGATGTTAACATGAAGGGAGCCCCGAGGAAAGTGTTCCTGGACAAGGATTCCCCCGTGCAGCTTGGGCCAAGGGTGCCAAAGTACGTTAGAGATCTCATACCTCGCGACGCAAACATCTCGAGGGAATTCACTGAATTCATTATCGTGAAATACGGAAATCCGGATCAGGCATCGCTTGAGGATCTGAAACTGAAAGAGATCGAACTCAGGGAGGAACTCTCCGCAGTAAGGGGAAGCATACTTGTCATTGAAGCGAAAATCAAACGCGAAGAGGACCTCAGAAGAAGCATGGAAGAAATCAGAAGATACGTTCCGCATGCCTTCAGGAAACTGGTATCAAGAATACAGGAGAACGGCAGACACTCCATAACAATGATGCCGGAAAAGATCGATGAGCTTTACGGCATAGCGTTTGACGTGAACAGAGTGAACGAGGAGTTCGACAGTCTGTCTGAGGAGATGGAAGCAATGGATGATGATTACCTGGTCTCGAGGTATTCAATTCAGAAGGGAATGAAAGGAACGCTTGAGAATGAGATTGTCAGGGAGATCAGATCGAAATGAAAACGCTTCTTTCATACTCGGAGGACTGGAAGGATCTCATCGACACCGACCCGAAGCTGTTCGTTGCTGAGTTCGAGAGAAGATATGACCTGCCAGAAGATTTCAGGAAGGTTCTGAACGGAATCAAGCGAGGAATGAAAGCGAAGGACATCTACAGGTTCGACAGGAAGCACAGGAAGCACGGGAAGTATGGACCAGATGACTGGATCATAGAGCCGTATTCGCCGTACGGAATCAGAAACATCTGGAAGTCAATTCAGAAGAGGGGCCTTGAGGAGAGGGTGGGCTGAATGTCCCATAATGTTGATCCAGGGGAGGCTGTACTGGATCCCTATAGAACTAGACAACTTGATCGAGGAGAAACACTTATATAGGGGGGAGTCAAGAGGGGGGATTTTTAATCTCCTGCTCATTTACAGGAGGTCATACCATGGTAGGTAGATCCTCCAAGACGAAAGAAGAGAAAGCAGGCATTGTAATGGAAGCACTGTCCAATACAATGACAATAGCGGAGATATGCAGGAAGTACAATGTAACAGCATCGGCGTTCTACAGGTGGAGAGATGACTTCATTGCTGCAGGAACAGCAGCTCTTGAACCAGGCAAATCATCAGTGGAACAGAATCTCATGAAGGAGAATTCCGAATTGAAGACAATCATCGGTGAATTGACAGTAACAAATGAAAAACTAAAAAAAATTCATCTCACAAGGAGAGGAGGTCACTGATGCAGTATCTCATTGACAGTGGAATGAGCGTTTCAAGATCCTCTGAGCTTTCAGGAATGAGCAGGCAGTCATTTTACTATCGTCCAAGGAAACGCACGCATTCACTGGATCCTGATCTCAGCAATGAAATCAGGGAGATCATTGAACAGAGGCCATCATACGGAACAAGGAGAATAACTGCACTGATACGCAGATCCGGTGTTAAGACATCAAGAAAGAAGATCCAGAGGCACATGAGAGCCATGGATCTCATCAAGACATATCGAAAGAGGAAGAGAAACCAGCTTCCAAGAAGAATCCTTGTAACAGAAACAAACAGGATGTGGGAAACAGATTTCACCAAGATATACATTGATGGCGAAGGCTGGATCTATTTCCTGGCACAGATTGATGTGTGTTCCAGGAAGATAAAGGGGTATCTCGTTTCAAGGATGTCCAGGACACATGAGACAATACAGTCGCTGGACAACGGAATACTGGAGGAATTCCCTGATCTGGTTATCAGGAACCTGACACTGCGTTCAGACAATGGATCACAGTACACATCCAGGAAATACGAGGAGCATCTCAGAATACTGCACATCAGGCATGAAACAACTCATCCAAGCACACCGGAACAGAATGGCCACATGGAATCATGCTTCGGGAGATTCAAGGAAGACTACATATATTCCAGGGAATTCCTGAACTTCGAAGAATTCTCCCTGTACATTGAATGGGCAGTGCATGATTACAATGCGGAAAGGCCGCATTCAGCTCTGGGTTACCTGACGCCGGAAGAGTTTGAATCAAGTATGCAGAACACTGGATTCAGGGAATCATGGATCGAGAAGGAGAAAGGGAGGTTGAAAGACTATGAAATTATCGGATGAAGAGAAAAAGGTGTCAAAAAGAGAAGGGTCCATGTCAACTATAGTTCCTGTTGTAGCGCTTGAAGTGGGTAGTACTGAAATAACACCAACTAAGATCGCGCTTGCTATTATTATATACGATGCAAGTGATGACTTCAGTTTTTTGAATACTCGGCTTCTCGATTTCATTCCCTTATCCTCAAGTATTTTCCAAGTTGAGAAAGATTGTTGAGTTTACATCCGAATATGGACCACTAAATTGGACTCGCACAACAAAATGATACGGAGTCCATTTAGTCAACCCAAATTGGAGATAGATATATCCAGTAGTAAAATAATAGTAAGGCAGGTGAGAATCATTCGAATGTGTGCTATCGTTAAGAAAAGCAAACGATACGTTTATTGGTTGGGAGTTTAGGATCCCACCAAGATTAGGGCCTTGAGGGTTCGATGTCAAATTAACCGAATCTGATCCAGGAGCATAGTATGACGGTACAGTGGAATTGGAAGAATTATTGGACAGTGAAAAGGTAACAGTCAAATCAGAAGGTTTCAGTGAGCCGTAAAGCACGCCACTGACTGCAATATTCAGATATACTACATTATAACCATACGTTAGATTGCCTGCATTATTACCGTTTAGATCGTGATATCCGTGACCATTCATGAGCAGTCCCAGTGTTGAATTTGGATATCCATGTTGGTAAATTGTAGTCTTAGAGGAAACGTTGGAAAGAAATATAGGACTTGCTGTAGACGTCACATTGGTGAAATCGCCTGTAAAATTAGCTACTGCAGTGTGGTAAGTGATGGTAAAGTTTGTTTCGCTGTTTGAATATAACATGTAAGAGGAGGGGACAGCAATTAGGACTGCAACAACAGCTATTGAAAGAAACACAATCTTCCTTTTCTTCCTAGGAATCATTCTTTCATCTTCGGTATAATAATTGATTGTACTATATACACGTTACTCATGAAAATTCAGGATCTCTTATCCTGAAATTATTAACAGATCATGCAAATTCTCATTCCGTGGTTAAACTCAACGAGCTGAAGATCAGATGGATTATCAGTCATGGAATGGGTGGTGAATCATCGGGGAGCATTGCCATCGCAATGCATGTTTCACCATCCAGAATAAGGCAGATCCTGTCACGCTACAGGAATAACCATGAGATTCCTGTTCTCAGGAAACCAGGAAGGCCTTCCAGGATCATAACAGAGAGGGAAATTGATTCTGTTATGTCTTACTACGAAGAATATCATTCTTCTTCTATTGTACTGGAGAGAATACTCAGGAGCAATGGTATTCTCATATCACACAATGTCATCCACAGGATACTGAAGGAAAGAAAGATCGCAATGGATGATAAGAGGAAATCAATGAGGAGAAAGTGGGTCAAATACGAGCGTGATCATGCAAATTCACTGTGGCACACAGACTGGTATGAGATATCAGATCCAAGATGGCATAAGAGATACCTCATAGCATACATTGATGATTCCTCGAGGTTCATAACAGGATATGGTGTATTCATATCACCAAGCACTGAAAACACTCTTTCAGTGCTGGAGGATGCCATAGGGACATATGGCACTCCAGATGAAATACTGACAGATCATGGATCACAGTTCTACAGCAATTACGGTGCAATGAAGTCACCTGGAATATCGAAATTCCAGGAGTATCTTCAATCACATGGCATCAAACATATACTTGGAAGGATAGATCATCCACAGACTAACGGTAAGATTGAAAGGTTCTTTGCCACATTCCAGGCAAAGATACATTTTTTCGGTACAATAGATGAATTCATGAAGTTCTACAACTTCAAGAGACCACATATGTCTCTTGATTTTGATAATCTTGAAACACCGTATCATGCATTCATCAAAAGAGCAAAGGTGAAGGCATGAGTAAAGAAAAGAAAGAATCAAAGAAAAGAAGTGTTAATAATAACAGGATAGTACA
>JBJKSW010000065.1:0-6070 GCA_046703525.1 Thermoplasmataceae archaeon
ATTAAAAGGGCACAAGGTTCACTGAATTCCCAGGTCTATCTGGTTTTCCACGTAATGCCACAACTGGTGTTCAATTTCGTAAGACCACAATGCTTCCGGTATTTCCACGAATGCAAGCATGGGTGAAATGAAAAACCCCTCAATTGAGGCCATTCCAAGGTCCTTGAGCCATTCTCCAACGCCAATCTTAATCCTGAAATCCGATGGTTCACCCTCTATTATAAGTGTGAACGCCCTGTCCATTGCAAGTAGGGTGCGGAGAATGCCTCCTTTCCGTGCCTGAATAAGGAATCCCCTAGGGTGCGTCGTGTTCTGTACCTGGAAATTCTCTTCCTTGAAGAATTGTAAGATGAGACTGTTCAGTTTTTTGAGGTCAACGTTCTTTCCTGAGTATTCTCTGCTAGTAGTTTTCATTGTGCTCACTACAGTAGTGCCTATAATCTTATTATTCTTATTGATTGGAAATATAGATTTCCGGAAATCCAGTTTATCAGAAAACTAATATACCATGTTTACCTTTGTGGATTATGGCAGACAAAGAAAAAGAAGAAATGGAAAAGGAAGAAGTCGTGGAAGGGGAAGAAGAAGAGACAACCGACGAGAAGTCACAGGGCGGAAGCAGGAACGTATCGATCAAAGGTGTAAGCAAGGATCTCTACAAGAGAATAAACGAGATTGCACATGAGACCGGCAAGACAATGGGCGAGATCACCAATGATGCATACAAAGTATTCGCATCCACACTGGATGGAGCAAAGTCAGTGTCAAAAAGCTTTATCAGCGGCGCACTGGAAACAGGTGCCCAGGTGATTGCGAACATGAAGGAGCTTGAAATGACCGGTGATGAGCTCAAAGAGTTCAAGAAGAAAGTAATCTTCAGAAACGTCGATAAACTGGTTCTAACCGAAATATCAAACGAGGACATTTCCAAGAAGGTGCATTCATTCGTCCACGTAGGGGAACTTGTGATTCCGAAGGACATCAAGAAGTCGGTGGTCCTGACAAAGTGTACTTTTGTATCGAAGATAACGCAAAAGTAAATGGGCGCTGTTGATCATGGGATTACCATGGAGGCAGTGCTTAAGTCAAAAATCAATAATTTTCTTTCTTCATTGAGCAAGCCGGTTGTATGCGCAATAGATCTTGAGACGCTTGTCGCAGACACCGGAGCATTTCTTTCTGGTGAAAGCATTATCTGTGTTTCATTTTCCATTCTGGGTGAAAATATAACATCGTTTGCGTACATCGCAGAAAACGACGGAACAGCTGAAGAAATGCGCATCTTGAGAGAGCTTGATCTAAAACTTGCAGAGGTGAATCCTGACATTATCATAGGTTATAATCACACAGGGTACGATATACCGCTCATCGTGTCGAAAATACGGAATCTGGCCCATGAAGACAGGAACAGGAACATTGAGTATTATTTTGGGACTTCATGGTGCCTTGACATGAAATACCTCATTGCAGAAGATCTCTACCTGAACGACGGATACTACAAGATCAGGAAGCTGGATGATGTTCTTGTTCACCAGAAATATGCGAATCTGAAAACAATGAAGGTAAAGGATATTGCCAGGATCGAGGGGATGCAAAAGGGGGACGCAATAAAGCATCTATGGCTGAGTGACCGTGATAAATTCAGGCGCTACAGTATAGGTGACACTTATGATCTTCTTCTCCTTTTCACAGAGATCCTCAAGGGGCCCACGGGATTGAATTAGAGGCCGAATTTGTTGACGACTTCACTGATGTTATCCATGTAATCTCTGAATATTCTCAGAATGTCCCTCGATGTTATGACGCCCTGAAGGTCATTTCCTTTCATAACTATGAGGCGCCTGATATTCTTGTCTCTCATGAGTTCTGTAATTTTTTCGGTTGGTGTATCTGGTGATATATAGATGAACTCTCTGGTCATTATGCTTCCGATTTTCGTCGCTTCCGGGTCAAGTCCTTTTGCAATGACCTTTGTAACGACATCCCACTCAGTGATAATGCCAATCGGCTTGCGATCTTCCGTTATGATCATGAAGCCTTCACCGGATGCAGCCATTATCCTTGTGGCGTTTGAGACGGATATATCGGCTGACGCAAGGTTCGTGATTTTCCTCATTATATCGGTAGCTGTCAGAACCATTGATCCAGTATCCTGAGAGGATATTAAAACCCGATCGTGAACATGTAATGCAATTCCCGGGAAGTCTCAAATGCACTGGATTAATGGGATAGAAATACTGTGTAACACTGATATAATCTAAAATATTTAATACCATTTCAGAATTTCCACTTGAATTTTCTGGTGTTAAGCTATGAATGAAGTTATGTCAACAGGTACAACGACCCTTGCTATGACTACAGCAGATGCGGTCGTGCTTGCCACAGATAGAAGAGTTACCATGGATCATTTCATCGCCCACAAGGACGGTAAAAAATTGCACAAAATAGACGATTATGTTGCCATGACTATTGCAGGTCTTGTAGGTGATGCCCAGGTCCTCATCAGGTACATGAGGGCTGAGCTCGAGCTTTACAGACTGCAGAGGAAATTTGGTATGCCCATAGAGGCAGCCGCCACTTTACTGTCTAACATAATGAACCAGACGAAGTATTATCCATACATGGTTCAGCTGCTGATAGCAGGAATTGACACAAAGCCTCACGTATTCTCCGTAGATGCGGCCGGCGGAAGTGTGGAAGACATTTATGTGAGTACCGGGTCCGGTTCTCCTTTCGTTTACGGTGTTCTTGAAACACAGTACGACAAGAACCTCAAGGTAGAAGAGGCGATCGACCTTGCAGTGAGGGCGATAAGCGCATCCAAGCAGAGAGACTCAGCATCAGGAGGAATGATAGATGTTGCAGTTGTCGATCGCAATGGATACCGCGACATACCTGAAGAGGATGTCATGGAAAGAATCAAGAAGCTTAAACTCAAACTCTAATTTTTCATAATTTTACATTTTAATCAGGTTTAACGGTGTTTCGATGTCTTTTAAGGACTATTTGTCAGAGGCAAGGGAAATCTTCGATCGGCTTTACCCTGACAATAAAATAACTGAAGTGGACTACGAGGGCCCAACCATTGTAGTTTATACGAAAGACGAGGAGCTCTTTTCAAACAGGGAAGACCTCGCAAAGCAGATAGCTCAGGAAATGCGCAGGAGGATCACTATAAGACCGGACCCTTCCATTCTGCTCGCGGAGGACGAGGCAAAGGAAAAGATTGAAAATATCATTCCGTCTGAGGCGGGAATTCAGGACATTTACTTTGAGGCGGATACTGGCGAAGTTGTGATTGAGGTTGATGAGCCGTCAATAGTGACTAGCAGGTCTTCAGATTACATTGTCAAGATAAAGTCCCAGACGAAGTGGGCTCCCAGAGTTGTACGTGCCCCACCGATGTATTCAAGAACAGTAAAGGAAGTGAGGGAACTCCTCAGGGAACTGAAGCAAGAAAGGAAGGTTTTCCTGCATAATCTTGGAGAGAAACTGAACATTCCGTTAATGCCAGGTGAAACCTGGATACGAGTCACTGCGCTTGGCGGGCACCGGGAGGTTGGAAGAAGCTCAACGCTGATTTCAACAAACAACTCAAAGATAATGGTTGACTGCGGAATGCTCAACCAGGCTGAGGACGACCAGCCCTGGGCAGGCGCACCATACCTCTATGTTCCTGAAGTACAGCCATTCCAGTCAATTGATGCGGTTGTGCTCACTCACGCGCATCTTGACCACTCGGGCCTGCTGCCTGTTCTTTTCAAATACGGTTACGAAGGCCCAGTTTATATGACTGCACCCACTAGAGTCCTTGCTGTTCTGCTTCAGAACGATTTCATAAAGGTCGCACACGCAGAGGGCCACAAAGCCGCCTACGAGTCGAAGCACATACGTGAGATGGTTAAGAGGACAATCGTGCTGAAATACAATGAAACTACTGACATTACAAGGGACACAAGGCTCACGCTCTACAATGCAGGGCACATACTCGGATCCGCGTCTGTGCATTTTCACATCGGCGAGGGCCTGTACAACATAGTGCTCAGCGGAGATGTGAAATTTGAGAAGAGCTGGCTTTTCAACCCTGCAAACAACAGGTTCCCCCGTGTTGAAGCATTCATGACTGAATCAACATACGCGGGAAGAGAAGATTACCAGCACACCAGGAAAGAAGCCGGCGAAACCCTGGTTGATATAGTGAACAGGACGTTTGACCGCGGCGGTTCAGTGCTTATCCCGGTCTTTGCTGTGGGCAGGAGCCAGGAGGTCATGCTTGTTCTTGAGCAGATGATCAAGGAGGAGCGCATTAAGTCCAAGAATCCGGTTCATCTTGACGGAATGATCATGGAGGCCACGGCAATTCATGCGGCATATCCGGAATTCCTTAACAGAGAACTGAGGGAGAGGATAATGGTGAAGAACGACAATCCCTTCCTCAACCCGGTATTCAAGAAGGTCGAGACCAAGGAGGAAAGGCAGGAAATATGCGATTCAAGCGACAGCCACATAGTGCTTGCAACCTCAGGTATGATGAACGGCGGGCCTGTAATGGAATATTTCAAGACATGGGTAGATTCTCCCAAGCACTCACTTGTCTTTGTGGGATATCAGGCAGACGGAACGCTTGGAAGGCGGATTCAGAGAGGTGCGAAGGAACTGACCCTTTCAGACAAGGGAAAAGCTTCAAAATACTCCGTCAACATGAGCATAGAAGCTGCTGAAGGATTCTCCGGCCACTCAGACAAGAGGCAGCTTCTTGCATACATTGCGACAATGCAGCCAAAACCTCACAGAATACTGGTCAACCATGGGGACGGCGAAAAGGCTCACGAATTCGCAAGGCAGATCAAGTCCAGGTTTGGAATTGATGCGTATGCACTGAGGAACCTTGAAACGCTCAGGCTGTACTGACATCCAGGAAGCGTTTTACCTTTTGTCTACATATGCGGCGTTCAAAAATTGAAAAAATGCTGCAGGGCTACAGCGGAAACTTGCCGTCGCCCGAAACCTTCTTCCAGTCATCCAGGAATTTAGACAGGCCCTCTGCTGTCTTGGGATGTTCAGGAAGCTTTTTGAGAACCTCGAACGGCAGAGTTGCAACATCCGCGCCAATCATTGCTGATCTGACAACATGAAGCGGATGGCGAACAGAAGCCACAAGTATTTTTGTATCAATGGAATAGTTGTCAAATATAGTCCTTATCTGTTCAATCAGAAACATTCCGTCCTCGGAAATGTCATCAAGCCTTCCGACAAATGGTGAAACATATTCAGCCCCGGCCTTTGCAGCGAAAAGTGCCTGAACCGGATTGAAAATCAGGGTGCAGTTTACGGGAATGTTCTCCTTCTTCAGGCTCCTGATTGCCTTGAGCCCGTCCAGTATCATAGGGATCTTTACAACCGCATTGTCACCAAGGTTCCAGATCTTGTGCGCCTGGCTGATCATTCCTTCATAATCCGTTGCAACAACTTCAATGCTGACAGGACCAGGAGTTGCCTTAAGAATCTCTGTAACCACCGTCTTGAAGTCTTTGCCCTTTATCTTCGACACCAAAGAAGGATTTGTTGTAACGCCGTCCACAAGACCCAGCTCAACGCCTTCCCTGATTTCATCTATGTTAGCGGTATCCAGGAATATTTTCATGACAGTTCAGATATTGCAACAAATACAAAAAGCTCTTTATTACCGGATACTAATTTCTTCAGGTTTATGGAAGCAAACTCACGGAACATTCTCGTATCTGCTTTCTTCCCTGAAAACTTCTTCTGAAACCTTTGCTATATCAGCCGGAGCCATGTGGAAATAATCAAAGAGGTCCCAAGAACTGCCGGATTTGCCGAAGGTATCGCGCATTCCTACCCTGCTTACAGGAACAGGGTATGATTCGGACGTTATTTCCGCCACTCTGCTTCCAAGGCCGTTGTATATGGAATGCTCCTCTGCAGTCACAATTCTTCCTGTCTCCCTGGCAGCTTTCACTATCGCCTTGGAATCAATGGGTTTTATTGAGGACATATTGATGACTCCGGCATCAATTCCCTTCTTCTTCAGCATCTCTGCCGCTTCAAG
>JBJKSW010000066.1:0-12833 GCA_046703525.1 Thermoplasmataceae archaeon
TCCATAGAGGGGCATTATAAGAGTGAAATCTCGAATTCAGGCCCGGACATAAGGAGACTTGCATATCTGATTTCATATACAGGACAGATCACAGCAGATGATGCATCTCTTATACTTGGAGTTGAAACGGGAAATCTGCAGGAACAATTGCATCAGCTTTCAGAAAAAGGAGTGGTACTCCAGGACAATGGAATACTGAAATTTCCTGTTGTCCAGATCGGAAATGAAGTCAAAGAAATGCTTAAACCGGGCGAAAAGCAGGAGCTGATGGCTTCACTGTGTTCAAGCAGTTATTTCAGAAGCCTCCCTTACAGTTTTCAGATATCAACGCTCGCTCAGGCAGGCAGGATTGAAGATGCCATTCCGCTGGTGAGAGAGAACTTCTTAAGAGTGATAGATGAACACGACACCCTGGAAGGCCTTCGACTATTCATATCCATTCTGCGAAGGAAATCAGTTGACGATTACTTTGACAGCCTCCTGGACATTATGGAATGCGAAGGGATGTACAGATTCGGAGAATCTGAAGAAGCGCTTGACTGCTATCTTTCCTATTCATATAATGAGATGCCTCTTCCGTCTCTGAGGTCGAGGCAATTCACAATATACAGGGAACTCGGGAGGTATGATGAATCTATCAAGGCTGTTGATTCAATTATATCTGGACTGAACAGCGATGACAGTTCTCTTGCTGCACTTTATATTGAAAACGGAAACAATCTCCTTGCATCCGGCAGGGCATCAGACTCCTTTGGCTTGATATCCCGGAATCTTGCAAAGATAACAGGGTCCGGAGACAGTGCCCTGATTTCCGATGCATACTACACGCTCTCTTATGCATGCATCCAGCTCAAGAAGTTTGACATTGCATCTGAGTACCTTGAAAATGCGAGAAGTGTACTTGCTGGAGTTGAAAACACTACCCTGTCTTTCAAACTTTCAGTCTTGGAGGCCATAATACTTGCACAGAAGGGAAAATACTGGGAAGCGATAGAAAAGTTCCAGTCTGTAGTCGATTGGTCATACCTTGCCGGCAGCCTTGATGAGCGTGCAAAGAATTATTTCAATATACTTGAGGCTCTGGAAATAACGGGAAACAAGGAAGGATTCCACAGAATCAGAAGCGTTGCTGAAACTGCAATAAAGAAGATGTCTTCTCTGCCGATGGAGTATGAATTCTTCAGGCTCCTGACTTTTCACCACATTAACGAGACTGATTATGCCAGTGCTTCCCTCGATGCGGAAAAAGCACTGTCCATAGCGCTGGACATGAACTATGAGCAATGGGTCCAGATGTCCACCGGGCTGCTTGATGTTGTTCGGGCTTTCGTGGACGGAATACCCCGGGTGGAAAATTCATATTTCCTGACCAGGGAATTTGAGAACAGGGAAGACATAATGCCCTTCTACCTTGTGACTTCCTCCGTTTATTTTATGATACTCAAGGAGTATGAAAAATATGGTGAAGCAAAGAGGGCCCTCCGTTCCTACAATGAAAAATCGAAGGAGTTTTTCGGTCTTGCAGTGCAGAGAATTGCGGACATTTCCGATATATTGATCACTGGTGACGTGGACCTGTTCAGGAAAAGGGTGGAAGAACTGGGTGATGAGTTTGACAGTGTCGCCTTGTACAGAACCATGAAGGAGGTGTTCAAGCTGATAGTTTCTGTCAATGTGCACGATCCGGCTGACCTGGACAGATGCTACCACAGGATAGTTGATGAATTCAAGGATGCCTATCCAAGGACAATCTTTGTTTCCGCACTTTCATTCCTGAACTTTCTTGAACTGAGAGTAAATGGCAAATCCGACATGCTCAGCGAAAGGCTTTCAAACCTTGAAGAATTCTCACCACTGGTGTCAAGATCACTAAAAGAGGAGATGCAGAATGCCAGGTGACTCAGCCTCGCTGCAGGAGAAATGCATTTTTCATGATTGCGGAGACTGCTACCTGAACGAAGCATACCCGACTAAGTGCAGGCTGTGCTTCAATTTCACGTCTGCATACCCGCTGAAGAAGTCTAAAAGCTCACTCGTAACCCTTTTTGATTACCTCAAGTCTGAGGGAAAGATTGATGAAATATTCCCTACCAGCCAGAATACACAAACAACGCTTTAGGACTTTTTTAATATTCTCTTGCGATAGTGTAAGCGGGCTTGTGAGGTAGCCAGGATATCCTGTTGGCCTTCGGAGCCTATTACCCGGGTTCGAATCCCGGCAAGCCCGTGATACTTTTCTCCCCGCTTCACCTGTTAGTCGGCATGTGGATATACATGGACTGAAGGCCGATTCTACCTGGCCCGGTGAACCTGTTCCAGAATATCTGGCCCTGAGCCGCAAGCATGCCTGTTTTGAGGCTCTGCCGGACAGTGTCCATCCTCACCGTGGAATCCTTGTAGATCCAGCCGCCGCCTTCTATGTCGATCTGTTCTTCGGGCTTCAGCGTGAGCTCAAAAACATTTCCGTAACCGTGCAGCCAGAGAATACCGTCCTGCTGCTGGCTCACAAAAGTGTCTATGAAGAGACCGGTTCCGCCGAAAAGAATGTTAGCTGCCCCCTGTATCCTGCTGTAGCTGTATTCCAGGTTGTCTGTTGCCGCCAGGAACTGGTGCTCCCTTACATCCAGAGATTCGCCTGCCTTAAGGTGCTTTGCAAGGACCTGCCCTGCACCATCTCTGCTGAATGCTATTCTTCCAACACCGTTTGTTCTTGTCATGAATATGGGCATCCCGGCCAGAGCCCTTTTGAACGCCCCCTTTAATGGCTTTATCTCTATGCCCACGTGCGGATCTTTCCAGAGTAGTACGTGATGCTCAAAAAATACCGGCATACTGGTCAGTTCCACATGCAGAACAGGCACCAGCTGGCCCTCGATATGGTATGTGACTCCTGCAAAGTTTTCATCGTGCACTTCCGCTGCTGTTAATTTAGGTACTTCCATCTTTAAAAAAACCCCTGTTTTATGTTCTTTATAAAGATTAAAATCTATTTTAAGATTTGTTTTCCGCCGTGCGCTGTGTCACAGGGAAATACGGGGGGAAACTCTTTCATGAATGCATGTCAAGATGGAAGTTCTGGCTCTATTCCCCTTAAGAACGTATACTGCCTGAAATTTTATAAGAAAATACAAATTTTCAAAAAAATCTTTACATCAGTTTATGACAGCGTCTCAAATTGTAATGCATGAAAGATCTCGTTGCTACTGCAATAGATTCCGGAAGGTTTCCGACACTTGCCAGACTACTTGCCAGAACAGTCGTGGCAGAACTGCTGGGCAGTGAAGGCTTCTACACTGTTCTTGCGCCAACTGAAGATGCTTTTTCCCGGATCCCATCATTCAACCTCAGTCTGCTCACAGCGGACAGTGAAAGGCTCACAAGCATAATGAAATATCATATAATACCGGGGAAATATATGTCTTCCGACATTCTTATGACTGTCAGGCCAAGAGGCGAATCTGACATTAAAACGCTGCAGGGAGCCAGAGTCAGGTTCACTCAGAACGGGTTCCTGAAGGTGAATGATGCCTCTGTCATTGCAATGGACATAGAGGCTTCAAACGGGGTGATACACGTTATAGACAGGCTCATATTGCCAGAAAAGCTCTGATTCCTGAAATGAAACACTTTCCGTTGCGTTTTCACTCTCTCTTGTACCGTCCCATGTACGTTACCTGATCCACAACTTTTCCCCTTATCTTCACAGTGGCTTCTATTGCAGATATTCCTGGTCTGATAGACAGTACTTCAGAAAGTGCATACAACCTGAAGAAATAACGGTGAAATCCGTGTCCTCTTGGAGGGCAGGGGCCAAAGTATCTGGTCTCTCCAGAATCGTTTCTTCCCTCAACTTGGGTATTGAACTCCTTAATCCTCTGGTAATTTTCAGGAATGAGCCTGATGGTGGAGTACGGAAAATATATGATCCAGTGAGTGAACGTACCTTTAGGTGCATCGGGATCGTCCATGATCAGAAGAAAACTCTTCACTTTCTCGTCAATTATGTCCCAGGTAACTTCCGGCGATATGCCTTCTCCGTCGCACGTATATGTTCTGGGTATCTCTCCTCCATTGGCAAAACCTTTAACACTAATGGTAAGAGTCATTCGCTTTCATATTACAATGTTATATATTTATTGTTGCCATAAAAGAAACTTGAAGTCATTTCAACATACTCATAGGTCAAAGTTTTAAGCACAGAAGAGATCAGGAGTCCCGGATATCAAGCATGAAGCTGAAGACCCCTGAACAAGAATTTGGATTGAAGTTGTCTGGAGGTTATTTGTCTGGATAGATTTCTCATTCTGGAGGATGGGACCGTGTATCGTGGAAAGCCATTCGGTTCCGATTCAGAATCTTACGGGGAAGTTGTTTTCACAACTTCCATGACCGGTTATGTTGAGAGTGTTACCGACCCTTCGTACAGGCGGCAGACACTCGTATTTGCTGAACCTACAATAGCGAATTACCCCGTTCTGAAAGACCAGATGGAATCGTCAGAAGTCACTGTTTCAGGTGTTGTATGCAGAGATGCGCACACGAGGGATTCCAGTGGCTTTGGGAAAGATTTCAGTAGTTTCCTTAATGAGTACGGCGTTCCTGGAATTGACGGCATTGACACAAGGAGCCTCATCCTCAAAATAAGAAGGAATGGAGTGATGAAAGGATACATTTCCAACACGGCCGAGATTAGAAAAGACTGGCCCGATCCACTTGAAGGCGACGTTGTAGGTGAGGTGCTGAACAGTTTTGAGGACTCAGAACCGGAAAATAACGGTAAACCAAGAATACTGAGCATAAACGTCGGCGAAAAGTATTCACTGAGGAACCATATGAGGAAATACTTCAATTTGACCACTGTGGATCACCACTTCAACTTCAGCAGTGCAGGATCAGATTATGATGCAATTTTTGTCTCAAACGGACCAGGTGATCCTGCCAGCCCTTTTCTCTCAAATGTGGTGGAATTTCTTAGAAAGAACATAGGCGAAAAACCCCTGATCGGCATCTGCCTTGGACACCAGCTTATTGGAAGGGCTTACGGCCTCAGGACAGTCAAGATGCATTTTGGGCACAGGGGTTCGAACCATGCCGCTACAGACGGCCGTAATATATGGATTACAACCCATAACCACGGTTATGCAGTTGAAAACCCGGAGCAGGGAGAACTGGAAACGGCAATGTGGGATGTCAATGACGGAACCGTAGAAATGCTGAAATCCCTGAAGGACAGAGTCCTGAGTGTCCAGTTCCATCCTGAAGCTTCTCCGGGCCCTTCCGATGCTTCGAAGGTATTCGCAATGTTCTCTGAACTTGTGGGAGGCGGCAGATGAAAGCAGAACTTCCAAGATGTGTTCTTGTCATAGGCTCTGGCCCTGTATCAATCGGCCAGGCTGCTGAATTTGATTATGCAGGCTCACAGGCATGCCTTTCACTCCGGGACGAGGGAATTCGGACGGTGCTTCTCAACTCCAACCCTGCAACCATACAGACAGACTATTCGGTTGCAGACAGAATATACATTGAGCCAATAATTCCAGAAACTGTGAGGAAAATAATAGAGGCCGAGAAAATAGATGCAATACTCCCGTCCGTTGGAGGGCAGACGGCACTTAATCTCGCCGTTCAGCTCGAGAAGCTTGGGATCATCAGGGAAACCGGAGTTAAGATTCTGGGCACGAGCATCGATTCAATTGAACTGGCTGAGGACCGGCAGGCATTCCACAAATACATGGAGTCCCTGGATAAGCCTGTCGCAAAATCATGGAGCCTCACGGCCGGCAGTTATGAAAAGATGGCCTCAGAGATTGATGACATGGCATACATCCTCAGGACTTCCTTTTCCCTTGGCGGAACAGGCGGCATTATTGTAAACAATAGAGAAGAACTGTTGCATTACTGCCGGGACTTCTTTGCACTTCACCCGGATGTTACTCTTGACGTGGAACAGTCTCTGCTCGGAATGACCGAACTGGAATACGAGATGATGAGGGATTCTGCCGGAAACTGCATTTCCATCTGCAACATGGAGAATCTTGACCCAATGGGCGTACACACCGGGGAGAGCATTGTTGTCACTCCCTCACTCACACTGACCGATAAGGAATATCACATACTCAGGTCAGAAGCTGTTGAAGTCATCAGCTCCCTTGGCATAATAGGGGCATGCAACATTCAATTTGCGCTGGACAGGAAAAGCGGTGCATTCTACGTTGTTGAGGTAAATCCGAGAACCTCAAGGTCATCAGCCCTTGCTTCCAAGTCAAGTGGATACCCGATAGCCCGTGTGGCAACAAAACTTGCCCTGGGATACCTGCTTCATGAGGTCAGAAATCCGATCACTGCTACAACTTTTGCCGCTTCTGAGCCGTCGCTGGACTATATCACAGTCAAGATACCCCGCTGGCCGTTTGACAAGTTTGACATTTCCAGGAAGATAGGAGTGCAGATGAAGTCAATCGGCGAAGTCATGGGCATAGGGAGAACCTTTGAGGAGGCACTGATGAAGGCAGTAGCTTCCCTGGAAACCAGGGAAAGCAACACCCTCAGGCTTTATGTTTCAGATTCATCCCTTGTTGACCTGCTCAGGGAACCGAACGACAGGAGACTTTATGCAATATTTGAGGCCCTCTTCAGGGACTGGCCGGTGACACTTGTTTCCAATCTCACAGGCTATTCATCATTCTTCGTGGAGCGCATATTCTCCATTGTCAGGAGTCTCAAGAAGATTGAAATGGCCGAAATGCCGGCTAACCTCACAGAACTCAAGAGCCTTGGTGTTCCTGACAGCATAATTTCAACATTCTCCAGGATTCCGCTGAAAGAGATCATAGAACACAGGCTTTCACTGAATATCCTGCCTGAATACAGGTCAATCGATACGTGTTCGGGTGAATTTGAGGCCGTGACCCCCTACCTTTATTCAACATATGGCGAGAAGGGTGATCCTTGGGAACGTGGAAATAAGGAGAAGATCATAATCATCGGGTCCGGCCCTAACAGAATCTCCCAGGGCCTGGAATTTGATTACGGGTCAGTGAAGGCAGTGAAACGTATCCGTGAACTCGGATTTGAAACTGTCATGATAAATTCTAACCCTGAAACTGTTTCCACTGATTTTGATGTATCGGACAGGCTCTTCTTCGAACCGGTCACGCTTGAACACGTTTCAAATATAATAAAGACAGAGCGGCCAAAGGGCGTCATAATCCAGTTTTCAGGACAGACAGGGCAGAACATGAGCCTTGACCTTGAGGATCTCTTCGGTAAGGGAATAATTCTGGGAACCTCGCCCGGTGACATTTTCAGGATAGAGGAAAGGGGCAGTTTTGCGCAGATACTCAGGAAGAGGGGGATAGTGCAGCCCGAGTTCTTTGAAGTATACAATGAAAATGATTCTGAATCAATAATTTCGAAGATGCAGCTTCCAGTCATTGTAAGATCGAGTTTCATCATTGGCGGCAGGGCTATGGACATAATAAGTGACAGGTCTGATGCAATGGAGATGATCAGGGAAGCCCTCAGGGAAAGGCCCGGTTCTTCCGTGCTTATAAGCAGATATATACAGGATGCAACAGAAATGGATGTGGATTTCATATCCGACGGGAAGAATGCCAGTATATGCGGAATTGCTGTTCATGTGGAGGAAGCGGGCACACACTCCGGAGATGCAACCATGGTTGTTGGACCGGGGCTCGTTGAAAGCGGCACAGTCGAAGCCATCGGGAAGATAGTGTCAGAACTCTGTGAAGAGTTTCACCTGGTTGGGCTGTCCAACCTTCAGGTCATGCTGAAGGGCGAAGATATTTTCGTCATAGAACTGAACGCACGCGCGAGCAGATCCATTCCATTCATTTCCAAAGCTTACGGCATTGATTTTGTTTCAAGGGCGGTTGACCTTATGCTTGGCATCACAGGTACAGAATTTAACGGTTTCAGGGAGCCATCTTCCTATGCGGTGAAGATTCCGGTATTCCCTTTCCTTAAGTTCCCGGAACTTGACATATTCCTTAGCCCGGAGATGAAATCAACAGGCGAGGGAATGGCTCTCGGAACAACGCTTGAGGAATCATTCAGAAAAGCAATGATGCTCTATTACCGTTCTGAGATCTCTCCCAGAAATGTTCTCTTATCTGTGGGAGACGAAGACAAGGCTGTTTGCCTCAATGTGGCCAGGGAACTTTCTGCGATGAATTCGACAATCTACGCAACACCCGGCACAGCAGATTACCTTTATGCGAACGGAATCAAGAGTACCACGATCTACAAGCTGGAGGATCTCAGAGAGCCAAGGGTAGACAGGATGATACTTGACGGCAGGATTGACCTCGTAATCAACACGCCCGGAACAAGGACCAGGCACAAGAAGGACGGCCTGATAATAAGAAAACAGGCACTCTCAAGAGGGATCCCAGTATTCACAAACATAAGGTTTGCTGAATCCGCAATCAGGCTTTCAAGCGGAAATGGAAATATGGAATTCCGTGAACTGGCTGAATATCACCCTGCGTGAATCTCTGTTGCCGTTGGCCGATCACCTGAACGGAAACTTCAGAGGAAGAGGTTGCGGTTCTGCTGAATGAACTGTTCTATTGCTCTCCTTCCTGAAGCAATTGCTGACCGGATGTCATACTGGCTCTTCTCATGGATTGAGACGTCGAAGCGAAGCCCTGGATCTTCAGATATTGTTATGCCGAGTTCTGATGCCATCCTCTCAAACCCTGCCCTTCTGACCCTGTCCAGACTGGAAAGGCTCCTTGAAGAAATGGTGATTTCAGAATTCCCGGCCAGGCCGAGTACTTCATCGTGGTGCTGGTAGATGTTGGAATCAACAGTAAGCGAGTCTTTCGGAACGATCCTTGCGTAAGTTCTGTCAGGAAGGCAGTAGATTGCTCTGCCACTGTACTTTTGCCCTGTAATAACCTCAACTCCAAGCTTTTGAAGTATTCTACTGTAGTATTCCAGGAGAGAATTGAACTCCCTCTTCTTGAATTCGTCCAGTATATCGAGCAGCTGCCCGCCGATGCTTTCCCTCTCTTCAAATAATGTCACTTTGAGGCCGCGCTTTGCAGCTGCAATGGCAGCTTCGATTCCCTTGACCCCGGCACCGGCTATGGCGATGTCGCCCTGCAACTGTTCATATATGATCCTGTCAGATTCAAAACCTGTTTCGGGATTTACAGTGCACCGGACTTCACCCAGTGCAAGGTCCCTGCATGCCTGGTTGCATCGTATGCATGGCCTTAACGGTTCGTTGCTCTCTGCAATCTTCCATGCAAAATACGGGTCAGCAAGGAATCCCCTGCCCACGGCAACAAAGTCTGATTTCTGCAGCACTTCCATTGCATCTTTTGAATTTCTCACGGATCCGACGACTATTGTTTTGACGTCAGGTTTCCTTGGGAGCCTCATGGCGATGTGCGTTGCCGGTTCATAGAATGAGGCGGAAGAACCTGGTGGGCCGAACCTGCCTGCCGAAAAGTGAACATAATCTATTCCCTCAAGGGATTCTGCCACCTTCAGGCCATAATCCGGGCCGTATCCGTCCGGATCATCCTCATATAAGCTCAGCCTGATTCCGAGTGTTATGTCAACCTCGCTTCTCAAAGCTTCTATAATCTCTTCTGCAAATTTCATCCTCTTTTCGAATGTGCCCCCATAAGCATCATTCCTTCTGTTCAGAGAGGGCGAAATGAATTCCTGCACCAGGTAACCGTGTGCACCGTGTATTTCCACTCCGTCAAAATTGCCGTCCCTTGCTATCCTTGCTGCGAAAACAAAATCTTCAACAATCTTCTTTATTTCATTCACAGAGAGTTCTGCCGGAATCCTGCCAGGGTAATCTATGGAAGAAGGTGCAACAGGAACTTCAGGGTTTATTTTCAGTGCCTTCCCTCCGGAGTGCACCAGCTGGGCGAAGATCTTTGAACCGTGCCCATGAATGCGTTCTGTGAGCCTTCTCAGCTTTGGAATAACAGTCCTGTCATAGAAACCAAGCTCGTTCAGGGATCCTCTGGCATTCCTGTCATTAACATACGTGTATTCCGAGATTATAAGGCCGGCCCCGCCCATGGCCCTTCTCTCCAGGTACGCTGCATGACTTTCGTTTGGGCTGCCATCCGGGTTGGCCAGATTGGAAATCATTGGTGCCATAACTATTCTGTTTCGGATCTCCGTGTTTCCAATTACTCCGGGCTCATTTAGGCGCATTCTACTGGTAATCCATTCATTCTTTAAATTGATGCAAGCCGGTGATCAAACAGCCGTCCTGGACAGAAATGCAATGAAATAGACTGACGTGAGGCATATAGAAGGGAAAACTTAGATTTACTTCAACTCACTTGCCATCATAATGACGCAAATTGTTGCTTCAGAGTTCACAAAGTTTGGAAAGAGGGACGATGACATTCTGAGCATTTCAATAGACTCATGCAGGAATATTGTAAAAAAATACGCTGATTCCATCGACTTCATAGTTGTTTCTAACGCATATTCAGGAGAATACGCCGATGTTTCCGGCCTGAACAATCTCGTTTCCACCGCCCTCTCTCTTGACAGAGTACCTTCAGTGAGGATAGACAATACAAGCGGAAGCGGAGGCACTGCTGTTTTGATGGCAAATTCCATAATAGATTCCGGGATGGCAAAAAATGTCCTGGTCATCGGAAGCGAGAAAATGACCGGTGGGCCAACTTCAAGATCTTCCAGAATAATCGCATCTCTGCTTCACGAAAATGAGAGGAGGGCTGGGCTCTCACTGCCTTCTCTTGCGGCATTCATGGCGAAATCATACATGAAGGAATTCAATGCCAGCAGGGAATCTATTGCATCCGTGGCAGTCAAGAACCACAGGTTTGGGTCAATGAATCCGTTCGCACACTTTCAGAAGCCGGTCACCCTGGACGCGGTAATGAACTCAAAGGTCATAGCAGACCCGCTCAGAATTTTTGAATACTGCCCCGTTAGCGATGGTGCCGCTTCTATACTCATTTCTTCTGACGAGACTGCACCTTCCCTTTCAGGGAAAACAGTGAAAATAGTGTCTTCCTCGATGGCCTCGGCAACTTCCAGCATTTCAGCAAGAGATTCCTTCACCTCCATTGATTGCGTTAGAGATGCTTCTGAAGATGCTTTCAGGAAATCCGGACTTAGAAGGGATGATATAGATGTTGCAGAATTTCACGATATGGCATCAGTTCTTGAAATAGTTGAAACCGAAGATGCAGGTTTTTTCAGGAAAGGTGAAGGGTGGAAGGCGCTTGAAGATGGAGAAACTGACCTCGGAGGGAGGCTTCCGGTGAACACAAGCGGCGGCTTGAATTCTAAAGGGCATCCAATTGGCGCCACAGGAGTGGCTCAGGCAGCTGAAATCTTCTACCAGCTCACGGGCACTGCCGGGCAGAGGCAGGTCAGGGATGCATCTACCGGATTCTCGCTTAACATGTCAGGATTTGGAAACAGCGCATCAGCAATAATTTACGGGGTGGAATAATGAAATATATGGAATGCAATGATTGCGGCGCTGTTTCTCTCGTGCAGAGGGATTTCTGCCCTAAATGCAGATCAGAGAATTTGGACAGGAAAAAACTGACCGGAGGCAGAGTAATCTATTCTGTGAAACTTGTTGCAACACCTGAGCCTTATCCGCAAGAATACTTTCTGGTGCTTGCAGAATCAGGCAGACTTAAGTTCTACTGCAGATCTGATGAGGAACTGGGAGAAGGAGAAGTCATTTCATTGACCGATTCAGAAAACGGAGTTATTGGGAGCAGGAGCTGAATACCTGTTGATCATGCAGATTCTGCACCTGAACGAACCTTATCAACTATCCTCGTAATTGTTTCCTCGTCTACCCCGCTCTCCCTGAGAATTTCCAGTGTGTGCTCACCAAGCAATGGAGCAGCTCTCTTTACAATTCCAGGAGTCCTGGAAAGCTTGAACGGGCTTCCGAGTGTTGGGAGTTCTTTATTTCCGCTCTTCATTTTGAGCACCATGCCCCTGAATTCGGACTGGTCACTGGCCAGCGCATCCCCAACTGAAGTGATGGGGGCACAGGGTATTCCGCTTTCCTTGAGCCTGTTCACAGTGCTTTCCGTTGTCATGAAGGAAGTTTCAGTCTCAATCAGGGCTTCGAGTTGTTCTCTGTTCTCGACCCTTCTTGAATTTGTGCTGAATTCTTCTCTCTGCGACAGATGCTGAAGATTCATGCATCCAAGGAATTTGGACCAGAGCTTTTCAGTACCTATTCCAATGCACACATAACCGTCAGAAGTCCTGAAAGCCTGATATGGAGCTATCGACGCGTGGCTTGAACCAAGCCTTGATGGATTAACGCCTGTAGCGAAGTAACTGTATGCCTGATGGGTCAGAGTTGCGATACTTGTATCATACATTGCCATGTCTATATACTGCCCCTTCCCGCTTCTGCTCCTTTCAAGAAGGGCTGAAAGAACTGCTATGTCTGCAAACAGGCCGGCGGTTATGTCAGCCATCGGAACACCGAATTTTACCGGCGGCCTTCCATTCTCACCGGTTATGCTGAGGAGTCCTGAATATGCAAGAACAGTCAGATCGTATCCGGGGTAATCCCTGAAAGGACCGGTCTGCCCGAATCCGGAAATGCTGCAATAGACAATTTTGTCGTTGATAGAAGAAACTATTTCATAGCTCAGGCCAAGCCTTTCCATGATTCCAGGCCTGAAGTTCTCGATCAACACGTCTGCGCCCATAATCAGCTGCTTTAGTGCACCAATAGCATCAGCGGACTACCGGTCCAGAGTAATGCTCCTCTTGTTTCTGTTGCCGCTCCAGAAGTAGGATGACATTCCATCAAT
>JBJKSW010000067.1:0-35517 GCA_046703525.1 Thermoplasmataceae archaeon
ATTGTTGCTATTTCCCGGCAATCAGAAAACTGTAGCCGCATATTCTTGCATG
This sequence comes from Thermoplasmataceae archaeon, assembly GCA_046703525.1. Taxonomy (GTDB): domain Archaea; phylum Thermoplasmatota; class Thermoplasmata; order Thermoplasmatales; family Thermoplasmataceae; genus WAQW01. Next base: position 53 of record JBJKSW010000067.1, read on the forward strand.
GAAGGCTCTGACACCCCATGGCATCCGAGTGAACTTTTCGCCAGTTAAGCCGGCTTTCAGGTGGTTTGCGTGAACTTCTTCTATTTCGCCCTCTTTCTCAAGTTCAATATACATGTCAATGCCTGCACCTTTATGGTTTCTGGATTCTGCCGGAAGAAATTCAGGAGAATCTGTTCCAAGTAGAACTGTTGCATCGCCGAGCCTGACAATTGCGAGCTGGTCATCAGATTCCTGTGGAGTTTCGGATATAAGTGTCCATTTTGCACTGAGAAACTGGTTCTTTTCAGTGTGAGTGTTTGTTGTTGCGAGTATAACTGAGAACATTGAATCAAAATTCTGTTCAGTGTATTAAGCCTCTTTGTTATCTGTCAACTTATGCCCGGGCAGTTTTTCAAACCAATATGATTTATCGGCAGATCATGGATGGCCAGGCAAGGAAGAGAGTCTGGAGAATTCACGTTCATGTGTGCCATGCGTCTCTTGGACCAGCAATTACCCACATTAGACCGATCACGAGGCCAGTGATGAACAGCGAAACAATAGTGACAATAACGTTCTGGAATGTTGTAAACCCCGTAGACCAGTACAGGGCGTAGAAAAGAATGAAAATCGCCCACCCAATAATTACAAGCAGTGTTACAACTACCATTGCGACCGGAGGCTTTCCGGCATGTGTGCGGCCACTCCTGAAGTATTCCGAAGACTCTGGCTGCTCTTCTGCCTCAGCGTCTGACTTGCCTGTTTCATTCACTCCGGGAGACATAGGATATCATGATCAAATTGTCATGGAGTTTTATATACTTCAGCCCTTAATCGAAAGAAAGGCAGGCCAGTTTACAAGCAGCATATACACGGCAACTGCAATTATCACAACAGAGAAAAGGCGAGTCAGAGTTTTTCCGTTCATGCGGGATGACAGTGAAGTTCCAATGAGGCCCCCGAATATGCCTCCAGTTATGAAGAACGCGGATACCAGCAGGTTAATGTCTCCGCTCAGAGAATACCTTGCAGCGGTTAGCAGGCCGAAGGACCCTACAGAAAGGAGAGAAGTTCCGACGGCTTCTATGATGGCGAGGCCGGCAGAATACATCAATCCCGGCACTATAAGAAAACCTCCGCCTATTCCAAAGAATCCGGACCCAAAACCTACCGCTAACCCCATTAATGTTATTTTCGGCCAAGAGTGATTGCCATGCTTCTGTGGATCTATCTGCCTGGTTTCTTCATGATAGGACCTCCTGAACATCAGAAAAGCAATGACAAACATCAGAATGGCAAATAGAAACAAGAGTTCTTTACCGGATGTGTCCAGGCCCAGCTGGGCGCCTGCAAGAACTCCAACCAGGCCGGGTACCGTGAACGCAAGTCCGGATCTGGAGTTTACATGCCCCTTTTTCCTGTGCATTATAAGGTTAAGGTACGCGTTCACTCCAACTGCAAGCGCAGAGGTGCCTATTGCGGCGTGCGGGTGGTCATATCCAACGAGGTAAATCAACAGAGGGATGGCGAGTATAGATCCGCCTCCACCTATCAAACCCAGGGAAGTGCCTACAAGCAACCCCGAAAACACTATGAGCATGTAATAAATCAATTCGATTTGCAACAGATTCTACAGGTAATTCCACCACAACATATAATGATTCACAAATATGATGTATAATCATAAACATGAATTTTCTATCATTATTTTAAAGGCTATGAGCAAAAGGACTTCTTAGTTCACAAGTACTGGTCTGAAGAGAAAGATGAGATCAAATGAAAATCGTCAGCTAAAATCTAATTGTAACCTCCATGGAAACAGTGCTCTTTATATCCACAGGAATTCTTGAGTTCACGAAAGATAATCCTTGCCGGATTTGAACATGAGGTCACTCAGATGTTTTATTACCAGATCGGCTGCTTCCTGTGCAGCCACCAGCAAGATCTCTGTATCAAACCTGTAAATCTTCTCGATGCCAATGCCATGCATTGTAAGATATTGAACTACGAAAAGAGTGAGTCCTGGTGACTTTGCAGCTTCTTCCGGCATGTCTATGTGAATGAGTGCCAGATTCCCATGCATTGTATCCTTCTTTAGAGATTTCCATCTGTCACCAGTTCGGTATAATAGTATGATATCATCAGTCACCAATGGCTTCTCTGCATGTATCTCCTCTGAATATTTGTATTCGAGTGAAAGGTTGCTCTTTCTTAGATATTCAAAATGAAGTTCCCAGTTCTCCTTTGGAACCAGCAGAGAAATGCTCTTTACTATTGTATTGAGTTTTACTTCTTTTCCAACCATGCTCTCAATCACGGGTTTCAGATGGCGGGCAAGATCGGTGTAGTTTGCAACATTACTTCTCAACATCATCGAGTACAATGGACTTTGCTGAACGATCAAATTCACAGCATCGTTTATTTTGTTCACATACATGAATCAATCAAAGTTATAAAAGCAATCTGAAAAGAAATCATGAAGATGGATTGTGATACCTGTGTTACTGTTATTGCAGGTAATTCCTATGATCTCCGATTTTCTCAAACCTGACGCCACAAAATGGGAGAAAATCTGGGATTATACAATAACACTTTAATATCTGGAACAATAATCCTGAATCATGGAATCCGGCAATCCTGACATTAGGTCTGCTGTTGACCGAAGCAGAGGCCTTTTGAAGAAGATACAGCTTGTGATACCAGGTTTTAGCGGATATAGAAAACTCGAAGACCTCAGGGCAGCGGACCAGCTCCTTAGAAACCAGATTTCCCTCATACTTCAGGGGGCGCTTAACGCACTCCAGAATGAGCGCACAAAACTCGTTAACAGCGAGAACTTCACAAGTCTGACAATGGTTGGCTCTGGAATTTCAAAGGTCCAGGAATTCCAGGGGGAACTCCTGCATTCACAGCAGGGGTATTCCGGAATATCTCCGGTAATAAGGATAGATGAGTCTAAACTGAGCGACCTCTATGATTACGATCTGAAGTTCCTCGACATATCTGAACGCATAAAGGAGCTGTGTGACTTTTCATCTTCACAGGATATCGCCGGTTCAATCCAGAAGCTTTCTGATGAAGTGAGCAATGCAAGAAATGCCTGGAATGCAAGAATAAATGCCATTGAAAAAATACTTCTTACGCCGGCAGGTGGTCAATGATGTTTGGAAAGAAATCCAGCGATATCCCGTACAAAGGCGGCAGCCTGATTGGTGCCACAACAATAGCCTGGGAAACACAGTACAAGGAGGGAAATTCCATGTGGAAGGTCCCCCGGCTTATCAGGCTTAACGACAACATAGTCGTAAGGGAAGATGAAACTGCCATCTTCATGCGGGATGGAAAAATACTCGCGGTTTTTGACCAGCCAAACAGGTACGCCCTCACCGACATTAATGCCCCCATTGTGGGCCCACTTGTCAAGGCCCTGTCAGGTGTACAGCAGCAGGCAGAAGTGTACTATATCCAGCGAAGGTTTATGGACGGAAAATTCGGTAGCCCGGATCCGTACCAGTTCACAGATCCGACCTTCGGTGTCGTCAACCTGAAGGTATACGGTGAATACAGGTGGAAGATATCAAATCCTGAAATATTCATAAGCCAGTTTGTAGGCGCATTCAATCTCGAGACGTCAGACCAGGTCGAGGAAAGACTGAGGCAGCAGGTTGTCATACTCGTATACTCTGCACTTGGAAAGTTCAAGGAACAGGGGCTGAAAATAACAGACCTGCCGGCCAACCTTACTACAATAGAGCAGATTGTCCTGGCAACTTCTCCTGACAATTTCCAGCAGTATGGAATTGAGATAAACAAGATTCAGCAGCTGAACATCAGCCTTCCTGAAGAAGTTCAAAAAGCGGTAGACACACGGTCTGAGATGTCAGTTCTGGGAGTCAACTATATGCAGTACCAGGCTGGCCAGGCTATGGTGGATGCTGCCAGTAACCCGTCAGGCACTGCTGGCGTTGGTGCCGGACTGGGTGTTGGAATTGGTGCCGGAGCTGGTATGGGATATGCTTTTTCCGGCCAGATGACAAACGCCATGCAACAGCAGCCCGGCAAGACATGCCCCAAGTGCGGCACTCTTGTGCCCGTGAACAACAACTTCTGCCCCAATTGCGGTTACAACATGCAACAGGCCCAGACCGTGGTATGCTCCAAGTGTGGAAATCATGTTCCTGCCGGTTCTAAATTCTGCCCGAACTGCGGCAACCCAATGGTCGGTGCAGAGCAGAAGAAGAAGTGTCCGTCTTGCGGCACTGAAATTGATGCAGGTGTGAAGTTCTGTCCAAATTGCGGAAAGCAGGTGTAATAACATATGTATTGTGTAAAATGTGGAACACAGATACCGGATGATGCGGTATTCTGCCCGAAGTGCGGTGCAAAACAGGAGAAAGTCGCTACAGCAGTAGCCACAACTGGTGGCACACAGACCGTTTCAACAGCAGAGAAGATAGTGGCTGCCCCCACTGTACAGGAACTGAAGTGCCCAGGCTGTGGAGCCCCCATAAAGCCACAGTTTGGTGAAATGGTTATTACATGCGAATACTGCGGGACGACTGTCTCGCTTGCAAATGAAGGGTGGAAGAACATACAGAAGCACACAATGCTTCCGATATCACTGGCAACACAGGATCAGGCTGTTGCTGACCTGAAAGATAAGATGGACCATGGGCTTCTCAGGAGGCACCTGGAAGAACAGTCAAAACTTGAGACCATTAATCTTGGATACATACCATACTGGATTGTGCCTGTTTCAGCCAGAACCAACTACACTGCAGTAGATGCTGCCGCTGAAATTGGCAGCATCGCGGCAACAGCAGCCATTATGGGCCTGGCGGGAGGTGCCCTTGGCGGTGGAAACAGAGGAAGAGGCGGTCTCGGTATTGGCCTGGTGGAAGGCACAATGGTAGGCGGTATGATGAGTGGCGGATTTGGCGGCAACGGAAACATCAGGGCTTACACACTGAACGAGAACTACAACTACCCTGTTGTTGCAGTGAAATCGATGACTGCCTACCAGCCCAGGGACTACAGCTTTGACCTTTCAAAGAGAGTGCAGTTTGAATCCGGCAAGATCTCAAAGGGAATTAAGGTGCTGAACGGCGACGTAAGCGAAGACTCCGCAAGGCACATAGCTAAGACAAATGTGGAACAGATCCAGACTGAAAAAGTTCACCAGCAGCACCACATGATAAGAAGCATAAACTCACAGTCCGACGTTTCAGACCCTGAAGTGCTTCATGTCCCGGTATGGTTTGCAAAATTCGACCACAAGGGAAAAAAGATAGTCCTTGTTGTTGATGCAAGTTCCGGAGGAGTCATAAACAGCATAGGCCTTGCCTGAACCTTTGCGCTTTCCAGGACGTGTTGCCTGCTGCACAGTAATCAGTAGTATCCAACACGTTCTCTTTCCTGACATGGCCTGGAATGCAGATTTTCGCAGGCACACACATCACGCCCCGGATTTGAACACAAGGCCGCCTGTCGTGAAGGAAGCTGGAAATAAAATGAAATATTTTTTCGTTGGACTTCCTGTTATAGCCTGTTTCAGCCCTCAATTGATCGAAATTCTCAGTAGGAGCTAGAAATATACAGACTAAAGTGGCTTCAAGACCAATAATCAACTGTTCCGGATCACATTCTGAACAAGCAGACGTAGAATTAGAGCATTTCTGCCATTATGTCCAGATAGCTATTCATAATTGAACATTTTAGGTCATTTCCCTAATAGTTTCATTTCTGATAATTTGACTGGTGATAAAATGAAAGCGACAGATAAGAGAGTCTTGCCTTCAATCGCAGTCGTTGCGTTGCTGGCCTTTTCGGCACTGGCCGCAGTTAGCGGGGCCGTTACGGCTACAGATCTCAAGACGACTCAGATGGGGAATTTCTCTCTCACCTACGACCAGACAACCAGCGCACTGTATAACCTGACATACTCGAACGACAACGCATCTGTACTGGCCGCAAAATCCGTGCTTACCAGCGGAAAGTACTCATCAATCTCACCGATTGGGCACCAGGATGTGGCCAAGACACTGATACTCACAAACGTGACCCTGTTCGCCACAGAGGACATGGACATGTTTCTGATGTCAACAACTGATTCACTTAACGTATCAAACCCTTCAATTGAGTTCAATCTGCCTTCGACAGCCAGTGTTGTTGCTTTGACCACGCAGGCCACTTCCTCTTTCATCGAGAACAGCAACCCGATTATGTCGAGCTTCGTGATGAATACGATTTACAGGATGCCTGCCACGGGTGGCTACATATACTTCTTTGCAAACAGCCCTTCAACACTCATTAACAGCGGCTACACAATTGTGTTCCAGAACGAGTCGTTTGTCAGCGGAACTTCATTAGTAGTAGGAGTAACGCCAAGTGCCTCAATAAAATACAGTTTTGACGAACAGAGCCAGTACCTTGGAGTGAACCCGTTCACTTACAACACAGCGACAGGACAGCTTACCGGATCCTACGTGTCAATGAACTTTGATTCATCGACCGGAACCATAAGGGACTTCACTAGCATACAGACAAATACGCTTGTGTTCAACGAGATATACTCCTACGGAAACGGTGCATTCGGCGGCGGTTTCGTTACGCCGACATTTCCGACCACTGAGCCCATTGTCATAGGAAGTGTGTTCTACTATGCCAACTCCACAGCCATATACCAGGTGCACAACAACCTTGCACTTGTTTCGAACTTCTACCTCAGCAACGGGACAACTGTGTTTGATGTCGGTTCAGGCCTTACCATACAGGTATACCATCCGTCAGCCAATGGAATAGGTCCGTTCAACTACAACCACAACTACTGCAACTTCAGCAACCTGTTCCTGCTGCCGGACACAAGCTTCGATGCACCATCTGTTATTGTTGAAATTCACAGCGACAGCTTCATGGGCGAACTGCTCATGCACGGTGGAGATGTCGTGGTGAACGGCAACACTGTTACGGTGACAACGTCTGAAATTGTACAGACCACGTTCATATCACAGCCGGGATACGCTCACGCACAGCTAAATGTCAGGAACCAGTTCAGGTATGCAATGCAGCACGGAATGCTTGGAGCTTTTGTTACTGTTGGCGGCCCTGGATTCATGGCTAACAACATAACAACGTACTACAACAACCACTACCAGATCCAGGTGCAGAACACCTTCAAGAACAACGTAACACTGCAGTTCCAGTCCCAGCAGCAGCAGGGGACAAATGTTGTCATATTTGTGCCCAACCAGCTCATTGGCAATGGATCGAAGATCATGCTGAAGTTTGACAACCAGGAAATGACCATGGCAGCCAACATGAACAGCGTGATCAATGATTCCAGCCAGACAACGGCTTCCTACTATCTTCAGGCAGTGAACGGTGGAACAGTGATTATACTGCACATACCGCACTTCAGCACGCACACACTTGAAATCACTGGATCAGAACCTGCGGCAGCGCCTGTGGGGCTGCTGACTTACATTCTGATCGGGTTTGTGATAGGGCTTGCAGCGGCAATAACAGCGGTCGTAGTGTTGAGAAGAAAGCCAAAAACCTGAAAGGATGGCGGATTTTTCCGTCATTCTATTTATTTAAACCTTCATTTTTTTGTTACTTTGCTTTTGTTATCCTTGCTTGCTCCGGATTAATTCATATAATGAATCGGGTGATATACCGTCATGCTCACAATAATCCTTATTGACTCTGAACTGGAAACGATTCCTGAAGAGATGTGGAACGACCCCGCAGTGAGAAAACTGGCCTCGAGCAGAAAAAAGAGCCCACAGAAACTATTGCTTGATTCAAACTTTCTCCACACTTCTATCGAGCGCACCTTTCCTGGAATGTCTACCAGGAGGGGGCGCCCCGACATATTTCACACTTTCCTGAACGTTGTGAATGACACTATACTGAATAGAAAGGGAAATCTCCGAGTCTACATCCACACAAGGAATAACAAGGTGATCACTGTTAACCCGGAAACACGCATTCCAAAATCATACAACCGGTTTGTCGGCCTGATGGAGGATCTCTTTCTCAAGGGCACAATAGCAGCAGACGAACACGTTCTATTGAAGGTCGAGAACCTGTCTGCGCAGGAAGCAGTCAGAAAATATGCGGCCGGAAGAACCGTTGTTATGTCACCCGGTGGCATCTACAGCAGGGTCAGGGACATTATTCAGACCGGGGACATGACTGTTGTGATAGGGGGATTCGCAGAGGGTGACTACATTTCAGACCTCTCCTTTATTGGCGAGAAATACTCCCTTTTTGAAGAAGAACTTACTATCTGGACGGTCGCCTCAGAAATCATAAACGAATGCGAGCGCTCACTGGAATATGTGTAACAGGAAGCTGCATGGTAAAAGAGAAGTGGGAAAACGTAATTAATATGAAAACGATTCAAGTTGAACAGGTAGGTAACTGATGGCACGAATGTACTCAGGCAAGAGAGGTAAATCATCCTCACACAAAATATACGATACTGGCAGGCATGAATGGGTAACACAGAGTGATGATGAAATCTCGGATCTCGTTGTTCAGATGAAATCTGAAGGACTTTCAAAAGCCCAGATAGGAGTCAGGCTTCGGGACCAGTATGCTATCCCCAGCACCAAGAGCATTGTAGGCAAGAAAATTTCCGCAATAGTCAGGGAAAAGGGGCAGACACCGGAAGTGCCGGAAGACCTTATGGACCTAATCAAAAAGTACAAGAGCGTATCAAAACACATTGCACTGAACAAGAATGACAGGAGCAATGACAGGGCAAGAGCCCTGATAATGAACAAGATACTGCGGCTTGTGAAATATTACAGAGTAAAAGGAAGACTCCCTGAAAAATGGAGCCTTGACAAATCACTTTAATGGCCCTATCCAGTTTTATCACGGAAGCATTTTACAACGACCTGAGCAGCGCTGCTGAAAAAATACGCGAAGCAGATGATATCAGGGTCATTGCACATTATGACGGAGACGGTACAAGCGCTGCCATAATTCTTGCAAGTGCCTTTGAGAGGCTCGGCAAGCGATACCATGTAGGATTTATCAAAGCGCTCGACAGTGAAAGTTTCAAGACGAGAATCATGGAGGATACGGATTCACTGACTGTTGTTGTGGACGCGGGTTCAGACCAGGTGAAGAGTGTCCCTGAAGTTGAGAAGATAATTGTTCTGGACCATCATTTCTATGAGGAGACTCAAATACGTGGCCTAAACATCAATGCCAGGAAATACGGCATTGATGGCACAAGGGAAGCGTGCGGAGCCACAATGGCATTCGTAATGGCGCTCACACTGGATGAAAACAACAGAGACCTCTTTCCTTACCTCATGGCAGGGATTATAGCCGACAAACAGGACATAGGAGAGTACAGAGGGCTCAACAAATCCCTTTATGAGAACTACAGCGGAATGGCAGACAAGATACACACACTCAATCTTGAAGGGGACACGATCCTCAATGCGCTCGTTTATTCTACAGACCCCTTCATTAATGACATAACAGGAAATGTGGAAAAGACTGTCTCTTTTCTGAAGGAACTCCAGATCGACCCTGAAACGAGGTTTCTGGATTTGAACGAAGACCAGAAAAGGTCCCTCGGAAAGAGCCTCTCAATAAGGCTCATTGCACAGGGAATAGGCACTGAAGCACTGAAGTATCTGGAAACTGACATCCTCAAATTCAGCAACACGGAATTCACATCCAAGGAGCTGGGAGCAATAATTGACGGTAATACGAAAATAGACTGCAATGCGGTGGCAATGCAGTACTTCCTTGGAGACAGCAGCGCCAGGAAAGAACTTGTCGACAACTGGAAGATATTCAAGGCCAAACTCATTGACTACACCTACAGGTCGTTCAACCAGCTTTTTACGCTTTCTAACGTGAACTACTTCTATGCTCCAGAATCTGAGATGGCCGGGGCTGTGTGCGGCCTGCTCATGCTCTACCTTGCTCCGCAGGACAAGCCTCTTGTTGGCTTCAACGTAGGTTCAGGCGATACAAAGGTCTCTTCAAGAGGGACACGAAGAATGGTGCAGAAAGGCCTGAACCTATCCACTGTCATGAAGAACGCAACGGCGGAAGTCGGAGGATCAGGCGGTGGCCATGACATAGCGGCCGGTGCCGTGATACCAAAGGGAAAAGAGAAAGTCTTCATCGATGCAGTAAACAGGATTGTCAAGGAAGCATACGGCAAATTCTGACGGTATGAAAGAGTTTTTAAGCCAATAAAATATTAACAGCAAGATGCCTAAAATCGGTGTTTACACCGACGACTTCATGTTCTACCATAAAGTCATACAATTGCTCAGAAAGTGGAATCTCCCGTTTGTGAATGTGAGCAGTGACAGTACAGTTACCGATGACGTCAAAGTTATTCTGAGCTCAAACAGCGACAGGGACATCTGGCCTGCACAGGTAAAAGGGGCAGAGCCAATCAACGCTTTGAGAAAGGGCCTCTCCAGGATCCTTGACAGATACCAGTTTTCAAAACTCACCGTGGGGGTTGATCCGGGCCCAAGGCCTGGAATCGCGGTGATCGGAGATAACGTATTGCTGGAAGCTTTCGAGATCACTGATCCGGCAAAATCATCCTCACACGTTGGAAAGATCCTCTCGGATTATCCTTACAGGGAATCTGCAGTCAGGATTGGCCACGGTGACCTTCCCAACAGGATTATAATAGAGGAGGCACTGAGAAAATCAGGCATTGAAAGCGTTGTTGTTGATGAATCCAACACGAGTTATCCGCATAATCTGCACAACAATGCCCTTTCCGCTGCCAGGATTGCTAGGGACTCAGACTATTTCCATGGGACTCCCGACCTTACCGGGCTGAAAAGAAAAGAATTTGTGGAGAAAGAGTTTGTGACAATAAGGCGCTTTCTAGCCTGAACTTAATTCTTATTTTCTCCATTTTGGACGCATGGCTCCGGCGGGTGCCCTTCTTCCCGAAGCAAACACAAGGAAGGCCATAAAGACAACAACAGCAGCTGCAATGTAGTAAATCCAGGTGTAGTTAGGCGGTGTTCCGTAATAGAAGCTGGATGAATAGGAAGTTGCCTGCTCCCCGTTTATCAGCACAAGCGGATTGTTGCCTGATACTTTTACAGTCACTGTGTGCTTGCCCTTTGAAAGTGCAGGGACGGGGACAACGGTTGTGTTAACCTTAACAGTCCTGTGGGACGCGATGACCGGTATAGTGACTGTGGAACGCTGGCTCCCGTCAATGAAGAACTGGAGTGTCAGGTTGTAAAGGGGAACCGGGCCGGAATTTGTCACAGCCGCGTAAAGCACGATCGGTGAATACACAGTTATTTCATTCTGGGTCGAATAGGTCAGCGTGCCCGTTCCATTGCTGGCCGTAACTACAATGTGCATGAACACTGTCTGGGGTGTTGAAGGTGCAGTTATGTTAAAGATGAAATACGGGCTGCTTGCCGAAAACTGGTGGAATGAGTCGGTGGGCTGGAATCCAGTCATGTTTTCCCCTGCAAAGTACACAGTAAGGTTGTAATTGCTGAAACCATACGTCGCGTTCACGTACACATGGATGTTCTGGTTTGTAATGACAGATGACCTGTAATTCACGGAAGCAGAAAATATTGCAGGATACGGGCCGGAAGATGATCCTGTTTCCGGCTGTATGGCGTTTACTGCCGGGACCATGAATGCTGAAAGCAGCAGAGAGAACATCAGCCCTATTACGGCCAAGTTCCTGAGTTTCATCGGCCACCACCCTTCTTCCTGCCCCTGTATGCAGTCAGAACAATCCCCGCTACAACCGCAACAGCTATTATCACAATGCCTCCCAGCAGTGTCCCAAGCGGATTGCCCGTATAGTTGCTGAGGATTGACGGGCCCTTGGGGTAAGTCGTTATCTGCGGCACAGACGGATACTGGGCATTTATCACTAGCGGAGACGGGTTTGATGTTCCGGCAGGTCCGGTGGCTGTAAGTGTCAAGTTTCCGCCCTGTAGCTGTGTTCCATTTCCGGGAACTATTATTATGTACACGGTCCTGGTTGCGTTGAATCCGAGGTAGAGCTTGCTGGCCTGTGACCCGTTGTAAATTACGCTAGCATTCCAGCCGTAATCTGCAAGCACTGATGTGTTCAGGCTGAGCGATACGTTTATCGGCGTATTGCCCGTGTTGGTTATGTTTACAGGAACTTCGAACCTGGATCCATTGGGTATCGCCTTGGCCGCCATGCTCTCCATGCTGAATGATGCCTGCTTGGTCACTTTAATCTTCAGGTAACTGACAGTTGACCTGGTGTTTTCGTATGTTATGTTGACAGGTATGCTGTTAAGGCCGGAGTGTATGCGTGACGACACATTTGTTATGCTGACAGAATCAGAAACGCGCTGGCCCGGCTGCAGAGATATGTTGTTCACAGAAAACGCAAGTTTCCAGTTGGAACTGACAGAGGAGAGTTTAGCAGTTACAGCTATATTTCCGGTGTTCTGAAGTGTGAAATTGTATGTCAGGTTCGCACCGGGGTTGACCGTCATGGTCTTTGTAACCTGTGAGAGGTTGAAACTGTAAACGTTAACTTTCTGCAGATTCAGGTTTACATAGGTCGTGCCATTGATGAAATACGTCTGGTTGGCGTTGTAAGTGACTGTAACCGACGAATTTGAGTAATTCATGAAGGACTGGTGTATGCTTGCCCCGAAGGAATACGAATCTGCAGGCAGGATTATGTAACCTCTTGAAGAGTTGTACCTGAAAGAGAGGTTGGTCGTTGATATTGATACGTTGAGGAATGAGGGCTTGCCTGCAATAGATGTGTGAAGGTATGTCCTGTAGGCGGAAATCTGTGTCAGATTCAGCGTGTAATTTGTGAATGCATTGAACGAGTATGTCCTGATGGATGACATGTTTCCTGTGGAACTCAGTGAATATATTGTGTATGATCCTCCTGAAAGCCCCAGTGAATAAGAACCGCCTGAGGTGGTCAGTGTCCTGTTGTAGAGCACACCTGTCATGTTGTAGGCATAAACTTCCGAGACGCCTCCGTTTATCACTTCTCCGGAAACTATGGAATATACCTTGTGCTTCACAACGGATACATTTACCACGGATGCGGAAGAGATCTGCACTGTTGTACTCCCGCTTATCACATAATCTCCACTCTTTCCGGCCGTCCTTGAATAATATGAAATCACGTACTTTCCTGAGGGAAGCACCACATTTCCTCCTGTGAAGTTAAGGACATAGCTTCCCCTGGTGACAGTGTAATAACCTCCACCCTGTGAGGCGGAATTCGACAAAGTCACAGGGTTGCCCTGTACTAGCGAGGGAGTGAGCGTTGTGTTTGAATTGACGAACAAATGCGTTATATTGACATTCGCAGCCTGAGTTATGTATGCCGTATAGTTTCCTTCCGGCAGATACTCCGGATTCATCCTGATGCCGTTTGTATTGAAAACAGAAAGTGACTGGGCAGCCTGAGCAGACAGAGAGAACACCCTGCTGTATGCAGGCACGTATGTGTAATTGCCAACAGCTGGAACGGAAATAGCCTTGTCGGTGAGGTTCAGGTACATCTGGTTTGTTATTATATGGATCGAGTATATGCCAACTTCAACCTGCAATTGCGCCATTCCATTCGCCACTGTTGTTGTATAATCATTTGGCCCTTTGAGCACTATGTTTCCACTTATGCTCTGGTTTCCAAGGTCAACGCTAAGGTTCACAAGCAGCGGAGTCAGGCCGATATTGACTGTACTTTCGTTTACAGAAACTGTTGCTTTCCTGAAGATCGGGTTATCAACCTGTGCAAACATAAGTGACTGGCTCAGCCCGGAAGAATAGTAGAGAGTTGCTGTGGAATTCTTGGGGACATCAAAGTAAACAGGGTAGTTGGAGTAGTAAAGTACAACAACACTATTTCCAACGCTGGTCTGCGCATCGTAGGTGGGCCCTTTCGATGAATCGAAGACATTCACTGTCTTCTGCTTGCTGGATAAGGTCATCTGTATGCCCACTGTGGTGTTGCCAACAACTTCCCTGCCGGTAAGTCCGAAGTAAAGGTTTCCGGTTGCAAGCCCGCTCGCAGCAAATTCGTAAGTGTCTGCAGGCAGCATTAAGGAAATGTTGTTATATGCCACAAGTCCGGTCTGCAATAGCGCATTTGACGACAGGATCTCTATGTTCTGGCTGAACTGCCTGGAACCAGAAATGTGTGCTACTATGGTAACATTGTAGGATGGCATAAGGGGCAGGTCAAGATGTGTATTTGACCTGACCTGAACAGTTCTGACGTAACTCGAATCTCCCTGCGTCGCATAAACAGTGTATGTGCCTATTGGAAGCAATTCCCTGTATGAGCCGTTTGTGACAGTTATTCGATCGAACACATTGTTAAGCTGGCCATCCGTATAGAATGTGATTTTCACAGGCCCGGCTGCGTTCTGGATGTTGCCGTACAGATAGGAGGATACCTGTGGAGCCAGTACAGTGGTGTTGTTGAGCCCCCATGTCGAGAAGTTGGAATAAGTGGCACCGGTAGTCGAATTCAGGTTTGTTGCTTTCAGAGTGTAATTTCCTGGCGGAACCCACAATATGGTTCTTCCGGTGTCGTTCGTGACATTGGAATATGTCTGATTGCCCATCTTGGCTGTGACTGTATAACCGGGCAGAACACCGGTGGAACTGATAACGGATGCAAACAGTGTATTGAAGTGTATCATAATATTATACACGACGCTGGAACCGGGCTGCACATTTGCATACATGAAGTTCGAGTAGTTTACACCGCCTGTTATGAGGGATATGGTGTAATTGTATGGTGCAAGGTCCGACATTGAATAGTGCCCATTGACTATTGTCGCCTTCCTGACGTAATTGTAGGTTGAGTTGTAGTAAATGACCTGTCCCGTATTGATGTCCTTGGAAGTGTACCCCACATTTGACTTGGTCTGGTTCACGAGATACTGATACTCAAACTGCGTGTTGCCGCTAACTGATGCGTTCTTCACAACATAGTTGTGCACAAAATAGTAGTCTGGAAGTCCAGTTGTCTCATTTATGTACTGAGTGAGCCTGTTTGCCTGGTCCTGTGATACGTTAACCTTGTAGCTCGATATCACATTTTTTCCAGCGAGAAGGAAGCTCGAAAACTGGCCGTTGGATATTATGACTGTATCGTTTCCCGGAAGGCCGGTCAGGTTATAGTATCCGTTTGAGTTTGTCCTTGTATACTGGTGAACTACACCGTACTGGTCGTATATTGTCACGTAAAGGCCCTGTACCGGTACTCCACCGGATGTTGTTATGCGGCCAGTGACCGATGCGCCAGGATAGTAGGCAACGATTGGATTGGCTGCACTGAGTATCTGTGACGGCGGTGGAAACAGGAGCACTGTTCCCTTTCCTTCTTTCTGGTACTGGTATCCCTGCTGCAGCGATACTATCTTCCAGGCCGTCGGATGTGCCTGGAAGTCAGTGAACGGATTGTAGAGAATTGGATAATACTCCACAATGAAGTGGCTCATATTCCACGCGGGCTCAAGTGAAAGGTTTGTCTGCCCGAAAGTGACCCCCGGGATCCCCTGGCTCTGGCCCACAACACTGGGCGGATATCCTACCAGGAACCTGTAGATTGAAGTGTTGTAGAAAGAGGAGTTATACTGAATGTTATAGCCAATTGGTATTGCACCTGTTGGAAGCTTGTTAAGGGAGTAGCTCGCATTTTGTGTCTTTGCAATAATGTTGTAATAGACGTATGGAACTATCTCGCCCAGATAGTTGTATGAAACCTGGTCAGTGAGGTACGCAGGCGCATAGAATATTCCGGTGTTATTTCCGGAGAACGGGAACAGCTGGCTCGGAGTCTGTATGTATTTGATGTAATAACCGGAGTACTGCGATATTGACTGATACGCATTTACAAGCGTATTTGTCGAGTAGTATGTAGACAACTGTCCCGATATGAGCGCAAACAGTGCATTCTGGCTGCTGATTGAAGAAATATAATGGCCATACATTTCCGGATGCTGTGCAATCAGGTATGAATAGCTAAGGGGATCTGCAAGGAAGTTGGTTATATTGGCTGCTTCCCGGTTTCCGAAATTATCAGTCAGTATCGTATTCAATGCAGGCGAAATGGTACCACTGTGCTGATAGACAGCCTGAAGATCCCGCGCTATGAAGAGAGATATTATGCTGCTCTGGTTCTGCGCAAGAAGTACCTGCCCTGCAGCCTGATACCCCTGCTGGAAGTCATCTGCCACTGTTGGGTGCTGTCCCTGTATCAGTTCCTGGAAACCGTAATCCCACCATGAAACGTAAGCGGGCCGCTGGCTGAGAGGCAACTGCTTGTCCTGGTTGCCGAGCCACAGAAGTGACTGGCTAAGTGGTTGTGAGTCATTTGTAACGTAAAATCCGTATGTTCCAACATACTGCCCGGCGTTTGCGGTATAATTAGGGGCACGCAGGAATGACGGAAGGGAGTAGTAAATTTCATTGTTTATGGAGGCAGCATTATTTGCCGGAACCGCCGCATTGACCATCGCTGTTCCAGAAGGAATGATAAGAGAAAGCACAACAAGTACTACAAAGGCAATGTGCAATCCCTTTATGTTGCCCTTAATGGATTTCCTGATTCCCATCTGCACTGAAGCTTTTCTGTTTTTAAGCTCCTTGAGCCTTATGACATCAGACAGATACACCAAGAGCCCGGCGCCAAGGGCAGCATAAGCAGGAGCAACAGTAATGTTGAACCTTGCTGCAGCGAAACTCATGTAAATTGAGATCAGAGAGAATACTATTACAAACAGCATTGACTCCTTTTTCTCCTTGAAGTAAGCGTATATTATGTAGGCGATGCCGCCCAGGCCAAGGATGAACTGTGCAGCGCCGAATCCGCTGATATACTGTCCAAGTGGCGGTGATTGAGCTTCCTGAATTGTCTGGTAAACCCTTGTTTTCACGAAATAGCCGCTACCGCTGAGAAGATACGCCAGGAAAGAGTGATAGAATAAGTCTATGGCAAGCAGGCCAAGGCCGGATATGACCACAAGTATGCTGATCGCAATTATCCATGGCTTCCTTCCCACGATGCCGACTACAACAGAAAATGCGAGTGTGACCAGTGCAAGATATATTGCAGGGTACAGCCAGCTGGATGCGTTGCCAAGAAGTACGTAATAATAAGCCGGAAGGGCGAGTGCAACGATGAAATATAAGGATATGACGACGATAAGATAACCGCTGGGTTTCTTGAGGAACAGGTTAAGAACTAGCTGTACAACAACGTATATGACTATGATTGCCTCTATATAGGCAAAACCCTGCCAGGCAAGCGCAAGAGCCCCAAGCGATGTCCCTGCCAGGAGTGCATAGATGATCCCGAGCCTGTTTTCCCTCAGGAAAGTCAGGACTGAAGAGTAATAGCTCTTCACGCTGGTAAGCCTTTCAATAATCTGCTTCTTGGACATGTTTGTAAGCGCCATCTGGAAGAAATATATGCTGAAGAAAGCAAAAATCAGCTCAGGAGTGTGCATTCTTCCGTCTGAAAGCACGCCGGCAGACAGGTTGCTTGGCATAAGAGTGTACAGGAGGGCCCCTACGAGACCTGCCCTCTTTCCAAACAGCTGTTTTGTTATGAGGTATACCGGCAGTATCAGCAGGGCACCGAAAACAGCGTCAAGTTCAAGCAGTGTTATTTCCGCACCGTTGAAGAGGCCGGTTATGGGTGACACTATGTATGCTATGAGTATAATGAAGAAGTGGAAGTACGGAGTCCTTGGATTCGTGGCTCCAAGCGGATAATTCAGTGACGGATCAAAAGTCAGCCAGTGGTGGTATTGAAGGGTGTACAGGATTGATCTGTAGTTGTAGTATGGATCGCTTCCTCCCGATGTGGGGAAGGACGACCCATTGAATGTTGCAGGATACGCGTAAATGTTTGCAAGGATCAGATATACGAAGACCAGTATAGACAGAACCAGTATCTCCGGGCTCCGTCTAACGAAATCGATGACCCTGTAAAGCTTGTTTTCTGGTAACTCGTCCATTTGTGTACTACCCGTTCGGCATAATGTAATCTCCCTATAAATAACTAATCGGGAGATAGAAAATAGCACTATATTGTAAGAACTTTAAATTCCGGGATTTCAGAGAACGAAATGAGGTTACAGGAACACTACTTCTTCCTCATCGCTGTCGTATTCGATGAGTTTTGTATAGCGGCCCCAGTTTATTACCATTCCGAAAGTATCCTCTTCATGCTCTGAGGGAAAGTTGTCCCTGATGAAGTCAATGAGCCAGTCCCTGTGCACAGTCCTGCTTTCCAGTGTGGAAACTGACTTCATAAGAGTCCTGAACGGCTCCACCGATACGATCTGTTTCCTCAATATGTCCCTTCTCTCATCCATATTTGAATTCAGGAATTTCTTGCCCAGCAATGTGAGAGAAACATCACCGTTTTCAACGTTCACAAGGCCAAGCGATTCTGTGTCTTCGAGAAGGTTAAGAAGTGTGACCCTCTCTTCGTCCAGGGAATCATCAAGTCTTGCTATGTCGACGGCTCTGCCATGGTCGTCAAGTATCTCCAAAAGGCCAAGAAGATCACCAACCTTCTGCAATTCTAACATGTCTTAGTGCTCAACTACCCATATTAGTAGAGGCATATATTTTTTACGCAGTTAGCGCTCTTTACCTGTTGGCAGACATAGAAGCCGTTATACTGCAACTGCTGTCTGAAAGGAAGGAACTTGGCGCCTGGCAATCTGAGCTTGAGAGCATGTCAGGATATTCGAAGTCACATCTTTCAGAAACAATGAAGCAGATGGAACAGAAGAATATCATAAGGAGAAGGAAAGAAGGCAATATCCTGAACAGGATATGGCATGTCACATACTATCCGGGCATTGTGCCTGGAGTGTTCAGGACAGGCATACTGAAATCATCAGAATATGTTCCATTACTCTCAATTATACAGAAGAAAACTGAGGAAAACGGCCTCACGATGATTATCAGAGTGTTCAATTCGGCTGCCGACATGCTTGAATCACTTTCCCTTGGAGCACTCGAAATGGCAATGGCACCTGCTGTTGCTCAGATCATGTATGCATTCATAAAGAACGATATAAGATTCATCTCGGCAATTGCAAGAGGCGGTTCAGCAATATACAGAAATTCAAAATCAGGGAGCCTGACTGTTTCAGGCAGCGAAATATCCACAATGTCACTGATGGCAAGAAAGTTCCTGGACAGCAAGCAGGAATTCTCCTACAGGGCATATGGAGACCCGGAAGTTGCATTGCAGGATTTCATAGAAGGCAAATTCCAGTACATGGCTGCATGGGAACCTTACTGCAGGAGCCTTGCAGGAAATGAAGAAATAGAGGAAGTCATGAATTACAGTGATCTCATGGATGGATTTCCCTGCTGCATCTCATCCTGCAGTTCATCATCACTGAAGGAATATGGAGAGATAATCAGAAATGCAGGAAAGGAGTATGAAAATTTCTGCAGTTCCGGGGAGAATGCGGTTGAAATCAGTCCCGCCATAGAAGGGGTTTTTGGAGAACCTTTCAGGAAAAATATTATTGAGTCACTCAGAGAATATGAATTCTTCAAGGATCTTGATCCGGACCAGCTGGTCGAAATCGCAAGAGAGGCAGGGATCATGACTGATAAAGAGAAGATCAAGTCTCTAATGGCCGATTAGTCCTGGCTTATTCTGACACAGTAATATCTCTTCCTCGAGTCGTTGAGGCATACCTGTATGTCAACAAGATGGTTCTCTTTCAGCCTTCTTATTGCATACATGAGTGTTCTCTTGGGCAGACCGGTTTCTTCAGAGAGCCTCTTCATGTCCAGAATCTTGAGGTCCCTGAGTACCCGGAGCACCAGCCTCGCAGATGGGGGTATCGTGAGATTCTCTTCTACCTGCACCTTTGAACTATGCAGACTCTATATTTATATGCTATGTAAACAGGAATGCTAAGCATTACAGTATAGAAGTCCCTGAAATTTAAAGGAATATTTTTGCTCACATATTTATTACTCAAATCTGTATCCATGGTATTATGGCAGACCCGGTATCTTCAATCATGACTAAGGATCCGATCACCCAGGTGGTTCCCAGCCCTGTCAGGGAAATAGTGAGAATACTCATCAAGAACAACGTCACAGGAATACCACTTCACAACCAGAGAGGCGAATACGTTGGTATTGTGAGCAGGAAGGACATTTTCAGGAATTCTTCTGAAACACAGCTTGCAATGATCATGAGGCATTCCAAGAGTGTACACCATACTGATTCAATTGAAACCGCGGCAAAGGAGATGCTTCAGCAGGGAAGGAGGCACATTGCCGTGGTCGACGATGATGAACAGATAGTAGGAATCATCACACCGCAGAATTTCCTTCCCTACATCTCGCAACACTTTGGAGAACTCCACGTTTCACGATTCACTTCGAAGACCGTATATCCCATATGGGAAATGACTCCTCTGCAGGTCTTCTTCCATATTGTTCAGCTGACGGACATTTACGCTTTTCCTGTTATAAACGAGGATGGAAAACTCGTAGGGATAGTCACGGACCGTGACATCTTCGACCACATAAACATGGAAACTGAACTCGTCAGATCCGAAAGCGGAATGGCGGATGATGAGGACCCATGGTCATGGGGCGGCATAAGGAACGTGTTTTCATACATAATCCAGAGAGGAAACATCAAACTGCCGGAAAAGCCCGTCAGGGAAATCACTGTAACAAAACCTGCGTTCGTTGTGGCCGGTTCCTCGCTTTCCAAGGCGGTGGAGGTCATGCTCAAAGGAAACTACAACCAGATTCCGGTGCTGAACGGTTCGGGAAAGCTTCAGTCAATGCTGTACGACATTGACATACTCAGCGTGTTCGAGTAAGGATCAGACTCTGCCTGAAAGGTCCGGGATTATTCCTTCCTGATCTTTATGATCTTTGCAGGACAGAGGTTTTCCGCGTAAGAAGTGGCCTCAAGCTCATCCTCGCCGAACTCAGTATAAGACGGCGTAGCTTTACGGTCAGGGCCCATGTGCCACATGCGGGGATTCAAGGCTGTGCACAGGGCATCTCCAAT
The DNA here is from genome assembly GCA_046703525.1 of Thermoplasmataceae archaeon. GTDB lineage: Archaea > Thermoplasmatota > Thermoplasmata > Thermoplasmatales > Thermoplasmataceae > WAQW01. Next base: position 21,114 of record JBJKSW010000067.1, read on the forward strand.
GCATTTGTCCCTCTCATATTCAATTCTGAAACGGTCGCTCATCTGTCTGCTGATCCGGAGTTTCTTAAAGCTTTTTTCAGGGCATTCAATGAAAGCAATGCACATTTTTCCCTGTTTGGGCCCAGAGGAAAGCCGATCATTTCCACGTATTCTGTGTCACTCAGGTTGAGCATTTCATCCACTCTTTTGTTCACGGCATATTCAGTCAGAATGGAAGCAGAGGCCTGGCTGATGGAACATCCCTGGCCGACAAACTTTGTTTCCCTGATAACGCCTGATTCAACTTTGACTGTAATGTGAACTGTATCGCCGCAGACCGGGTTATTTTCAGTTATTGCCGATGTTGCGTTGTCCACCCTTCCGTAGTTTCTTGGATTCCGGTAGTGGTCAAGAAGTATTTCCTTCGCTTCTTCAGGATCCAGATGATTCACCTCCGGCAGCGGCCTCAAGGGATTCCATAAGTATTTGTGCGTCTTTTCTGCCGTTATAGATGTAGAACGATGCCCTGGCTGTGGCCGACTGTTTCAGAAGGCCCATCAGGGGCATTGCACAGTGATGCCCCGATCTTATGGCAATGTTTCTCCTGTCCAGTTCTGATGCCAGGTCATGCGGATGTATGCTCATACCTATGGAAGCGCTCCTGCTCCTGGCAGCTGACTCGATGTCAAACACTGGAACATCGCCAATGTTGAAAGTATAAACTGCACCCCTCACGGCGGGATCCTTCGGGCCGAATGAACGAAGGCCCTTTATTTGAGCCTGCTCTTCGAGTTTCAGGACATAAGATATCATTTCTTTCTCGTGTGCCCTCACCTCATCCATCCCTATTCCGTTGAGGTAGTCCACAGCAGCAGAAAGACCGATTGCACCCTCGACGTTGGGCGTGCCCGCCTCGAACCTGGCAGGCGCTTCCGCATAATCCGCACCCTTGAATGAAACAGAGGAAATCATCTCCCCTCCACCCATGAATGGCTGCATTCTGTCCAGTGTTTCCTTGCGGGCACACAGGCATCCTATTCCGGAGGGCCCAAGCATCTTGTGGCCGGAAAACGCATAGAAATCGCACCCTGTATCCTCAAAACTGACAGGCAGATGCGGTACCGACTGGGCACCGTCCACAACTGTTGTGATGCCTTTGTCTGCGGCGTATGAGCATATCTCTTTGACAGGATTGATTGTTCCCAGAACATTTGACACGTGGCATAGAGAAATAATCCTGGTATGGCTGTTTATTCTCGAATAGAGGTCATCCATATCAAGAAGTCCGTCCCCAGTGGTTCTGGCATACTGCACATTCACGCCCTTCCCGGAAAGAAACTGCCACGGCACAATGTTAGAGTGGTGTTCCATCTGAGTCAGGAGTATCTCATCACCAGCCTTCAGACCTGCACCCAGTGAATAACTCAGGAGATTGATTGCTTCGGTTGTGTTGCGCACAAACACAAGGCCGGAAGGATCGTCCATTCCAGCAAACGCAGCGATGTTTTCGCGTGAATGCTCATACAATGATGTTGCCTCTTCACTGATTCTGTACACGCCCCTGTGGACATTGCTGTAGGAATTCCTGTAATAATCTGAAATTGCATCTATGACACTTTCGGGTTTCTGGGTAGTGGCCGCATTATCAAGGTACACAAGGTCCCGCCCATGAAAAATTGGAAAGTCCTTCTTAATGGCGGATGCATCGATCACAATACATAATGCTGCAGACATTAATGAATTGACCGAAGAGTGCAAATATGGCTTTCAAAAAAGAGAAGGATCACTCCTTCGAATACTGTGAAATCCTGCCCATAAGAGTTTCATCGCCTGATTTGTCGATGTTCCATGATACAAATCCCTCGATGATCATGCTTCTTGCAACATCCGGGGGAATGCCCCTGGATCTGAGGTAGGTCATCTGGTCTGTGTCCACATTGCTGATTGCAGAACCATGTTTTGATTTTATGTTGCTGTTCCTGATTATGAGGCCTGGCTTGCTGTTTGCATAACCATCCTTTGTGAGCAGAAGAATTTTAGAATCATAGAAGCCTGTTGACAGGACACTCTGCTCTTCTATGTCGACATTTCCCCTGTGAAGCGTAGAGCTCTGCCCTTTAACAACACCCCTGACCTGGATATCGGCATTGCAGGATTTCCCGAGCTGGAAGCTGCTGTCCCTTATGTCCATTCTCTGGTTCCTGTCACTGAACGTTGTTCCGTAGGTGCGGAAATCGGAACCTTCTCCCCTGAGGTCGGATTCGTTTAAGAACAGGACCTTGCCCCCGCCGGCATTTATGTGAAATATTTTCAGCTCAGCATATGATTCAAGGAACGACCTGACAAAACTGATATCAACTGTTGAATCAGATTTCTCCTGAAGGTATCCGTACTTCAGCTTGGCCCTTTCCCCAAGGAACAGGTATATATTCCTGCCCTGGACTGAACTGCCCTCGCCGAAATTCTCGTAAATATCGGTGATGGCGGCTTCGCTGTCATCCTCCATGATTATGACGGATTTGCTGACAGATGAAAGTGCGGCATGGTAAGCAGACTCAATCTTCAGCCTGACTCCTCTGACGTTCTTTGGAATGTAAAGAAAATAACCGTTTCCCCAGGCAGAATTTATCAGGTTCTCTATCCTGTCTTTTCCAAGTTCCCTGAAAACGTATTTTTCCATGAGTTCAGGATGATCGCTTACTGCCTTCTTCAGGTCCTTGAATATCACATCGCCCGAACTCTCGGGAACCTGGTCATGAACTATGAAGAAATCCGGGTTGAACCTGCTGGTTGCCTCCTGGTCAGACAGTGTTCCGGCACTCTGTTCAATCATTGATTCCAGTTCTGACTCTTTCACATCAACGTATTCCCTTGTGGTGGGGCTCTCCTTGTAGTCTCTCCTGGGAACCTGGAGGAATGACCTGAAGGCCTTGGCCCTGTACTCGAAAGTGGAATCGCTGAACCTGTTCTTTAGCATGTCCTGGTACTGTTCCATTTCAGATCATCCTACTGCGCCGTATTTGCTCATCTCAAGCTTTATCAGACGGTTCATCTCAACAGCAAATTCCATTGGTATCTCTTTCATGACATCATCAAGGAATCCAAGAACTATCATTGAGCTTGCTTCGTCCTCGCTGAGGCCTCTTGACCTCATGTAGGTCAGCTCTTCTGTGCCTATCTTCCCCACAGATGCTTCGTGTGCAAACTGTGCAGTCGGCTCATAAATCTCGTCGTGAGGGAATGTCAGTGAGCTTGATTCGTCGTTAATGAGCAGTGCATCACACTGGACCCTGCTCTTTGACTCAACTGCACCCCTGTTCATTCTGAGCAGCCCCCTGTATATCGCCTTTCCATCCTCTATGCTGATGCTCTTGGCGACAATCCTGGAGCTTGTGTGCGGTGCAAGGTGAAGTGCTTTTGCTCCTGTGTCCTTTACTGTTCCTGCTCCAGCGAGCGATATGTTGAGATTTGAAGCGGTTGCATAGGGCCCCCTGAGATATGAAGACGGATAGAGCATGGTTACCTTGGACCCGAGTGATCCCCCGACCCACTCCATGTTGGCGTTTTCATCTACCCAGGCCCTCTTTGTCGGCATGTTGTAAACGCTCTTTGACCAGTTCTGCACACTTGTATACCTTGCCTGGGAATTCTTCCTTGCGTATATTTCAACTATTGCGCTGTGCAGTGAATTCTTGTTGTACCTTGGAGCAGTGCACCCTTCTATGTAGTGCACTTTTGAGCCTTCGTCTGCAACAACAATTGTGTGCTCAAACTGCCCTGTTGCCTCTCCGTTCATCCTGAAGTATGTCTGAAGGGGCATGTCAATCTGGACTCCCGGAGGCACATACAGGAATGAACCGCCGCTCCAGACAGCGCCGTTCAGGGCTGCAAATTTGTTATCTGTAATAGGCACTGATTTGCAGTAGTACTCCTTAACGATATCAGGGTGGTTCTGTACTGCAGAGTCAAGGTCCATGAAAACAACGCCTTTGTCCTCCCATGTCTTCTTGAGATTGTGGTAGACTCCTTCGCTGTCATACTGTGCAACCGAGCCGGCCAGGTACTTCTGCTCCATTTCCGGTATTCCAAGTTTGGTGAATGTGTCCTTTATCTGTTCAGGAACCTCGTCCCAGTCATTTGTCCTGGTTTCTCCCGGTCTGTTGTAGTATGAAGTGTTCTCCCAGTCTATTCCAGAGAGGTCCGGCCCCCATGCGGGTACAGGCTTCGACTCAAACACCTCAAAGGCCTTGAGCCTCCACCTTCTCATCCAGTCAGGTTCTTTCTTTATTTCTGATATTTCCTCAACAACTTTCCTGTTGAGGCCCTTGCCTGTGGAATAGGTTGGCTTCAGCGTGTCATGAAATTCTGTATCATTCTGCTTTATATTTTTCAATTCCGCCAGCAGTTTTTCTATCTCCTGGTCCTTCTGAAATTCAACTACCTATTTTTACTCACTCCTAATGCAGTCGTAGCCTTCCTCTTCTATCTAAAGGGAAAGCTCGTTTCCGCCGTTCATTATCACAGAACCTTCCTTCAGTATGTGAACAAATTCCGGCTTGATGTCTTTCAGGATCCTCTGGTAATGCGTTATTATCAGGAATCCAACGTTATCGTCAAAATAATCTGTTATCTCCTGGGAAACAAGTTTCAGGGCATCAACGTCAAGACCTGAGTCTATTTCGTCAAGAACGACAAATTTCGGCCTCAGCATGACCATCTGGAGAATCTCGAACCTCTTCCTTTCTCCTCCCGAGAAGCCGTCATTAACTGACCTTGACATGAAAGACTCGTCAAGGCCCACCCTTTTCAGGTGCTCCGTCATGCTCTCAAAGAACTTTGAAATAGGTATTTTTTCGTCCGGATGCAGCTGGTTGTATGCAGTCCTGAGAAACGTTGAAAGTTTCACTCCCTGCACTGCTATTGGATTCTGGTACGCGAGGAAGAGCCCGGCTTTTGCCCTCTCCTCAGGATTTTTTCCGACCAGTTCAACGCCATCGATTGTTATGGAACCCGATACAACTTCATAATTGGGATGGCCCATCAGCACATTTCCAAGTGTACTCTTTCCAGCCCCGTTGGGCCCCATCAGTGCGTGAATCTCGCCGCTGTGAACAGTCAGGGACAGATTGTTGAGTATTGTCTTCTCTTCTACTTTGACAGTTAGTCCCGTTATTTTGAGCTCAGACATTTTGATATCTCCTTCTGGAATATTATTTTTAGATATTTAAACATAATTTTATGTGTAAAGTGACTAAAGATTATATATCGTGATGCAATGGATAGCTGTTGCATTATGGAAAGCGAAGAGGAAAATATAGAGTTGCTGTTAGGATCGGTAAGATCCAGAATGCTCAGGGAACTCACTTATTCTGACCTGGGATTCGAAGAACTCTCGGAAATGCTCTCCATAAACAAGAATGCCGTTAAGGAACACACCGATGTGCTTGAGATCAAGGGGTACATCAAATCATATTTCAGGAAGGCAGGGGCCGGAAGGCCGAGGAAATATTTTCAGCTGACAGAAAAAGGCATGTCTCTTTTTCCCAAGAAGTATTCCCTCCTGACCGGTCTGCTGATAGACCAGATAGCGGAGAACCTCGGGCAGGATTACCTCAACAAGATACTCGGAAACATAGCTGAAAAAATAATAGCTTCTGTGGGCGTAAGTGCACCCGGAGGGGAAAACACCACCAGAGATGAGAGGGTCAGGGAACTGAAACAGTTTGTCGGTGCGCTGAACCAGCTTGGCTACTACGCAAGACTCGAAGTGACTGAAGAGTCTGTGAGGATCATCAGGCACAACTGCATTTTCTATGAGCTTGCAAAAACAAACAACAAAATAATTTGCGGGGAACTTGAAAAGGACATTATAAAAGGTGGAATAAACACAAGCTTCAATCTCTCAGAGCAGTTCACCAATGGCGGAAAGAGCTGCGTGGTAGAGGTAAAAGTCCCCAAGGATTGAGAAACACCCGCTTTTGAATAATGGATTTGTTTTGCCTTATTCGCTCTTTATGTGAAACCTGCAGACACCGGTGCCGCACATCTGCTTCTGTGTTATCTCTATTTCTGTTCCGAGCAGATCGCTGAACATGTCCCGTTCAAGTTCACACGCTGACCCGTCTATTCTGGCCATTTTCAGTATCGGGCAATTCGCCTGCTCGATGGAAAGCGTCTCTCCTGCCTGCCTGATCAGTGATGCCATGTATCCATCGTTTGTCCTGAGAGTTACCAGCTGTTCAGCCCTTGAAGTAATTGCACCCGGCAACAGGGACCCTTCATACCTCCTTGCTATCTCACTGTACATACTCTTAAGAAAACTGCTTATGATCTCTCCTCTGTTCGACTTGACGATGAAGTGCAGAAAATCACCCATGAAGTACCCGTCGTGATTGAATGCGTCAACCCCGTTCTCGGTGAGAATGTACTTGTACCCCGGCCTTCCGACCTTTGTTTTTATCAGCTTCCTTTCAAGAAACTGTTTGCTTTCCAGTGTCGCAATATGGCTGTAGGCACAGGTCTTGCTTATGTTCAGTGACTGCGCAATCTGGTTAGTTGAGAGGGGCCCTTTCAGCTTGAGCAGGTGTATAATTTTACGTTCAATGTTCATTGGATATTATACACTGACTTCTACAAACAATATATAGTTAACGTAGAAACTGATTTTAGGAAAATGTAAAGGATTTCAGGATGCAGGAACGGTGGAAAACCTACCTGTATGTCCCCTCATCCGGGAATGAGTTATAGTACTGGTTGTAGCCCTCGCCCTTCTGCGATATTGTGTATTCAGAGCTGTAGGCCGCATTGATGTTTCCGTACTCCTTCTTTATCTTTTCTTCAACTGGTATGTAAACCTTGATTGCCTGCTTCACGTGGTCTGGAAGTACCAGTTTCTCTCCCAGTGAAACAGCGATGTCACCTGACGCCCTTATCAGACCGCCAAGTTCCCTGAGCCTGAGGGTCAGTGCATTGTCCTTGTTGTCAAGCTGTTTGGCCCTCTTCCTTCCCTCATCGATTATGAGTTCTGCAGCACCAAGATCCATGTGCGGTATTTTTCCGTCCAGCGTTATCTCCTGCGCGATAAACTGCAGGTATTTCACTCTGTTTTCTTTTGTGTCCGGAAGTGCAGTTTCCATCAGGATCTCGTATCCGTTTCCCACTATTCTTGACCTCAATGCACTGAGTATGTACTGTAGATCCTGCATGTTGCAGGCGGCCACAAGAACGAAATTGCATGGCACTTTGTCGACTCTGACGCTTGCACCGGCACTCTGGGGGTTTCTTCCCGTAATGGGAAACATCTTTTCCTGCATTGCCGTGAGAATGAACCTCTGAAGCCTGCCAAGATGGCTGATTTCATCGATAAACAGGACACCTTCGTGAGCCTCGTGCACGGCTCCAGCTATGACCCTCTCGTACGGGAGAGTGCCCAGCTGAGGATGTCCGCCATAGGGATCGTGCCTCACGTCTCCGAGCAACTCCGTCTCGCTGGCTCCTGTCGCAAGGACAAATGGTGTTCTGTCGACTTTCACGATAACCTTGCTCGGGCTCTTCTTCTCAATCTTTCTCTGCCTCTCAAGAGCTTTCTGGTCAAGGATCTTTATCCTGTCGCCGGCCCTTTCATAGACTATTACTTCCTCTTTATCACCGACTTTTCTTGTCGATGATACCCGATCTGTATTGTTCTGGACTCCAAAAGCTGCTCCAAGAACGTTGAAAACGTCTCCGAACGGTCCGGCCTGCACATTCTGCGTCTTGGAAGTGTTGCAGGACGGGCACGTCATTTCAGACGGAAGAGAATAATGGCCGCATCTGGAGCATCTGTAACCAAGCCTTTCAGCAATGTGGAGCGGGACATCTTCCGGATTTGCAATGTTTCCCTCAAGCGCGCTTTCTTCGTCTCGTTCAGTTAGAACCTCATCGAGGCTCTTTATTTCAACAAAGGGACGCTCCGGCTGGGTGGGATTATGGACTACCCTGATTTCCTCCCTCGGCCTGGGCACAGAAAAAGACATTGCCTGTGCAATCATCGATTTGCCCACTCCAGGGGGGCCGACCAGCAGGAGATTTCTCCTCTGCTTTGCCGCTATTGTTGCGTACTTTACAGCCTCTTCCTGTCCGATAATGCGCTCCAGCGGATTATTTGGAATTTTAACGTGTGATGTGTCTGTAATATCTCCCGTGTCGTAATTCACGTATGACGGTCCCATGCAACCACTCTGATGTCTGAAGGCTTCTTTGTTACCTGCCCTATCTTTGCTCCATAGATGTTTTTGACGCCTATGTTATGGGCAATGTCAATCAGCCTCTGTGTAATTACACCACCGGTTAAAACTGTATGGGCAGATGCGACTCCACCCAGTCCATCAACGGTTTCCGAAACTGAAAATGTGGCAATCACATCTCCGGCTTCAGAATATACCTCAGTTGTTTTATCCTTCTGAAGCTGATCTATTTTCTTCTCAACTGTTCTTGGATCATGAATTGAAAAGGTAGCATTAGCTGGTGCTTCGGGAGCCTTTTCCTTGGGTTCTTCAAGCGCAGCTTTCTGTTCCTTTGCAGAAACTGGGCGTGTCTTTGTCTCTTTCACTACCTCAACATCCTCATGCGCTGGAGCAGCTGTCTGTTTCTTTGCAGAAACATCGGCCTTCTCGTTGAGGCTCTTGAGCTCCTCGGTCATGCCGCGCATTGCAAGGTACTGTGCCACTGGAGTCTTGTATCTCAGGGCCTTGACTATCTGCTTGTATGTGAGTTCTTCCACTTCACTGCCCTGCGGCGCTCTTGAAACAAAGTCTATTTCCGCAACCTGAAGCATTTCCTTCAGTATAAGGTCCCCTCCCCTGTCACCGTCAAGAAACACAATCACTGTTCTTTCCTTTGAAAGGTCCTGTACCGTTTTTGGTATGTTTGTCCCCTGAACAGCTATGGTGTTCTTTATTCCGTATTTAAGGAGATTAAGAACGTCGCTTCTTCCTTCAACAACAATTATTGAATCGGAATCCTTTATGGCAGGGCCCGCAGGAAGTTTGTCTTCTCCATAGGTTATAATTTCACCTTTCTCGACTTCTTCTCTTACGGCCTGTACAATTCCTTCAGAAACTCCCTTGGAGCCTTCGTTCATTCTCTTGTAAAGCTGCTGTGCCCTCTCTACGATCTTGTTCCTGCGCTGTATCCTCACGTCTTCGACTTCTTCTATCTCAACTTTTGCTTTGCAGGGACCTATCCTGTCAATTGTTTCAAGAGAAGCTGCGAGTATTGAGGATTCTACCTGGTCAAGACCTGAGGGTATGAGAACTATTCCTTCAGTCCTTCCTTTCTTACTGTCTATTTCTACTTCAATTCTTCCTATTTTCCCGGCTTTCTGAAGATCTCTTAGATCGAGTTCGTTGCCCAGAAGTCCTTCTGTCTGGCCAAATATGGCGCCGACGACGTCTGGTTTTTCAACCACCCCGTCCGTTGATATCTTTGCCTTGATTAGGTATTTTGTTAGATTTGGATCTACATTCATCATTATCACCTTCCTGATATGTGCGAATATTGGATAAACTAGAATACATTAGGTCTATTCTGTCTATCTTCATCTCGTCAAGCTAATACTAAAAAATATATAATCTATTCGCTGTGCCAGTCAAATCCGGGAACTGCACAGTCAGGGTCTGCTTATTGCGTATTCCTATGGAATGCAATCATCTGAATGAAATTATTTCAGGTTTCGAGTGACCATAAAGAAGCCACAGGAACCATCCTGGAAACAATCTAATCGGTTAGAGAAATAATAAGAACGGAAAAATGTCACTCTGTGGCGCGAATTATTTTTACCCTTCTTCCTTCATACGTTATTTATAATCGAATAACATGATCTGTAGGCTCTATGATAAGATTTGGTATTGCAGGAATTCCCCTGACAAGCAAGGGGAGAACGTTTATTGATTCCGTAGAGGATGTTCATTTTCTGGGTTTGGGTTCACTTGAGGTTCAGCTTCTTAGAGTGAATCTCGAGCAAATTCCTGCAACCGATTATGCAGGCCAGACGCCGAGGGATGTAGATTCTTCAATAATAGTCAATGTGTTGCGCCCTGATGAAGAGGGGAATTATGTCAGTGTTGGCACTGACACGGTCATCGAGGAGGAGGACATTTTGCAGGAACTTTTCTGGAATATGGCCATGAACTACAACGACATCAAGGAAGGTGGAGAACTTGCAAAAGAACTTGATGTACAGCTTTCTATCCACGCCCCATACTATATGGATCTGCTTAGTGAAGGTGAAATTTCCCAGAGGTCATACAACCACCTGAAGTGGGCAATGATCATCGGCAGGGGAATGGGTGCCAAGCGCGTTGTTACACACACTGGCTTCTACCACGGTGATAAGAAAAAGAGCCTCGCAAGAGCCATTGAAGTTTATTCAGCAATAACACAGGAGCTCCCCATTGAGAAAAAATACCCCCTGGTTGGTGTGGAAACTTCAGGAAAACAGGAAATATTTGGTTCCCAGGATGAGATTATAAACATTGCAAAAAAAGTGCCTCAGGTTGATCCAGTCGTCAATTTCCCCCACATACATTCAGTGACGGGCGGAAGCCTGCTTGAAGTGAGAAACTTCGAAGAAGTGGTTGAGAAATTCAAAAAATATTCAAAGGGCGAACTTTATGTTGAATTCTCGGGTGTCGAATACGAAGACAGGAATGAAGTAAAGCTTACCCCGATAAAGCACGGGGACCTGAAATTTGAGACATTTTCAGAGTTCCTTGTCGACGACAGATACGATTACAACATTATTTCTTCTTCGCCGCTGCTGGAACATGATGCACAGTATATGGATCTTATTTATCTGAGATCACTTTCCAGAAAGCTGCAGAGGAAGGAAACATCTAAGAAAAAGGGAAAGGAAGTTGAGACAATGACAAGAGAATATCCGGTAAAGAAAGGAATAAAACTCGACGTGGACCTGATAAATGAGACAGCCAAAGACATATTTGGAAACGCTAAAGTGACAAATGATCACGTGGTCAGCAAGACACCCGGGCTTGAAAAGATTGACATTTTCACCGACGGAAAGAAGCTTTTTGTCACGACAGAGAGTTCGAGCGATGCCAAAGATTATGCGGCCGCTGTGAAACTTTACAACACTTTCCTGGAGAAAATAACCGGTTATTCATCCAAGGAAAGAAAGAAAAAGATTTCAAAGTGAACACTGGAGAGTCCCAGAAGTGCAGAGAGAGCTTGTAAGAGAGAGGGCTTTTCCCACAATAGGCATAATTCTGCTCGGAGGCCTGACCGACGACATAACACGTTTTCCCCGGCACCCATCAGCAGGAATAGCCTATACTTCGGTTGACGACGGAATATACTCGGAAACCTCCATAGTTGAGTCTGACACGAGAATAGGGCTACTGGACGGAAACACTGTCAATGACAGTTACAGGTCTCCGTTCAAGATACTTGACAGATACAGGTCAGTTTTTCAGGGCTATCTTGAATCTGAAGATGGCAAAGTTGGATTTATCTCTAAGAACAAAGGCATACTGAGCGGGAGTTCTGATTCTGGTGCTGCAGCCCTGGGATCTGCGATCAGAAGGATAGCTCCGTCCGTTATCGACACGGTTGAACTTGAGAACGACCTGAGGGTAATTTCAGAAAGTGTTGGAAGGAGCCTGTTTGGTGGGCTCACACTCACCGAACTCCACAAAAATGGCCCCTCCACCTCAAGACTCCTGTCACCGGAATATTTTTCAGATTTCACGGTAGTTGGATGCAGTTTCCCGGAGAAGAGAAAGCCCTCAGATACAATCCATTCAAACATTGTAAAGAGCGGAAAATATCCGGACAGGATTGAATCGACAATAAGGAAATCTGCTCAACTGAAGGAGCTGGCTGCATCAAAAGACATTGAAGGAATATTTGAGCTTGCGCAGAGCGATACTGATGACTATCATGCACTCATAGAATCTGTCGGCGTGAATATCATAAACAGCGACATGAGGAAATTCATTAAAAGAATCAGGGAAATTAAGAAGGAGATGTGGTGCACCTATATTGTTACGGGCGGCACTAATGTTTTTGTTGCCGTTCATAAGGAGGAGGAAAGTGCCATATGCGAAGAAGCAGTGAAGTACAACTCTAAACCAACCAAGCTCAAAGTCGCCGGTGAGCCTGTAAACCTATTTATGGCTTCTAAGTAGACGCATCGTTCTCTTGTAAGGGAACAATGCGGCTGTAAACACGGCAGCCAGTGAAAGAACCAGGTACTCGTAAGAGCCGTTTGGAACCGGGCTCGGCTTCATATATCCCAGTTCCCAGGAAACAGTAAGTTTGAGTAGCCCGACCCACGGTACATCAAGAACGGCTTTGCCAACAACCTGAGAAACATTGACTGGCGGATCGCTGAACGAAAAAATGTTGTCCTGATCAGCTGCACCGTATGCATTCAATGTTGCATTGTATTTTATGTCAAGCGAGCCGAGGTTGTAGTCTCCAGTCGTAATGAAACCAGATTTTCCGGTATAGTTGGATATATATATCACAAGATTTCGATGAGCGTATCCCATGTCCTTGATGAGAATGTATTTGGAATTGACCTCCATCCAAGACTGATTGTGATACCCTCCGACAACTGGTAGACCGTCTTTCCATGAGAGATAAAGAATGGCGCGGTGAATTATGAGGATGCCGGAATCGGAGTTATAGACAATCACATTCCCGTATTCGCCAAAGGTGGAATAATTGGAATTCCTGCCCTGAACGTATGTTACAACGTCAGATACCTTTGAGACCTTCTTTATGAGTGCCATGTCTCCTGTATTCAGGACATTGTACTGCCAGTTCCCTGAATGCTGCATGCTCCCGGATGAGACCACAGTTACCGGCGGAGCAACCTGAAGATACAGCTGCATGCCGATAAGTATTGCTACCACTGCAATGAGAACCAACCAGCCGGAAGACCTCTTGGTGATGCGAAGTCGCACTCCGCATAATTATAGTATCTATCATAAATCTATGTCAAATTTTAAATCGGAGTGTTTGATTTCACTTACAGTAATGGCAGACAAGAAGAATGAAGGTTTTCAGTCAGGAGCAGGGCTTATCCGATACTTTGAGGAAGAAGAGATTAAGGGTCCTGCACTCGATCCGAAGCTTGTCGTATACATTGCCATTGCACTCGCTGTAGTTGTTGAACTGGTAAAAGTTTTCTGGCCAATCTGATTGCACAGAACCTTACAGAAAGTAATAAATTTATATTGTCAATAACGGCCTGCGCTCCGGTGGTGTAGCTCGGCCAAGCATTAGGGGCTCTCAATCCCTCGACTCGGGTCCGAATCCCGACCGGAGCATAATTCCACCAGGTCTATGTTACTCTTTTAGTTGAATAACACCAATGTATGTTATTCATAGGGTCATTACGCGGAGGAAACGGTCTGTTCGAACCCCTCCGGACCTGCTTAATCCCTGTTTAAATCTGCGGGCATTTTTGTTATTCGATTTTTGATGTATGTGAAGAAGTAGTCCATCTCTTAATTTTGAATGTGGAAGAATTTAGGATAAGGCCAGCTTGAAAGGAATTGTGTTAATAATCTTAAATAAAATTAAATAAACTCTTGACACTAATTCGTAAATTGACTTCGTGAAATCTTGTCCAAACCCAGAAAATAACGGTTTAAATAACAATTGTGAATATTATCATATGGCAAAAGAAAAGCCTGAAACAGAAAATTACAATGACGTATCACGACGTTTCAGTAAGGAGGGGAAAGGCATTAATAGTTAATCTAGCTTAACTGAAAGTGAGCTAGCTTGACTCTGAAGTTGAAAGTTGGAAAAAAGGGTTACGTGATTCTTCCCAAGGCGCTAAGGGAAGCTGTTGGAATAGAAGAGGGGGATGATCTTACAGTGAGTGTCAATGACGGAATCACACTAAAACCTTCCAGAAAGTTCGACAAAGCCTTATTCGAGAAGACAGCAAGAAGACACAAGGAGTCTATTCTCTCATTGAAAGATGCCAAAGCTCCCAAAATGGGCGAAGCAAAAAAATATTCATTGGAGGATGAATTTTGACTGGCGTGTTCATAGATACCAACTTCTTCATCTACATGAATACGCCAACGAAGACTATAGACAGATTCATAGAGCACTATGAAAATGAACTTTCCAATAACAGAACGTTCACAAATGTGATAGTTCTTGACGAGCTTATTTATATCTCAAAGAAGAAGTATTCTGTTCCTGTTGAAGTGACCCTTGAATTTATAGATTCTATGATACTTCCATTCACTTCCATACTTCCGCTTGAGGAAGGTGATTATTACCTCTTGAAAGAGTTGATACGTTATTGTCCCAAACCAAGCGATGCGTTAATTGCCTCATCAATGAAGCGTGCATCCATTACAAACCTCCTCAGTGAAGATAACGACTTTGACAGGGTTCC
>JBJKSW010000068.1:0-63614 GCA_046703525.1 Thermoplasmataceae archaeon
CCAGTAACATCCACACGAGGGTCAGAAAATATGCACATGGCAGGATTGAAAAATACTGTTATATATACTATTTAATGGAATTTAGAAACTATTGGATAAAGTTTATTATAGAGTGATAATTGTTTTAATTATGATATCGCAAATCGTATTTTTAGGGTTGCGCATGTCTTCCAATCTTAGGAAAAGGAGGCATCAGTAGTGACCAGACCACGGCGGTTGGCCATAATTATCGCTTGTTGCGCCATAGCTTTGTTTATGATGGTGCCGGTCAGCCTGGCTTACTCGCATGCGTTTCATGGTTCGAATGCTGCCGGGGCCGGCTCATTCACTCCTTCAGTGAACTCAGCGGGACTTTCCGGCAGCAGCGGACAGTACTATCCTCCGGGAAGCAGCAGCTGGATACCTCAGACTCCGCAGGGATGGCCCCTTGTGGTCAGTGAGGAGAATAGCTCTCAATTTACTGTGACCGCGGGCGTAACGCATTTCACTCAGAACTTCCAGACCGTTCAGGGGCCTGAACGTGCAAACGTAATGACCATAAACATGGCAAACAGCAACGTCGGAATAACACCCGTTCTTTCAAACGGCACGCTTGTGAGCAGCGATACAACTCTCACAAACATGTCCAACAGTTCGAGCTACGTTGGCGCAGTGGATGGAGGATATTTCCTTATTCATGGCACAGGAGCACCAATGGACATGCTGAAGATCAACGGAACGCTTCTGGAGAGCCCTGTGGGAGATTGCACCACATGCAATAATGGGACATTCGGGGTGTTCAGGAACGGTACAATGGCAATTGCACATGAGAAATTCACTGGAAATGTGAGCGACCGCAACGACTCTGCCCACACCGCCCTCTCATCTGTAAATATACTCAGCAATGGCCTTGTATTCTTTTCACCAGTCTATCACGGAAGCGTGAACCTGAACGGAAGGGCAGTCGCATACCTTAAGGGCGTTGAAGGCGCCACAGGCACGTTTTCTGTCACTCACGTTTATTCGTCGTGTGCCACACTGCCAGTACTGCATGGGGAATACGCACTGGTTGGCTATTCATCCGCAGCCACGGGCTGGATCAATTCTGAACTCGCTGCTGGAAACACAGTTAACGTGAGCTGGAAGCTTTCGCCTTTCAACAATTTCTATCAGGCAGTCGGCGGCCAGTCCATAATAGTGCAGAACGGAAAGATTCAGCCAACACCGCAGGTGCCTCTCACCAATACAGCCAGAACAGCAATAGGAATTACCCAGAACGGAAAGGAAGCATTTATGGTGGTTTTTGATGGAATCCAGCCAAGCCTCAGCCTGGGCATAACTTATCCGGAGATGGCCGCTTACATGATTAAGCTTGGAGCCTACTCCGCAATGATGTTCGATGGAGGAGGATCAACCGAAATGGTGGCCAGAGAACCCGGCAACACGAGCGTCAGCGTGATGAATTCTCCGTCCGACGGTTCACAGAGGCCTGTAGCAATCGGTATATTTGTAAGCACGGCAAATCCAGCTCCCGGGCCCGCCTACAGGGTTGTTGTGAATGGCGGCAACCCCGTAACAATATTTTCAGGAACCACAATCAGCGTTCCAGTATACTCGCTGGACAAGTACTCAAATCCGTCATCCAGTTCGGTTCGTTTCTTTGTCTACCGCAGTTCTCTCGCCGGAGTGAGCGGCCATAATCTCACTGCCGGCACGTTCACCGGCCGGGGAAGGCTTTTCGCTGTTGCATCAGACGGAGTCACGGCCTCTGTGCCGCTGACCGTGGTCAACACGCTTTCAAACCTGACTGTGTCGCCGGCAGAAGCTAACCTTTCTACCGGACAGACTGTGCAGCTGCAGGCCCTGGGAATCGCATCCAACGGTCAGCAGGTGCAGTTGCCGAACGGCACAGTCTCCTGGACAGTAAGCAATTCTTCGGTGGGTTCTGTGTCACAGTCCGGACTGTTCACGGCCGGGCCTGAATCCGGGCTTGTAAACGTAACTGCTGAGGCCGGAGGCGTGAACTCAAGCGCAAGCATTGCTGTCGGGCAGGTTGCCCAGGTGGTTGACACAATGACAGACACATCTAACTGGTCTACCACACTTACTGAGGGCACAACAGGAGGCATAAGCTTCAACTCCACAGTGAAAAGGACTCAATCCTCTGCAGGTTCCATGGAGATATCGTACACGATTCCCAAGGGGCCGGGCGTAAAGCAGTTTGTTTTCTATCCAAACAACAATCTCTACATACCGCCACAGGGAACGGCAAAAAAACCCTCAAAGATCGGCATATGGATAGACGGTGACGGAAGCGGACTGTGGTTTGCTGAGGGATATGCACAGTCCAACGGCCAGCTCTCTGTGTTCTATCCTGCATACATAACATTCACAGGATGGCACCTTGTTGTTGTAAATCTCTCACCTGCATTGCAGTACCCATTGAATACATACTTCCTGGACTTTCTGGTGATCAATCCATCAAAGACACTTTCAGGGCACCTGTTTGTAAGTGATCTCGAAGCACTGTATTCGCCCAGGCCCGTTGTTACGCCCCCATATGTACCGATACCGAAGAACCCTTCATGGCTCCAGTTTGTGAACTCTCCGGGGCAGTTTTCCACAAATGGATTCACATTCATGTCTATGGATGACGCACACCTGTCGGCAGCTTATCCCAACTCCACGGGTAATGTGGTCCTGCACGCCATTTTCAGCCAGATGCGCATGCTTCCTCCACAGGCAGTGCCATCATTCATACAGACGCAGGGCGACATGGTGAATTCGGGAACAATGGCAAACCTGAGGTTTCTGGGCAGCGTGATGAACGGATCCGGAATTCCGTACCACCTGACTGTCGGTAACCACGAAATCAGCCAGGGAGCGAACCCGGAAAACCAGTACTACACAAAAGTCTTCGGTCCCACCCATTATGAATACAGCGTTGGGAACGCGGAATTCATAGTTCTGGACAACGCACACGGAGGCTTTCTGTCCTCAGACCCGTTCCAGGTTCCACACCAGGAACAGTACCACTGGCTCGTCAGCCTTCTGAACAACGACACATCGAAGGTGACTTTCGTCATAGCGCACATGCCACCGTTTGACCCGCATGTGGTGAAGAACAGCCAGATGCTGATACGGTACGAGGCTCACGAATTTGAGAAACTCATGATAAGGTTCCAGGATACCCACATGAGGACACACGTGGTGCTTCTGTTCGGTCATGCAAGAGGCTTTGCAGAGAACCTGCTGAACGGGGCAGGCCAGAATGTGCCAAACGGAATGCCCAACTTCGTTGTGGCAGATGTAGGTGTACCCGCGTATGCTCCCGTCAGCCAGGGCGGTTTCTACAACTATGCACTCTTCCATGTAACCGAGAGCGGGCAGGTACAGTTCGCTGTTATGCCCGTCCTGAAGTCAATACACATAAACGCGGAAAACAACACAACAATGAGTGCAGGAACCAGCTTGAACCTGACAGCGACAGGAATAACTCCAACCGGCCAGGGAATAACGAACACCACAAAGATGCCTCCACTGATGGTTCCAATACAGGATCCAGCTTCTCATTACTGGACTGTATCCAACCCGAGAATTGCCTACATCAATCCTGTAACCGGTGTCCTCACTGCCTGGGGGCCCGGGACAGTGACTGTCACAATTGTTAGTGACGGCATATATGCGTCCATAACTGTTCACATTGTCGGATTTGGAACGGCATACAGCAATCAGTACACCGGGAGAACGCACCAGTGCAACACTGCTGTGAGAACATCAGGCAGTGGCATGTTATCCGCAATTCTACTGACAGATAGGGATTATGGCTGAGAATTCTCAACCCGTGGCAGCATTTGACAAGAATAAACAATAACTCTTTTTCTTTACACATCCATTTTCTTATGCTGTTTTGAAGCAGCAGACCTGAACTCAGAAGTGCGAAACCTTATTTATCCGGGATAGAGTTTCATGAGCGTGCCAAAAAGGAGCCGGCAATACAGGATAATTTCCGCCTTCGTGGCAGGTTCCATAGTCATAGTCCCGTTGGCCTACTCTGGAGGCATAATCCCTCTGTACGTCGCAATAGGGCTTGTCTGGGCACTCATGGTGGCTCCGGCTTTCGGTCTGTATATGTCTATCCGCGGGCCGGGAGGAAGGAAAGCGGCAAGAAAATTTTCTCTGTTTGCATACATTCTGGGTGGCCTTTTCTTCAGCATTGCAACCCCGGTTATAGCAGGGACCGCATCACCCATGTTTACCTACCTTCTCGCAGTCCCTCTTTCACTGATTGTCATGACTCCCTCACTATATCTGATTTACAGGGCGACTGGAGGAAAAACTTCTACAGAGCCGGAAGACCCTGACCTCAGCAGGAGGCTCAGAACACGGCTTGAGTCCTCAGGCATCACCGGCAGTGATGTCATGGTGGTAAACTCGATCCGTGTGCCTCCGGGAAGGTATGTCACCCATACAGACGATCCTGCAGGCGTGGTCCGGGTGAGCGGTGATGCACGGGAAACACTGGGAGAAGAGGAGCTTGATGCTGCCCTGGTAAAGGCATACTATGACATGAAGAACAGGTTGCCCATGAGGATGATTCTTCAACTGAACGTCTCCTTCATGCTGTACGTAGATGCCATTGTGATCTTTGGTGCGCTTTCAAGAGCCCTGGGGACAGGAATTGCATCCACGCTCTCTCTACTTGCGCTTGCGGCCGTTGTAATCGGTTTCTTCCCATCCGTTCCATTACTTGTGAAGGAACTGTCATTCAGGAAGGAGGCCAGATCGGACATGCTCACTGCAAGAGTACCGGGCCTTTCTGATCCGTTGAAGTCGTTCATAATGAAAACTGCAGAGCAATGGACACCGCTCAGGCCCCTACCGGCGTCCAGGGAGGAAAAGGCCAGGAGAAGCATGGTCAGGGCAGCCAGAAGGAGAGTGGCAAGGATCAGCAGATAAGGCTCACCTCCGGAGGATGTGCATCCGCCTATAACAATTCGCAAATAACATATTCCTCCAAATTCATATCTTATAGAATAAAGGGATATGGACAGAGATGGAAAAGGAAGTCATTGACAAATACATGGAGGCCGGCAGAATAGGGAAGCTGGCGCTGGAACACGCTAAATCCCTCATCGAGCCGGGTGCACTTCTGCTTGACATCGCCACAGACGTTGAAAAGTACATCATGGACAACGGAGCAAAGCCCGCTTTCCCGCTCAACCTGTCCGTGAACAACGAAGCAGCCCACTACTCGCCGTCTCCGGGAGACAAGAAGAAGCTGAAGACCGGAGACCTTCTGAAGATAGACATCGGAGCCCACATTGATGGCTACATGTCTGATAATGCTGCGACAGTTGAGGTTGGGGAGACGGGAAATTATTCAGATCTGATAGAGAGCACCAGGGAGGCACTGAACAGGGCAGTTGCAGCGGTGCGGCCAATGCAGAGAATAGGTGAGCTCGGACGTATAATCGGCTCAACAATCGAGTCTTATGGATTCAGGCCCGTGAGGAATCTCGGAGGGCATGGAATAAACAGGTACGACCTCCACTCATCAATATTCATTCCGAACTACAATGACGGAAACGCCCAGCAGCTCTCCCCCGGAATTGCAATAGCAATTGAGCCGTTTGCAAGCACAGGCATCGGCATGATCCACAACGGACCCGGAGGAAACATTTACATCCTGAGCGGAACAAGGGTCAGGGAAGATGAGATCATATTCAGGAATTTCAGGACTGCCCCCTTTGCGGAGAGGTGGCTTGCAGCAATAATGCCTGACCACCAGAAATACCTGAAGACAATGATGAAGAACAGGGAACTCTCACACTTTCCTGTGCTGAAAGAACACGTTAGCTCAAGGATAGCCCAGAGTGAACACACACTCCTTGTTCTTCCCGACCGCGTTGTTGTTACCACGAAGTGATCATCCGAACATTGGCATCTTTGTCCGCTTGCCCGATTTTGGAAGCGCGAGAGCGGCAAATGCAACAATGATGCTGAGCACAATCAGAATCTCGAACGAGAACGGAATCCTGGCATAATCCTGAAGTATTATTGCACCTGCAAGTACGGGACCAAGCACCATTCCACCGGAACTGCCGAATCCCCACACCACGGAATTTGTCAGTGAAGAAGAACCTCTAGGCGCATAATCGGAAGCCAGTGACATTGTGAGAGGAAATCCGCTGAATGTGAAGAACCCGAAGAGTGAAAGGAAAACCAGTTCAAGGTCTCCTGTCGTGTTCATGTAGAAAAACATGGTTGCGGCTGTGCCTATGGAACTCGTGAAGAGCAGCAGCCTCTTGTCCATCCTGTCAACCAGGAGGCCAAATATGGGCTGCCCCACAATTGCAGATCCGTACATTATGAGAAGCACAATGCCAAGATTGGTTCCCACCCCAACTCCTTTTGAATATGTCAGGAAAGTGGGAATCCAAGCAACCATTCCCTGTGATGCAATCGCACGCGTGAACACAACTGCAGTGAGAACGACGATTGACATGTTTATGACGTCGTTCACTGTTGTTTTTGCCTTTCTGCCCGGCTGTGCCGCCCTCACTTTCCTGAGGCCGTACCAGATCAGGAACGAACCTGCCAGTCCCACGCCGGCAAGTATTATGAGCGTGTTTCCCTGCGTAATGACGGCTGCCATTGCGAGGAAGATCAGTGAAAATACCGCCCTTCCAACTGAACCCATTGATCCGTTTATGCCCAGAACGCGGCCCCTCACCTCGCTCCTGTATGTCTTCTGGAGTATTGCAGCCCCTATGGGATGGTAGAAGCCTGTGCCCATGCCCATTACGACGGAGAATGCAATTATGGCATAATAGGGGAGGGAAAGCGAGATCAGGGATGCGCCGAAGCCCGTTATGCCTGTTGAAATAAGGAGTATTCCCACGTGAATGCCGCCGATCCTTGTGCCCCTGTCGGCGTTGCTGCTGGCAAAGAGGCCGAAAACAGCAGAGGCGCCATAAAACGACCCGAGCATTCCCGTGATCATCAGTGGAGGGTAGCCGTAGGTGCTGCCCGTGGAGAACACGTCTGCTATGACAGGAAAAAGGAAAGTGAATCCGTCATTGAGGAAATGGCCCAGAGAAGTGAAGGCAAGTGCAGAGATTCCCGCCTTCTGATTCAGCTCAGCATTGCCCTCCATAACCGCCTTCAAGGTTCGCCCATCAGCGGACAGTATAAAACCGTTATACCGGACAGATCAGGCTAGTGGACGGACCGGCTTTTCAGGAATTCCAGAATGGAGGAGTGTGCCTCTTCTATCACTCCCTCAATCTGGCCCGATGAATCAACACTAACATAATTTCCGGAAAGGAGCTTCATGTAAGCTTCCCTGACTTTCTCCAGGTATTCCTCCTTCTCAAAGTAGGAGTGCTTTTCACCGCCCCTTCCGGCTATCCTTTTCATCGAGATCGCAGGAGAAACATCCAGGAACACAGTAAGGTCCGGCTTCAGCTCAATGAACCTGGAAACGGAGTCCATCCATCCGGCAGCCTCTTCCCAGCTTCCGAGAATGTCTGCAATGAGAGTGCCCTGGTATGCATATGAAGACAGCAGGTACCTGTCGCAGATCACAAAGTCATTGTCTCTGAGTGCTGTTTTCAGGATCTGCTGGTGGTACTGCCTGTCCGCGGTGAAAAGCAGGAAGAGCATGAACGGGTCGCGCCTGCTGCCGTCATCTGCGAGAAGTGGCCTGATCAGCGGCGTCGGTTCCCTGGTGTGAAATACGCTGTAGCCCTCTTCCCGGAGCTTTGATGCCAGTGCCTCTGACACCGATGTTTTTCCTGATCCGTCAATCCCCTCAAGTGCCACGAACATTTGACCTGAGAGTACCGGTATGGAAAAAAAACTTTCTTTGGCCGGAGTAGTCTCTGCATCTGAAACGGCAATCCTGTACCGGAAGAATATGTCACCATGGTTTTTTGGCAAAGGTTATTGAAAGCATTGGCACTGCTGTTTTATGGACAGGTACAGAGGATTTGATACAAGGCTTGTTCACTCCGGTGAGCTTAAGGACCCGAGATTCGGGAATGTTACGACACCAATCTTTGAAACTTCCACATTCATAAATCCAAATGAAAATCCGGGCACGTACAAGGACAAGACAAGGAATGAGCCCTATCTGTACACCAGGTGGGGCAATCCGACCATTCAGGCGCTTGAAGCAAAATACGCTTCTGTTGAGGGAACGGCGGACGCAATGGCATTTTCAACAGGCATGGGCGCAATATCCGCTTCAATATTCTCTGAAGTGAAGGCCGGGCAGAAGATTCTCTCAATAGGGGAGCTCTACGGCCAGACCTATGTGTTCTTCTCCAGGTTTCTTGCAAAACTCGGAATCAAGGTGGACCTGATGCCGCTCAGGAAGCTTAACTCCCTTGAATTCGACCCTTCAGGTTATGATCTGGTATATTCAGAGTCCATCACGAACCCCACTCTGGGCGTATTCGACATAGAGGAGGTTTCAAAATACCTGGCGGAGAAATTCGTCCCCTTTTTCGTGGACGCAACTTTCTCCACACCGTTCAACCAGAGGCCCGCGGAATATGGGGCCGCAATGGTAATTCACAGTGGCACAAAGTACATAGGAGGGCACAGCGACATACTTCTGGGACTTGCCGGGTTCTCCGAAGGCAGGTCTGAACAGATGTTTGACTCAAGGAAGAACCTGGGCAGCTCTGTCGATCCGCTTCAGTCTTACCTTGCACTGAGGGGCCTCAAGACGCTCGGGCTGCGCGTGAGGAGGCAGAACGAGAACGCCATGGCCATAGCAGAGTTCCTTGAACAGAACAAATCCGTCGAGAGGGTCTACTATCCAGGTCTGGAGAGTTCAGAATACCACGAAATAGCAGGAAGGGTGCTGAAAGGGTATGGAGGCATGGTATCCTTTGACGTGAAGGGAGGCCTGGGAGAGGCAAGGAAATTCATGAAAAACCTCAGGGTCGCAACAGCAGCCGCCAGCCTCGGTGGAGTCGAAACGCTTGTGACGCTTCCTCTGGACACAACACACGGCTCGCTTTCTCCCGAGGAGAGAAAGGAGATCGGCATAAACGACAGCCTGGTCAGGGTCTCTGTGGGAATAGAGGATGCGGAAGATCTGATCTCGGACATGGAAACAGCGCTCAGTTCCATCTGAAGCGACACAGAGACCTCCTGAAATAGGAGATAAGGTTTAATCTGTGTAGTTGATGGTTGTGCATGGAAAGGCTCACAATAGACCGGGTGGACACCGACGGGATAAGAAAGGTCTCATCATCAATCTTTGAATTTGCCGAACTTGGCAGCACCGAATTCAGGTCTTCAGAACTCCTTGTGAACTCCCTGAGGGAGCACGGGTTCACAGTGGAATTTCCTTACATGGGCATGAAGACGGCGTTCCGTGCCGAAATTGGAAAAGGATCACCCACCATAGGTTTTCTCGCAGAATATGATGCACTTCCCAATGGCCACTCATGCGGGCACAACGTTATTTCCGGCTGGGCTTACGGAACTGCTTTGACAGTGAGCAGGCACATGAAGAACGGAAAAGTTGTTGTTTTTGGAACACCCTCTGAAGAGGGAATTGGAGAATATGCGGGCAGCAAGGCGCCAATGGCACAGAATGGGGCGTTCAGGGACATTGACATCATGTTCGGATGCCACCCGGATGACAAGTGGTCTGTGGGCACAACAGCACTTTCTGACATTACAATGCAGTTCATTTTTCATGGAAAAGCGTCACACGCGGCAGATGCACCCGAGGAAGGCATCAATGCCCTGGACGCTGCTGTAATGGCGTACCAGGGAATAAACAACCTCCGGAGCTGGATCAAGATGGACAAGCACCCGGTCATAGGAATGCTGTTCAGGGAGGCCGGCCTTGCTGTGAACGTGATCCCGGAGAGGGCCGTGCTCGAAGTTGATGTGAGATCGACTTCTGGCGAGTTCCTGAAAACACTTGCGGACAAGGTAAAGGCTGTTGCCAGGGGAGCAGCAGAAGCAATGGGGGCGACAGTCGAATCCAGGGAAGTGACTCCACTTTACGAGAACTATGTGAACAATTTCACGCTCAACGGAATTCTCAGGGAAGAGCTTCAGGCAATAGGGATTCAGGCGCATGAAACTCTGCCTGAAGAACTGCCGTCAGGGAGCACAGACGAGGCAAACGTGAGTAAGGCTGCACCAACCGGGCACATAGACATATGCATTTCTGACAGGAAGATACCGGGGCACTCGGACCAGTTCAGGGAAGCAGCCGATCCTTCAAGGTCCATGGATAACATGGCTAAGGGTATACTGGCAACCTCAAACGCAGTCCTGAGAATACTGGGTGACGGAAGCATAGTGGATCGCGCAAAGGCAGAATTCCGGCAGGCAGTGGGGTGACTCAATGGCCGAATCGCTGAAGCCCCCCAGGCTCAATCCCGGGTCTGAGATCAGGATAATAGCGCCCGCCAGCGCCCCCGACATGCAGAACCTTTCCAGGAGCATAGGAAAGTTGAGAAAGCTCGGCTACAGGGTGAGCCTGGGCAGGAACATCAAGAAACTTGTGCAGGTGAACCAGATGGCGGCGACGGACGCGGACAGGGCGGACGAACTCATGTCCGCTTTCCTTGACGACGAGGTCGACGCAATCTTCTGCGCCAGGGGAGGATACGGATCAATCCACATTCTCCCCCTTCTGGACTATGACGGCATAAGAGACCACCCGAAGATATTCATGGGATACAGCGACATAACTGCGCTGCACCTTGCACTGAACAACCTCACCGGCCTGGTGACATTCCACGGGCCTATGCCTGCGTCAGATCCGGAACAGATTTCAAAACATTACTTCAGGAACTTCCTGGACGTGCTCGCCGGCAATTCCTCAGACATAGAGGTCTACCAGGACCGCGTGATCAAGTACATAATTTCCGGTGAAACAGACGGAATCTCGATGGGGACAAACATATCCGTAGCGGCTTCACTGATAGGCACGAAATACATGCCAGATACAAGCGACAGGATACTTTTCGTGGAGGACACTGCAATAAACTCCGGCGACATTGACAGGTACTTCTATTCCATGAAGCTGGCGGACATGCTGGACAGGTTCTCAGGCTTCGTATTCGGGGAGTTCAAGGTCATAAAGGAATCTGACGAGCCGATGCCTTACGTTGAGGACGTTGTACAGACTATAATGAGTGACTGCAACAAGCCGTCTGTTTACGGGCTCCCCTTCGGGCACGGAGACGACCAGATGCTGATTCCGCTTAACGCAAGGATGCACCTTTCCACGTATGAACCCTATCTGCAGCTGCTTGAGAACGTTGTGGACTGACATCACATGAGCGGGTATCCGGAAGTAACAGGATCAACCTGTTCGGCGCTTACAGGACCGACGCCGATGCAGGTGACTGTTCCCGGCGGGACCTGCGTATACCCGGCATCGCTTATCTGGCAGACATAGAATCCCCTTTCTTCCAGCTTCAGCTTCAGTTCCATCAGTTCCTGGAAGTCTGCGATCTTGATCACGACCTTTTTCTGGCCCTGCCTTGTCCATTTCCTGAATTCCTTCGGCTCCTGTTCTGAAGAGCGGATCGCCAGAGTCACGGCTGCGTGTGCAACCTGGACTGCTATCTTTCCCTTCCCGAGGTCCAGGTCCTTCCGGATTGCTATTACCATTTTCATCTCTTCTACCATGGCACGTCCTTCCTCTTCATCCTGTAGCCGATTATGTTGATCGCGCGATGCAACGGCGGCGTCACTATGAGGATAGTCACGAATCCTATGATGTTTCCGTAGTACTTCATGAAGAATGGAGAATTGAAGAGGTACAGGAACAGGAATGAAACAAGCACAAAGGGCCACTGGTCCAGAAGGAATGCACTGTGGCCGCTTTTCATTCCCAGCCTCCTCTTTATGAACGAGCCAAGCGCGTCTCCCGTCAGTGACCCGAATGCCAGAGCCAGAGATGCTCCGGTTATGAAAAGTATGTTTCCGGGAAACGGTTCCTGGAAGATTCCGGCATATGAGAGCGGTATGTAGATGATGAAGCCTGCCGCAGTTCCAATGAGGGAGCCGCCAAAGAAACCACCCCAGCTCTTGCCGTCGCCCAGGATCCTTCTTCCGTCGATGAAGTCTTTTCCGAAATCCATCTTTGTCCTGCCCTTTGTAACGACAGCTGCGGGATTTGCGACAAAGGACGGAAGAAAGAGTATTATGGAGATTACAACGTAGAAGATCAGGTTAACCATAGCTTTCCACAGCCTTCAGCACGTCTGCCTTGGTGACAATGCCCTTCAGGTTCCCCTCCTCGACCACCAGCACGGCACTGTAGTACTTCAGCATGGGATAGAGCATGGACATTGAGCTCCTCACGTCAACCTGCGGCAACACGGGGCCCATCACCCTCTTAACGATCATTCCCTTCAGCGACTCGATTGAAGCCCCCTTTATCAGGAGGTCGTTCACGTCTGTCTCGGTGATTGTGCCCAGCACCCTTCCGTCCTGCGTAATGACCGGAAGCTGAGAAAAGCCCCCCGTCCTCATGAGATCAAGGGCCTGTATGACCGAATCTGTCGGCGTACAGGAAACAACGCCGCTGGACATTATCCTGTCAACTGTAACGTCGATTGTTTCAGCCCTCATTCCGCTCTTGTTAAGAAAATCGTAAATCTTCCTGATCTTGTCATATGTGGGATTGATGCTGCCCTTCTCAAGCCTAGCTATATAGGACTGGCTGACACCCGTGGCCACTGCCAGTTCCTTCTGGCTTATTCCAAGATTTTTCCGCATCTTGCGAATTTCCTCTATGGTCGGGAGCATCATGTAGGGCATTCTGAGCACACATTAAAAAATTCACTTTTGAACCGGAATGCGGAGAGTATATTATACATCTTTACATTAGTGACTGAATTATGTCCACTATTACTGACCTGCTGGTGAGGAACAACAGGGTGACTGCACCCGTGATCGCAGTAATAGCAGGCGTCCTGATCGTATATCTCTCAATTTACGTTCCATTCCTGCTCTTTGCCGTTCCCGTAGTAACTTTCTTCATCTTCTTCTGGCTGAAGATCTACAAGATCAAGATACGGTTCCTGGCCAGCCTTGTTGTTTTCCTGGCCGTGGCCATTATAGCCGCCGGAATATTTGCCGGCCTTGTCAACAGCAACAACGGCAGAACTGGCTACATTGACCTTACAAACGGCTCTGTGATACAGACCTCAATAACTCCATACCACGGCCCGAGCAACGACTTCAACTACAGCTTTGTCGTGTCAGGAAACAAGTCCATATCACCATACTGGCTCAACGTGAGCTCTTCCACGTCCACTTCCTTTGCAATACACATTCCTCAGAGCGGGTTCACTGAAAAGACTCTTCCAAACGGTTCTCTTCTGCTCTATGTGCATCTTTCCAATGTGACTGATCAGGGCGTTTATTATTACCGCCTGTTCATAGGCAATTCCACAACTTATGTGGCAAATATAGGGCCTATAATGGTTTCATTCACTTCTCTATGGGCTATTGAGATGATTTCATACGTTCCGGGTTACATGATCCTGTTTGAGCTAATGTTCCTGGTGGGCATTTTCCTTGCCAGAAGCATTTCAAACAGCATGAGGTATTCAAGAAGAAGGCCCCCGGCACCGCCGAATGAGCCACCACCTCAATAATCTATATAGTATAGTTTAATAGTATATAGAAGATCACCATACATGAAAGAGACCAGGAAGATCCAGATAACAGGTGGATCAACCTACATAGTGTCACTTCCTGCCGACTGGGTCAAGGAACGCGGACTTGGAAAAGGCAGTGAAGTTTTTCTCACCACAAGGGGTTCCACACTTCAGGTCATGCCTGTGGAGGAGAAGGAGATCGACGTTACCAAGGAACTGAGGGTCGGCAAGGGCGCAGACCTGACCGAGGTGCAGCGGGCACTGACATCCTGTTACATATCAAATTTTGATACTTTCATCATCAGGAGCAACGAGTACATCGACCAGGACCTGAGAGATACAATCAACAGGTTTGCCAGGATTGTGATGGGTGTTGAGGTCGTGGAGGAGACTTCAAACACCATTGTGCTGCAGAACGTGCTCAAGAGCAACACATTCCCCGTAGAAAGCGCCGCGAGAAGAATGATTCTCATGGTTGATTCCATGATCTCAGATACGCTGAAGGGAATAGTTGAGAACGACAGGGACCTGCTCAACAATGTGATTCAGAGGGACGACGAAGTGGACAGGTACCAGTGGTACATATACAGGGAATCAAGAACCGTGAGCCAGGACAACCTTGACAACATATTCTTCCTCATACTTTCCAGGATACTGGAGAGGATTGCAGACCATTCCGCTAACCTGTGCGGCGTATTCCTGCAGGGCCCGCAGCTGAAAGGCGACCAGGCCTCATCGCTCACCGACCTGCTGAAATTTGTTCAGGACATGTTTCAGGAGTCCGTGAAATTCTTCTTTTCCAGAGACTTCGGATCTATGAACAGCCTCATCGAGAAAAAATCAGACGTCACAGACAGGAGAAATGATCTCCTGAAAAAGCCTGCAGGCGCAAAGGAGGCAGGAATTGTGTCGTTGAGCATTGAAGAAATATCCAGGATCGGCTTTTACGCAACAGACATAGCAGAGCTGGCGATGGACCGTGTTGCTGCCAGAAGCGATTCCATAAGCCTCTGATCAGAGTGTAACCGGATTAACTTCGGGCTTTTCCGGATTCCCGGACAGTTCAGCGAAAGGCAGTTCAATGTCGTGGTTGAAGACAACGATGGCCCGGTCCCTGATCGCCTTCCTTATGAGTTTCTTCTTCATCTCAAGAGTTTCAAGCGGATAGTGGTCTATTGCAGTTATGTAGGCCGGCCTCACGTGGAATGAGGATGGCATTATGTCCCCGAAGTAGATTATTTCCCTCTTTCCCCTGTATATCAGAGCCTGGTGACCCTTCGTATGCCCGCCAGTCCTTACAAGAGAAATCCTGCTGTTTACCCTGACAGAACCGTACACTCCCCTGAATATGTTCCTTTTCCTTGGAAACGGGGGATAGCTGTTCCTGCTCAGGTCGTCGGGGTGCCTCCAGGCATCTATCTCATCCCTCTGTGCCAATATTTTGAAGTTTGAGGCGGTTCTTGCATATTCGAGCGCCCTGCCGATGTGGTCAAAGTGGAGGTGCGTCTCGAAGAAATAGTCAATAGGCCTTCCTGCAAGTATTTCACCGGCCTTGTCCCAGAAAGCGGGATCAGGCCTGATCTCAAAGATCTTTTTCATCCTTTCATCATAATGGCCGCTAAGCCCTGAGTCGAAAAGGCCGATCCATTTTCCAGTCCTGAAAACAAGAATGTTGGCAGTTAGGTCAATCCTGCCGTTTGGATTCTCTGAGACGCTCCTTGACCATACAGGCCTCGGCACAATTCCGAATGCCGCCCCGGGGTCCAGGGAAAACCTGCCGTCCGTAATGTGGAATATCTCAGTATCGCCGTCAATCATTTTCCCACCAGGAAGCCTTCGTCGTCGATGTAATCCTCGCCAATCGTCCTGAGTATTGCTATTATGTTCGGGTCTTCCAGGCCGCTGACGTCTCCGGCGTTCTTTCCAAGGAATGCACTCCTGAGTACCCTTCTCATGATCTTTCCGTTCTTTGTCTTCGGAAGCGAGTGAACATGTACCGTAACGGGTTTGAACGACTTGCCAAGGCTTGTTGTGACCTCCCTCTCTATTTCGTTCTTTATTGTGCTTCTGTTCTCTCCTGTGTAGAATACAGCTACAGCTTCGCCCTTTATCCTGTCAGGGATTCCCACAACTGCGCACTCGCTAACTCCTGGAATCCTTGCCACGACGTTCTCCACCTCGCTGGGCCCGACCCTCTTTCCTGCTATCTTCATGACATCGTCTGAACGCCCGAACAGGTAGAAATAGCCCTTCCTGTCCATCATGGCCCAGTCTCCGTGGTTCCAGACTCCAGGGAAGGTTGACCAGTAGGTCGACATGTATTTTCCATCGTTTTTCCATATTCCCCTTGTCATTGAGGGACAGTGTT
This sequence comes from Thermoplasmataceae archaeon, assembly GCA_046703525.1. Lineage (GTDB taxonomy): Archaea > Thermoplasmatota > Thermoplasmata > Thermoplasmatales > Thermoplasmataceae > WAQW01. The sequence continues at coordinate 16,009 of JBJKSW010000068.1, forward strand.
CCTTTGCAACAAGGTAACCTATCCTGTCGTAGACCTCGTCGCCATTGTCGTCAAACACAGAAACGTTCATTCCAAGGCCTCTGTAAAGGCACCTGGGGCTCAGGGGAATCGCCGGCGTTGAAGCGAGAAAACAGCCTATTATGTCTGTTCCGCCAGAAATGTTTGCTATGGGTGTTTCCGAACCTCCGTAGCGTTCGAAGAGCCACATCCAGCTGTCATCATCCCATGGTTCCCCCGTGGAACCGAATACGCGGACTCCTTTCATTCTTTCGTCCATGCCGTTGTGCTTCATTGTCCGCACAAACGTAGGCGAAAGGCCAAGAAGCGTTATTCCGTGATCTGAAATCATGTTCCAGATCCTTTTCTGGTCCGGATAGTCAACGGCACCGTCATACACGAATATGGTTCCTCCGGCTGCATTGGCACCCATGATTGCCCATGGTCCCATCATCCATCCAATGTCTGTGATCCAGTACAGGACATCGCTTTTCTTCATGTCCATGTAGAAGCTGACTTCCTTGACTATGTTCACAAATGCGCCTCCATGCACATGTATTGTGCCCTTCGGCTTGCCTGTAGTGCCTGAAGTGTACAGCATTATGGCCGGGTCTTCGCTGGCTGTGTCCTCGCAACCCTCGAACCTGTCACTCTTCAGCAGGGCATCAAAATCGTACTCCCCTTCCTGGAGCTTCTCTGCCCTGTGCACTATCATGGTGATTCCTGCAAGGCCCCTCAGTGTCTCGACCATCCTGATTGGTTTCCCTTTCCTCTCGTAATAGCCCGAAACGAAAACAACCGATGTTCCGGCATCATGAATTCGCGTTGAAACAGCTTCGAGGCCATACCCTGAAAAGATGGGCACGGCAACTGCGCCAATCCTCATTATGGAATAAAGCGCAATGACGCATTCCGGGTTGAGAGGCATGTAAATGCCGACGCGGTCTCCCTTACTGACACCAAGGTCCAGGAGCGCCTTTGCCATGCGGGATGTCCTGTCTTCAAGTTCTGCGAATGAAATTGTTCCCTTCTCCCCGTTTTCCCGCTCATATGAAACTGCCGGGTTGCTCCTGTTGCTGTGCTTGATTATGCACGTGTCGACTGCGTTTATGCGTCCGTCTTTGTACCATACGGTCCTTTCCTTCCCTGCAGAGTTGTCGCTGACCTTGCTGTAAGGGGATGAAAACTTGATTCCCAGTTCTCCGACAAGCGCATCCCAGAACCATTCCGGGTCAGAATCTGCCTTACTGTAAAGTTGATCAAGATCAGATATGCCCTGGCTGCTGGCGAACCTGAAAATATTTGTCTCCCTGATGAGTTCTTCCGGCGGGTTATAGACAAAACCAGTCATCCTTACCGCATACTGTAATCCACTATTGGTTTTTTCCATATCCTGAAAAAGGGGGCGGGAGGTCATCTGCTGTACCGATATCCCGGGCCATGGTACGCTACCGAATAGCACTCTGTGCCCTTATTTTACGGCACTGTATGGATATAGGCAATTCTGAATAAAAGCGTCGAAAAAGGCTTTTATATGTATAACGGCTAACATATAGATTCTCATGCGACGCACAAAATTGCTACTGGCAATCCTAGTGTCAGTATTGATGGTAACTTCTGCCTTTGCCGTGATAGGGAGCCTTCCCGGCACCAATCAGACTCAGGCTAAAGGAAGCATATCCGACAGCACCGCGGCCGCGACTAATACGGCGGCCCCGGTACAGAAAGCATCAGTCGTGACCCACAGTGGTCCCGGACTCTCTACAGCGCATCGTATCCTTTCTAACCTGAATGCATCAGGCGTACCTTCCAAGTATGTGTATCTTCCAAATCTCAATGAGAAGAGCACCTATGTGAACGGACAGCTGAATGCCCCGGGTTACTCCATAGCTCCTGCACCAATGGGTGTTGCGGATTACGGTCTTATCAACAAGACAGGAACGATGACTAGCTACAGTTATCAGACTTCAAGCATAGAAGGAGTCCTGAACTTAACATCCACTTCGCTTCTCTCAATGGTCAATGATGCACCACAGAGCTTTTCAACGCAGCTGAACGCTATAATGTCCAATGTTACACTGTTCGGCAGTTCAAGCTACACATTCTGGACGCAAAACGTTGCGTTTTACTCGGCAAGAACACACACTCTTGAGTTTCTCAGCAACATATGGAACTTTTCATCTCCTTCAACACTGATCTCACCCAACGTGTTCTCTAAATACGGAGGAAATCTCATTGCACCGACATTCTATTACGGCCTTTCTCCAATAATGAATGTCACTCTTCCGTTTGAGGTTCAGCTCTATCTGAACAGCTCAGTGTCACCCGGGGGAAATGATACAATCTTCTTCAACTACACACTTCACAACAAGACCGCAGGCGGTTCCTGGATGACATCCAGCGGCATGTTCGACTATGCAGAGTTCAACTCTTCATACGGGCAGGCTCCGGGATACAAGGCTCCTCTGTCCAACTTCCTCATAAGCGGAAACCAGATCACGCCAACAGGCTTCATACCGTATGACGCAGAGTTAATGGTAGGGGGACCCGGAGGAGGAAGTTCTGCAACTTTTACTTCAATAAACGGGTACATGCAGCTGAAGACGCTTAACGCAACTTCACACCAGTACCAGAACGTAAAGGCAGCATACAACGTTGCCTCCGAGACAGGAGAAACCTCTGTCGGCGTCAACGTTTATTACACGCCAAATGCGGTTGCACACCTGACCACAGGGCCTTCAATAATCGCACCGCTGTGGAACCTGAGCTCAACCTCTGAGCAGGGGTACTTCACAGTCCATGGGACAATATCGCCCGGAAGTGCCTATGTGTTCGTGAACTCCGGGCCAAGTCTGAACAACATTACAGCAGCATGGGCTCCTGTAAGGCCCAGTGGACAGTTCTCATACGATCTTATGCCCGGGACCTATTCGTTCCAGATACTGATGAGCTACTACGATCCTGTGTATTTCAATGAAACAGGGACAAATTCATCAACGCCCATAACGCCGTCTCACCTCACAATGACACAGGACTTCTCGCAGGGCATGTATACTCCGCTGCAGGCATGGAGCAACGGATCCCTCAAAGCTCTCGTAAAAGCACTGGACGGTTCAGGCAATGGAACACTGAACAGCCCGTATGTGATCACCGGTTACCACGGGCAGTGGACCAACGTTACAGGGACGCCAACTTACGTTCCGAACGTGAACATCAATCCGCTGTTCTGGGAGATGAATGATTACCTGTTCCCGATATTCTACGGGGTACTCTTTGCGAACGTTGACAACTACACCGTTCTGACAGGAATGCCATCCATGCAGATACTGTTCCCGTCGTTCACATATGGTGTGTTGAACTACTGGCAGGTGCCTGTCTTCAACTACATGGGATACCAGTTCTACAACGACTCGAACATTTCAATATGGAACAACCAGTACATATCAGGCTGGTTCTCAAACAACTACAACTACGTTCCTGTCGGAAGCATAATAATGTGGAACTCAACCAACTTCCTTGTGGCTGACAACACGTTCTACAGCATGGGGGCTTCCCTGATGATCTACAACCCGTACTTCACAGATGCGAACAACACAATCTGGGGAAACAGGTTCCTGCAGTCCCCCGGCATTGCTGAAAGCCAGTACTCATTATCATACATTCAGGGATCAAGCCCGAACGGAATAGACCTGTGGAGTTCTGGAAACCTGATCTACAATAATTACTTCAACGTTGCAACAACCGCCATGAGCCTGTCTCCGGCATACGATCCGTACAGCGGTGCTGTGGCGTTCTACACTGACACATGGAACGTCACCAAGCAGTCTGCCGCGAACATAAACATGGTCAACGGGTTTGAACTCTACGGAAGCATCATAGGCCAGAATTACCAGGGCGGAAACTACTGGTGGGACTATACGGGCAACGGAACTGAGCCGTACTATGGCGCCTTCGGCTACTACGGTTACAACATCCAGTCCGGCGCTGACTATGCACCTCTGGCAGAGCCCATGTATACAGTTGTCTTCCTGCTATCTCTTCCAACGCCTGCACCTTGGTCCGTTGAACTCTTCAACATCCAGCAGCAGACAGACTTCGGCATATACGCTCCGGTCTACATCAACTCAACTGTTTCTGGATCGTATGTGTCATTCAACGTTCCAAACGGAACATATGGCCTTGTTGCACCCGCAGAGATCCAGTCTCCGGCCTACAACTATGTTGCAATTAACCTGCTTTCCCTTCTGGGTACCTTGAGCTTCCAGGTGGCGGGTTCTTCAATGACGCTGAACCTGACTTCCCTGTATTTCATCATACCGACATACAATGTGACAATACAGGAAACCGGCCTTGCAGCAGGAACAACCTGGGGCTTCACATTCCCGGTTGGCACAGTGAACCAGACCGGGTACACATACACAGACCAGACAGTGTTCCAGACAAATGCAACATCGGTAACAATACCGTACGCGCCTGAGTACCTCAACCAGTCGGTTGTCTCAATGAACGTCTCCGGTTATATTGTGTCTCCTGTGACATACAGCATCAACATAACAAACAGCGCTGTCACACTGACCCAGTCATACACTCCTGTAGCATACAGCGTTCACTTCGGTGAGAGCGGACTTGCCTCTGGAACTTCCTGGACAGTGACACTGAACGGCAATACCCAGAGTTCCACCACCAGCAGCATGTCATTCTCTGTATCGCCGGGCACTTACACGTATACTGTCGGCAGCGTATCCGGATACTCTTCGGCCGGCTCAGGATCTGTAACAGTGAACAGCAGCACATCGAACTCGACAACGTATGTGTCCATAGCCTTTGTTTCCGTCCCGACGTCCTTTACTGTGACGTTCAAGGAGTCAGGGCTGTCTTCGGGCACGAACTGGACTGTGGTGTTTGACGGGACCTCGCACAGCTCAACTTCCAGCACAATAACACTGAGCTCTGTGTCATCCGGCAGCCACACCTATTCGTTCAAGAACGTGTCTGGATACTCGACACCGGCATCGGGATCGCTCAGCGTTAACGGAAACAGCAATGTCAACGTTGCCTTCTCCAAGACAACATCGACAACTTCCGGAGGTGTCAGTTCAACCGCACTCGTCTACATCATAGGCGGAACCGTGGGCGGACTGGTTGTCGGCGGCGTTGTTGTGTATGCTCTGGCGCGCAGGCCTAAACCATAATTTTTTTCTTTTTTTAATTTTTATTTTTTATTACTTTTTTCTATTTCTGCAGCTTCAATCAATCTTTATTACGAATAATGTCATTCCGGATGGTGCCTGACAGCCCCGAATACGCCATTGACGTGAGGAATCTTGTCAAATCATACGACGGAAAAACAAAAGCTGTAGACGGAGTCAGCTTTCATGTTTCCCGGGGAGAAATCTATGGCCTGCTTGGAAAGAACGGGGCGGGAAAATCAACAACAATAAAGATACTCACCACACTGATTCCACAGACCGCGGGCGAAGCCTTTGTAATGGGCCTGGATGTGAAACACAGGCCGAGGCAGGTAAGGAACATCATTGGCGTTGTTCAGCAGGGCGAGGCATTCGATTTCACCACAGTGGAAGGCAATTTCAAGATATACAAGATGCTCTGGGAAATTCCAAACGAGGAGGCATCAGCAAGGACCGAAATGCTCCTGGACATGTTCAACCTTCAGAGGCTGAGGAAGCGAAGGCTCTTTGAACTTTCAGGAGGAGAGAAGAAGAGGGTCCAGGTGGCCAGGGAGCTAATGCACGACATGGACGTGCTTTTCCTTGACGAGCCCACCGTTGGAATGGACCCGATAATGAGGAGGCAGGTGCTTGACTTCATAAGGCGAAAGGCGAAATCCGGCCTGACTGTCCTGTTCACAACACAGATTCTGGAAGAAGCCGACTATATCTGCGACCGGATCGGAATCATGAACAACGGCATCATTTCTGCGGAAGGCAGTGCCTCAACCCTCAAGGGAAACTACGGGGAAATGAGAAAACTCGAGGTTGTCCTGACAGAGGAGCCCCTTGATGAAAAGATGAAAGCAGTCACAGACTTTCTCTCAACAATAGAGCAGATCCACTCGTTCACGCTTGAGAAGAATTCAATCAAGATACTCACCAAGTCCATAGGAAAGACTCTTTCTCTGGTCATACAGAAGCTGACACTGCTCGGCTTTGAGCTTGAGACCGTATCATCGGACAGCCCGTCTCTTGATGACGTATTCCTGGAGGTTGTGGGGCATTGAATATGCCGGCCTTTGCAAGGCTAACTGTCAGGAACATAAGAGTCAATGTTGATGTCGGCACTCTTTCATTTCTGCTAGGGCTGCCTGCACTCTATTTCTACGTTCTCGGTCTGATGTTCCAGGGAACGATAGGATCTATACCAAGCGGCAGTTCAAGTTATGAATATTCTGCATTTCTTGCCCCAGGAATCATGGCCATGCAGACACTCACCGCAGGCAACATAGGGGGAAGCCTCCTCTGGTCTGACAGGAGATGGGGCATGTTCGAGCAGCTGATGGTCGGACCTTTCCGGAGATCAGATTATCTTCTGGGCATAATATTCGTTTCGGTTTTCTTTTCCCTCGGAGGAAGCCTCATAGTTCTCGCGTTCGCTTATTCCGTGGGTGCAACAGTCAGCATGTCCATAGTATCTGTACTTTACATGATCCTTGCACTGACGCTGGCTGCCATATTTTTCACTTCCGTGTTCCTGATAATAGCTGTTCTTGCAAAGACAATGCAGGCATACAACACCATCACAATCGTATTGTTCTTCTTCCTGGATTTTGCAAGCACAGCATTTGTTCCCATTACGCCAAATGTCCCGCCTGTCCTCAGGGAGATATCCTATTTCAACCCCCTTTCGGCCGTTGCCAACGTTGTGCGCGATACAACACTTTTCGGAATAAACAGCACAACTTTCACCGAAACGGTACTGATACTTGTCCTGACCGTTGTTTTCTTCGCACTGTCTATGCTGGCCTACAGAAGGGTCAGGACGGGCGCATAGAGAACCGGATTAATGCGTTCAGGGAATGTTTTCTTTCCTGTCTGTTGTTGCATACGCACGCGACAGCGGGAAAATCTCCTGCTTCCAGAAAAAGCAAGAGTATGGGTGAAATTTGATTCCAGCCTGAAAAAGAGAATCAAAGGGCGCTTATGGCACGTGTTGTTTCTCCGGCTCCCTGCTCAATCTCCTTGTATGCTTTCTTGAGCACTTCGGCTACCGCCTCGTTATCTGATTTCAGGCCCAGAACGTGCAGGAGGTATCCGAGCTGGTGGTCCAGGAGTTTTGCAAGTGTGCTGAGCTCCTCGTGTTTCCCTTCTCCCAGTTCGTTCCTTCTTGATGAAATGAAACAGTCAAAATGCACTGGCCCCTTCTTGGTGAAAGTAAACTTCTCTCCTGTCCTTGCCTTTCCATTGCACTCATAACAGTTGAATTCTGCCATGATACTCTATGAACAACTGCAATAAATAATGAGCGGAATAGAACCTTCTATGAGAAAATCAGGAGTATGAAAAAATAGAGTCTCTAAATTTTTAAGGTGGTCGCAATAACCATGATTGACAATGATTCGTGCGATCGCGCTCTGCGCAGTGATTATCGTTATGATTGCGGTGCCGGCATCCCTGGCCTCCGGCCCATTCGCATCTGTGGAGGCAGGCCAGAAAGCCACGTACCAGCTCACACTGACGGGCAACATAACAGATACACTGTCATTCACGGTCAGCAGTTACAGTCCATCCAGTTTGCAGTTCTCTGTGCAGCAGGATGAATCAGGGTCGTTGAGCGTTGTAAATGCAAGCGCATCTTCCATATTCACTGCATTTCCGGTAGTTGTCTCAGACAATGCGAGTGCGATGCTCCCTGAAATCCTGCACTCTCCAGTGAACGGATACGGTTTTCAGGGGGCACTTATGAAGAACAGCAATGAAACCCTCTCCAGCGGAAACGGCACTCCTGTGACCGTTCCTGCCGGCACTTATGATGCTGTTGAATTCACTGCCAACGGATATGCTGCAGGAAACGGCACATACACATACGGAAACGTGACAGCCTTCATAGATTCCGGAACCGGCCTGATACTTTCCCTCTCAATTCATATAGTGAATAACGGGACACAGTTGAATTCCTTTGCCAGGCTGACAGGCACAAATGCGGCAAAGAAAGCTGTCTCCGGAACAAACGTTCCGTTGCTCGTGGCAGGAGCCGGGATTTCAGTCGTGGCAGTGCTTCTCTCACTTGCCATGATAATCAGGAAGAAGAAGTGATATCATTTCCTGACCAGGTCTTTGTGAGTGGAATAGAGAAAGAGTGCAATTGATGCAATTATAATGATGCCTGCAGGGCCGGCCCATACAGGAAACACTCCTGAACGTGATCCATAGATGTCGCCGGCCACAAAGAGCACTAATCCGGCAGTAAGGGCCGAAACGGGATGGTAATCATGCATCTCCCGCGGCTTTTTCCTGCCTAGAATGCCCGGGAACAGTATGGGCGCATAACCCATTATGAAGGTGCCCGTGAAGCCAATTCCTATGGAATGAATGTAAGCTATTTCAGAAAGGTAACCTGAAATGTACCCTGAAGAATAGAGGAGGCCCAGTGCAGTTCCGGCCACCAGCCATAGTGCACCCACTGTGGTTGTTATCTCAGAATAGGATATGTGTGGGTCCTTTCTCTGAGAGGTTCGGGAGTTCCTGAACTCATGAGGAAAGAGATCTCTTGACCATTCGAGCGACCTTGAAGCAACAATGAAGGAAATGGCCGACAGCATGAAAAGAAGGGACACAAGGTAATTGAGGGCGAAGATGCCAGAAACAGAGACATAAAAAGCAGCCATAATGCCCGAAAACTGAAACGCCAGGCAAATGTACACCGGTGTTTTCCGGTTGGATGAAAGCCTGAATCCTGAAGTGCTGAATGTGACAGCAAATATCATGCTGCCCACACCTCCGTTCAGCACAAGATAGAGGAAAGACAGGGTAAGAACTGCTGAACCTGTAAAGAGATTCCAGAGTTCAACGAGGCAGGACGTGATGAATGCGAACGGAAACAGGAAGAAGAAGTAATCGTAAGGGCTGGAACGCCTGTTATGAAATCCTGTCAGCGAAGAGAGCACGGAGGAGTATGACAGGTATGCAATGAGGAAGAGGATAGAGCCTGCGATCTCTGCATATCTTGCCATATGGAAACCGGGAATGAATGCAACTGCAGTGTAAGCTGCAGAACCTGCAATCCCGGAAACGAATGAGATCTGCACTGAAGGGCTTTCCGGAAGCGTTGTGGACCTGAGGAATGGTATGAGGGCGTATGAGACTCCCATGACAAAAAGCGAGAGGAACGCAAAGATCTGGAGGTACGGGTGTATGCTGAACAACCCGTTTCCAATCGAAGGGAACAGGTGCGCAAGGCCAAGCATCTTAAGCATGCCGAGCGTGCTTGCCACTGCTGTAAACACCGTCGATCCTGCAATGAACTTCAGTGCAGTTGTTCTACTGTACTTGAAATTTTCCCCACTCGGCATTGATGTGCCTCTGCCTCCCTGAACCAGCCTTTCTGCAGGATGATTGAGATTCTGCTGTTAAACATTGCCTGCTGAATTGCCCCTTATATATTATGTTCAACTTAGCTGTGCAATGAGCAGGAGAGCCGGCGCCGGAACCGCAGCCATTTCGCTGCAGATGTTCCTTTTCATGACATTCGGAAGTTTCAGCAACTCCTCATACAGCCCTCTTTCCATTTTTATTCAGCCTGATTTCAGGATATCGTCTGTTCAGCTTGGCCTCATAACCAGTGCAATATTCGTCGGCTCGATGACCATGTACTTCTTCGTAGGCATCCTGGTGGACAGGTTCGGCTACAGGTTTGCCATAATCTCTGCCTTCCTGCTGATCGCTTCCGGCTCCATGATCGCGGTCTTTGCCGCAGACTACCTTGAGCTCATAGCCGGATATTACATCATGGGATTCGGTTATGGAACGATCACCCCGGCCACAAACAGTGCCATAATGGAACACTACTACCCTGAGCATTCAACTGCAATGGGGACAAAGCAGTCCGGAGTTCCGGTGGGAGCGGCACTGGCCGCGCTTGCCCTTCCGGTTATTGCCCTGAGGTTCTCGCTCAGGTATTCTTTCCTCCTGATAGTGGCTGTGAGCGTAATTTCCATGATAATGGCAGCTTTCTTCACCGCAAGGGGCAGGAAAGCGGAAGCCAATGACTATGGCCAGTATATTCGGGAACTTGTGAGAACACTGTTCAGGGACAGGCTCCTCATAGTGATAAGCCTTGGAACAGCTGCACTTTCCTGGGGACAGCAGACGGTTCTCACGTACTATGCTGTGTTCATGCATTCGCTGGGCTACCAGAGGTATCTGGCAGAAATACTGCTTTTCTTTGTGCTTGCGGGTGCAGTATTCGGCAGGATCCTGTGGATGAAGCTTGGCCAGAGGCTGTTCGGGCGTGACAGGGTGGCCGCTCTTTCACTCATAACTTTTCTGGCCGGTGCGATGGTGCTTCTCTTTCCGGTCATAACATTTGATGTGTATGTTTCTGCCGTGATGGCTTTCCTGCTTGGAATGAATGTCGTGGCATGGAACAGCACATATGTCACGGTTGTCTCGGAAATGGCACCAAGAAGCGAGGTCGGGCTGTACAGCGGGGCCAGCCTGATATACATAGGCCTTGGAACAATACTTGGCACGCCGCTGTCCGGATCCGTAATCGATTACACGGGCAGCTACTACGATATGTGGGTTGTGCTCGGTGCCGGAATAATAATTACAGCGGCCGTTTTTGCAACACTTGTCAGGTCAATCTACAGGAAGAAAGTCGGCGTGGCACAGGCCTGACCTGTGATGAAAGGAACTTTTATAAACATCAAACGATAGACGGCTGAAAGATGAAATCCTATGAGAGCCCGGCCTACACTGTACTGAAGAAGATTTCAGGAGTTCTTAACAGGGAAGTTCTGATTTCCAGAAAGGGAAACGGAGAACCGGACTCCAAATTCATGTGGGTATCAAATTTCAGGGCTCCACTTGGCATTAGCTACATCAAGGAGAATGTTTTCCTGAACCTTTTTCTCCCGGAGGGCTCGGACAGCGATGCGGAGAAGAAACTTTTTCTTAAGCGGGTGGAAGCCAGGTTCCATGACGGGCTTTGGCAGGTAAGGAGAGAAGTGAACGAAGTCTCAGGAGGTTATGACGGCCGGCCTCTCAAGATGGCACTCACAGCTTTCAGGAGCCTGATACAGGATTATTCATACATAGAGAAAGGAAGAATATACGTGCACTTCATCTTCAATGAATCAGAGCTTGCGGGCATATCCTCAGCAATGCTGTCAGCGTCTGGATCAATGAACGACATGAAGGTCGAGCACCTGAAGAAGAATGGAGAGGGAATCATTCCGGCAAGCCCTGCATTGGAGCAGGATGACATCTCCGCAGTGACTATCGAGATTTCGAGCGCCAAAACATCCGGCAGCAGAGAGGATGAAGTTAAGGAAACGAGTTTCGTGATGGGCAACATGCTCGTGGGGGGAGTGAAGACACTGGTAATGTCATCTGAAGCCGATGTACCGCAGATACTCCAGCCTGAACGCGTCTCTGAAGTCTGCCCCGGCCTCGTCTCAATGTTCAGCAAGAACACTGTTATTACCTGGCTCGTTGAATCTCTGGCAAAGGAATTCATCGTCATATACGGCCTGTACGGGTCCGCTGGAGTCAACGGGATAAGGCTGAGCCTCAGCGTCCCCGGGCAGCAGGTAACGGCCATACTGAGATTACTGAACACTCTGTCGGACAATGAAGGCCAATGGAAGATCGGGCTGCTTGAAGTCATACGGCTTAAGGACCTGATTGAAGAAGACAGGTAACCTGGACCGGAACAAGCCTGCTGCATTTACACCCGAACGGCCTGGAAAGACTGAAATGTTTTCAGTTCATTTCCCTTAACAATGGTAAGAATTCTGTCCTGGAACATAAATGGAATCAGGGCAGCCCACAGGAACGGAATAGTGCCCTTTCTGAAGAAAGAGTGTTTTGACATAGTGCTTTTCCAGGAAGTGAAAGCCGGAAAAATGCAGATACCCGAAGAATTCCATCACATTGGGTACCACATTGATGTCTGTGAGGCAGGGAAAAAGGGCTACAGCGGAGTCATGGCCATGACCAGCCAGAAACCCGTTTCCATATCGCATGGAATCGGTTTCAGTGAAGCAGACGGCGAGGGGCGCTCACAGATAATTGAATTCGGCAGTTATTTTCTTGTCAACGCATACTTCCCGAATTCGCAGCGGGGCCTTCTCAGGCTGGATTACAAGATTGAGTTTGACGAGAAATTCCTCGATTTCTGCAACGGCCTGAGGAAGAAGAAGCCCCTTGTAATATGCGGAGACTTCAATGTTGCCCACCAGGAAATAGATATCGCGAGGCCAAGGGACAACAGGAACAATGCCGGCTTCACTGACCGGGAGAGAAACTGGATGACCAGGTTCCTGAATGCCGGTTATGTTGACACATTCCGCCTGTTCACGAAGGAAGGAGGCCATTACACCTGGTGGTCCTACAGGTTTGACGCCAGGTCCAGGAACATAGGATGGAGAATTGACTATTTCATTGTTTCAGACGACATAAGAACAAGGGTGGAGAATTCATGGATTGTTGATTACGCGAACATATCCGATCATGCTCCGGTCGCGCTGGACCTCCATATCTGAATCAGAGCGAATTCAGTACCTCAACAAGTTCCTCTTCGTACTTCAGTGCATACTTCCTGTCCTCTGAAAGAAATGTCTCCGCCATTTCTGAAACCCTGAGCATCATCACCTTCGAACTTGATTCATCTCCCGCTATGACTATCTTGCACGGCAGGAAAAGCCCGTAGTCCTGGTTTCTGGTTATGAGTTCACGCGCAGCTGCCGGTTTACACACGTCAAGCATGAAATAGAACGGAAAGTCCTCGCCGAACTTGTTCCTGATAATCTCCTTCACATCAACATATGACAGGAGAACATACTCGAATTCTTTCAGTTTCTTTGAAACGGCACCAAACGCCTTCTCTGCGCCAATGTCCAGTTCCCTTTCAAACTTGTACATGTCTGATGATTGCTAAATGGTACTTAGATTATGCACCGCCATGGAACAGGCCGTTCCCATACATGGAAAACAATGCAACTATTGCACCTTTCACAACCCTTTAGGGGAATGCCTGAATAAACCGCCTGAGGAAGTATATGTCTTCAAGGGAAATACTGCAGGAGGTTTCTGAGACAATAGGTTTCATGCAGAACAGCAAGCCTGACACTCAGAACGCATTCATGAAATTCAACTCGGAAGTTCTCAAGCCCGGAGCACTTTCAACAAAGACAAAGGAACTGATAGCAATCGCACTCTCGCTCTCCAGCACCTGTGAGTGGTGCATAACATTCCATGTCAAGATGGCGAAGGAAGCCGGAGCCACAGAAGAGGAGATTCTCGAAGCCTCATACGTTGCTGTGCTGATGGCCGGAGCACCTGCACTGATGCACATTACACTGGTGAAGAATGCACTGGCGGAACTGAAATGAGATGTTCCGGCAGGCGCATTGCATGATTTCAGTCATGCCTTCTTACGAATGACTCCAGGAGATCAATGTATTTTGCCCTTTCCTCCCAGAACTGCAGGTGCGAACTCTCCTGAAACATTACAGCTTCTGAGTTTTCGATTCCTGCGTGCAGCGTCTCAGCAATAGCCGGAGTCACTTCATCGTATTTACCGCATGTTATCAGGACAGGTATCCTGATCCCGTTCAGCCTGTCAGTAAATTCAATGTCCTTGATCACGCCGGTAATTGTGAATTCGCTGGGACCGCTCATTCTCGCGTAAGTGCCCCTTCTGTCGGCAAGTTCTGCAGCCTCGCTGACATCATCGGGCCACGTGTCCATCCTGAGAACGTGCTGCCTGTAGAAATACTCCGTTGCTTCCACATATTCAGGATTTGCAAAGTCACCGTCCTTCTCGTGCTTCTCTATGTAGCTCCTGTACCTCTCCGGCATCTGCGCTATGAGCTTGCGCATTTCACTTATAACCTGTGAGCCGCTGGAAAGGCCGCTGCACGAAGTCAAGCTTTTCAGGTGCCCCTGGTACTTTATGGCGTAGGCAAGAGCAAGCATACCTCCCCATGAGTTTCCGAAAAGATGGATCTTCCTGTCTCCGAACATGGCCCTCCTCACAGCATCTACTTCCTCAACAGCGTATTCGAGAGTGTAATCTGACTCGTTCTTCGGATAGTCAGACTTTCCTGTGCCGAACTGATCATAGAATACAATGTCAAAACCCCTGTTGACAAGGTCCAGCAGTGGCGAGAGGTAATCGTGCGGAAACCCGGGCCCGCCATGCAGCGTCAGAAGCCTGTACCTGTTCCCCTTTCCGAAGCGCTCATAATAGATCCTGATTCCGTTGGCCTCAACAAATCCATCTTCTCTATCCAGTGAACTGTCTGCCTTCATTCCATTCAACTCCCCGTTTGCTCTCAAAGACGCAACAGGAGTCAAAATACTTTTGGTCACCGATTGCAGGGTTCATAAAACAGCAACTTGCTTCCTGTCTCTGGAACAGGGGCCTGTGATCGGCATTACGGCGGAAAACAGGCCTGTTGCAGACATGATCCGGTTGCTTTCTTACCAGGATGAGACAGTAATGATTTTCAGTGGTCGTGCAGGTAAGTGCTCCCTTCTCCAGATACACATGCCTCTGCTACAACTGCTGCTTCTGCAAAATAGTCCTGCATGCCCGGTATAAACGAGCTACTTTCTATTGCCATTCTGCAGTGCTCAAGTTTTCCCGCTTTGGACAGTATGCACTCAACTTCTGATCTGCACCCTTCAGAAAGTACTGGCCCCGCAACCTGAAAAGGTACAGCGGCAATGCCCGACAATTCTTCAGGGTTGGGCCTGAAAATGTCCAGGCCGCCCTCTGAAGTGAAAACATAAACCTCGGAAAACTCCCGTATCATGAAGCCGTGGCCAGAGTATTCGAACCTGTTTCTACCTATGTACCTGAGGTCGGAAGCATGGACAGAAAGTCCAACCTCTTCCGGAATCTCCCTTGAGTACTGCTGCAGCGTTTCGCCGGCTCTCACGTGCCCCCCGACAGTGGCATCCAGCAGCCCGGGAAAGCCGACATCGTCTCCCCTTATCTGAAAGTATATGTTTTCAGAATCTGCGAACCAGCACTGGAATGTCCTGTGGAGCAGGCCATCCCTGTGAGCGACTCTTCGCTTCACTTTTCCTGTCCTGTTGAGGTTCTCATCGTAAACATCAACAATCTCGTCCTCAAGGGAAGGCACGAAACGAAAAGCATCCTTCCTGATATAACTGTTTAGTTCGCGTGCCGGTGTCTGCATGGTGAGGGCGGAACCAGCGGCTTAACGCCTGAATGAACAAGAACCACCCTAAGGTAAAGATATTATCTCCGAACCGTTTACGTTTCCAATGGTTCTTGATGATCGAATGAGAAAGTTCCTTGAAAAACAGATTAGTGAATTCATGGGAGAACTTGAAGGAACAGTCCAGGCCGCTATAGACCTGAACGTTGAGCATAAGCTTGATTTCATATTCGGCTATCTTTACGGGTCCATATTTGCCATAGCGTACGAGTACGTTAACGGGGACTACAAGAAGAAGAGGGTAGACCTCACTTACGATCAGTACAGCGACATCTATGAATTCATCAACAAGAGGAAGGAGGAAATAGCCGACGCCCTTTATTACAGGGGAATTTCCTGAAGAAACACTCCGAAACGGGCTGATGGCTGCACAGTCCTTATGCCTGCAGCATCGGTATTGCAGGCGGAAAACATATTTCCCAGTCTTTTGCATGCAATCTGACATGAGAAGGCTAGAATACGTCTGGCTCGACGTCTTTGCGGAAGAAAAGTTTCAGGGTAACCAGCTTGCTGTTTTTCCAAAAGCAGATGAACTAAACGCAGGGCAGATGCAGCAGATTGCCAGGGAGATGAATCTGTCGGAGACCACTTTTGTTTCAGGCCTTCCGCAGGAAAATGGGACAGCGGGCAGTACAAGGGTAAGAATTTTTACAACAAGGGAAGAGCTTCCATTTGCCGGCCATCCGACTCTTGGGACCGCATATGTTTTGAGAGAAAAGCTGAAAACAGACACTATACTGGTTCGCCTGAGTGTAGGTGATGTGGCGGTTGCTTTTTCGGACAGGGAAAAGGGGGTTTTCGGTGAAATGACGCAACCTGGGCCAGTATTCGGCTCTGTCCATGACACCACTGAAGTTGCAGAAATGCTCGGTGTAAGCGAACAGGATATAGACCCTGCTGTTCCTGTCCGGACAGTATCAACAGGAAACCCGTTTATGATTGTAACCTTCAGGAACTTGGCGGCCGTCAGGAAGATGAACCCTGATTTTTCCAGAATGGCGCAGTATCTTGGTGGTTCTGATGCAAAGTTCGTGTACGCCGTATGTCTTGAGACAGAAAACAGGAATGCATTCCTTCACGCCAGGATGCCATTCTATGGTGGAGAAGACCCTGCAACAGGTTCAGCAGCCGGCCCGGCGGCTGCACTCATGCTCAGGCAGGGATTGCTGGAACCGGAGCGTGAGGCAATCATTGAACAGGGTATTGAGGTAATGAGGCCGTCGGCGTTATACATAAGGGGATCGGTGAAAGACAGAAATCCGTACAACATCCGGGTTGGAGGCTATTGCCGGAAAATCGGGGAAGGGTTTATTGACATCTGATCCGGCACCTGAATCAGCAAAGAGCGGCATCGGGCTTAGCAGCAACGCTTATAAAGCAAGCTTTAATGAAAATCAAGGCGAAAGATATGTCCGATATTTTTGAAACTAAGGTGGTTGAGCAGGAAAAAGTTGCTTTCAGGAACCCCACAGTAATTGGAGGCTTTGTCGGAACCACGGGAACAGGATTCATTGCAGCCAGTTACATAATCGAAAGGTTGCACCTGCACCAGGTTGCTCATGTGAAATCATCCCATATACCTCCCGTATCCGTATTCATAGGCGGCAGGCTCAGGACTCCCTTCCGGATATACTCCAACGAGGCCGGAAACCTTGTGGTCATCATATCGGAAGTTCCAGTCGATAACGAGGGTCTTTACGAGATATCTGGAGCAATCACGTCCTGGATTTCAGAGAAGAATCCCGGTGACTTTGTTATCCTTGAAGGCCTGCCCGTACAGCAGATAATGAGTGAACACACCGTTTACTGCGTTGCCAACGAGGAGAAGCTCAAGCAGTTCACCAAAATTGGGATAGAGGCGGCGCAGTCCACGCTCATCACAGGCATGGCAGGCGCTCTGCTGAATGAATGCATGTCGCACGGCATACGCGGTGCAACATTCCTGACACCGTCGCCTGCAAACATTCCTGATCCGGGGTCTGTGCTCGCCCTCATACAGACTGTTAACAATGCGTTCAGCCTGAACATAGACACAAGCATTCTTGAGGAGAGTGTCAAGGAATTTCACGAGCAGCTCAAGGAACTGATTGACCAGTACAAGAAAGCATACACCAAGGGAGAGAAGCCCGCAGTTGAATCAATGTACGGCTGAACACTGTCAAACAGAGATGACGCAGGAAAAGAGTGTTTCATGAAACATAGGTAAAACCCTTTACCGAAAAGTTTCCCCTTCCTGATCTCCGGATCGAGACAACCTCCCTTCCCATGTCGATAGACCTGAATATTTCCCGGGACATCACTACCGTAAAATCTTCACCCTCGACTCTAACCATGCCGGGCATTTCTTCGAAGTTCCCCTCTCTGGCCTCAATTTTCCTTATAACCTGGCATGTGACGTCGTTGCAGGGGCCCTTCATCGAAACGAGAGTGAGAAACAGCAATTTCCCTGAAAGAAGGGCCTTTCCCTTTGAATCGACAGTTATGCTGCCTTTTCCAACATGTATCTTCATTCTTGCACCGTGCTTTCAGGATTCAACCAGGATCCTGCCATACATCCCCTGTTCAGCGTGGCCAGGGTATGTACACAGATACCAGAACGTTCCTGTGTGGGAAAATGTATATGTGAAGTTGTAGCAGTAGTAGTGGCCTGCGCTCTCCGGTCCGAGGTACTGCATCATATACATGTATCCGCCCTGTGACATCATGCCGGGACCGCCCATGTACCCGTAAGGAGGTCCATTGGAGCTCAGCACGAAGTTGTGCGACGAATCGTTGTCCACATTAACTGCAGTAAAAGTGACACTGACTCCGGCGTGGATTACAATTTCAGGATTCACGAGCCCCAGGATCTCAAAACTGTACATGCTGCCCACGTTCATTGGCCCCATCAGCACAGGAAGGCCTGCCGACTCGTTTATGTAAATTGTGTCAGAGCCCTGTGCAGCCATTACGCCTTCGGAAGTCGCATTGACAGCGTTTAGCCCGGACTGTGTCAGCGTTCCAGCTTCTCCATTTGCAGCGTTCCTGCCATATCCCATGAAGTAAAAAGATGCAGTGATGATGACAACTGCAATTGCCACCACGGCCAATATTCCCGGGACTCTGTTTCTTTTCATTCTCTCACTTCTTCAGGTTCTCCCTGATCCTTCTGTATTCTTCCTCG
Source organism: Thermoplasmataceae archaeon (assembly GCA_046703525.1). GTDB lineage: Archaea > Thermoplasmatota > Thermoplasmata > Thermoplasmatales > Thermoplasmataceae > WAQW01. The sequence continues at coordinate 34,599 of JBJKSW010000068.1, forward strand.
CTGATTTCTCCCTTCGCGTACCTTTCTGATGCTATATCCGCCGGCCCCGCAGCAGAGCCAGCCGGCATATTCTGTGCTGTGCCGGGCTTTAACAGGCTGAACAGCACGTAGGCAAGCGCCACCAGTATCGCAACCATTGCAAAGGACGCGATAAGAAATGCCGTTCCCATGCCGTAGAACCCGTAGCCCATCATTCCGTGATAGCCGAAGTATCCTCCCCGGTATGCCTGCCCTGAGAGCAGAAACATCACTGCAACAACAGCGGTAAAAGCAACAGCCAGCCCCGTAACAGCCCGTATTCCGTTTTTTGTATTCCTCTCCATTTATTGTGCCCCCTCTAAACCTGATCCTGATCTCAGCGCCATTCCAGCCTGGTTTCTTTCAGACTCCCGAATGTTGCCGAGTATTCCCGTGAGCTTCCGCCTGAGCAGAAGCGAATTTATTACAACTGATGATGAACTCATTCCCATGGCAAAAGCGGCAAGTATAGGCAGGAACGAGTATATTGAAAGGCCGAAAACAGGCACTAGTGCGCCCGCGGCGATGGGAATAAGGGCCGAATTGTAACCGATTGCCCATCCTATGTTCTGCTTCACCTTGGAGATTGTCCTGTCGCCTATGTGTTTCGTGTAAATAAGCTGCAAAAGGTCATTTCTCAGCAGAATAATGTCTCCAGACTCACGGGCTATGTCTGTCCCTGATCCCATCGCAATGCCCACGTCTGCAGTTTCCAGTGCAACAGTGTCATTTATTCCGTCTCCGGTAAACATAACATAATCCCCGGCCATCTGGTAGCTCTTTATTATTTCAGACTTGTCAGAAGGCAGAACCTCAGCATGAATGTCATCTATGCCCATTTTTGCCGCTACCCTCTCTGCCTCTTCCCTGGAATCTCCCGTGACCATGGAGATGCTGATGCCCATTTCTTTCAGCCTTGCAACCGCAAAGGGGGCACTGCTGCGTATTCGGTACGCCAGTTCAATGCTTCCGGCGACAGAATCACCGATCTGTACTGAAACAACAGAACCTCCCTTTCTCGCCGCCCTCGATATCCTCACTTTCTTTCCGGACACGTACCCTTCGATCCCTGTGCCGGGCATTTCCTCAACGTTATCCGACTTTTCCAGTGACAGGCCTCTCTTTCGTGCCTCATTGACAACTGCCCTGGCCACAGGGTGGTTGGACGATGCCTCCAGAGACGCAGCAATAGAAAGCACATCATTCTCGTCATATGGTGCAGCGGCCGAGATTCCTGAAATGGACGGATCAGGCTCTGTAAGAGTGCCGGTCTTGTCAAAGACGGCCCTGTTAACCCTTGAGAGCCTGTCAAGGGCACCAGTGTTCTTTATGACTATTCCGTCCTCGGAAGCAACATTTGATGATATGAGCAGTGTTATGGGCCCGGCAAGCCCTATTGCACAGGGGCATGCTATCACAACCACAGAAACGAAAGCAAGCACTGCTATCTCCAAGGGCTGCGCATAGCCTGTTGAGTTCAGGAAGAAATACCAGAAAAGGCCCGCAGCAAGCGCTGAAACAATAACGACTGGAACAAATACAGATGAGAAAGCGTCTGCTATCCTCTGTACTTTCGCCCTGCCTGAAATGGCCCTCTGGATGAGTTCATAGATCTGGCTGACTGTGCTGTCACGCCCGGCACGTTCCACCCTTATGGTGAGCACCCCGTTTAGATTCCTTGTTCCCGACGAGAGCTTGTGGCCCTTCTCCTTCAGGACCGGATCCTGCTCTCCGGTAAGCATGGACTCATCAACTTCGCTTTTCCCGTCCGTCACTTCCCCGTCTGCGGGTATTATCTCTCCAGGCCTGACCATTATCAGGTCACCGCCCTTTATGCCATCGGTTCTGACATCTGAGACCTCACCTCCTAAAGATATGAGGTGTGTTGTTCCAGGAATTATATCCATAAGCTTTCCGGCAGCCCTGTTCGCCCTCACCTTTGTCAGGTTCTCGATGAAACTGCCTGTCAGGATCATAGTTATGATGAAAGCTGATGCGTCGTAGAAAACGTCCGATTCGGGAATCCTGCCGGGAAAGAATGTCACGTACAGTGAGAATATGAAGGCAGTGAGAGTTCCCATGGTGATCAGCAGGTCCATGTTTCCTGCCCTCCCCCTGATAGCATGATATGCCCCCTCATAGAATCCAAGCCCTGAGTAGAACTGAACCGGCAGTGCTAGAGCGAAGAGAAGCAAATTCCTGTAGAATTCCCCGGACAACCAACCGGGAGGCAGTGCGTATGTTATGACTATAACGGGAAGAGAGAGCGACCATCCCACTATGAGCCTTCTTCCCAGCTTTCTTGACTCCTGTTCGGGAGAGCTGTACTTCTGCTGGCACGACTTTGAGCAGAAGTAGTACTTCTGCCCGTCTATGACAGAGAAGAGCTCGCTGTCATCAGGGACAAACATTCCACAAACAGGATCTGTTGGCATTGTTGTACGCCTTATCTGCTGTACTTCAGCGGGTTGGAATCAAAAGTCTGCTTGCAGTGCCCACAGCAGAAATAGAACTTCTTTCCCTGGAATTCGCTCACAAACTCTGTGTCTTCCCTGACCTTCATTCCGCATATTACGTCTATTGCCATGGATAATGAATTGCTGGAGAGTACTTAACATCTTGATATGCACAATGTATATGTACCTTTGAGAAATTTTACATTATGAAAAGAAATATCTCTGAAGTTGAACAGAGATTGCTCCTGCTTCTCAGGAAGGACTCCAGAACCAGCATCATAGATGCCGCAAGGGAGCTTGGCATCAGCAGAATCACAGCAAAGAAAGCCTTAGACTCGCTTATCTCAGAGGGAAAAATCAGGAGTTTCACAGTAACGCTTAATGAGGACCTGAAAGACCTCGCACTGGTGCATGTGAAGAGCATTGACGGCCTCCCGAATGATGTTGTGATCGAGCATTTCAGCATGATAGACGGCACTTTCCTGCTCGTAATGTATTTCGAAAACCTGGTCAGGATCAAGAGCCTTGACATAATAGACGTTAAGTTCGCAGGAGAAAGGGTTCTCAACACCGGTACCGGCAGGCTGGAGAATATACACTGCGACTACTGCAACCAGCTGATTCCTGAATCACCAATTGTGTTTGAAATTGCAAAGAAAACATACTATGCCTGCTGCCCGAACTGTGAGAGAGACCTCAGGAAGAGAAGGGAAGCGATGCCCGGGGCATGATTATGTAAAGAATTTAGAAACAAAAATATACAAAATGTAAAGTTTAGAACCTTACAGGGGCGTAACCTGCATTCCACTTTTCACCGCCCTTTTCCCTCATTGGCGGCTATCCGGTGGAAACTTCCCTGAACCTTTCGTTCCAGCCGATCGGGGGTAAAGTCTGTCTTTATTTCGAATCCAGCCTTACGGGTAAAGAAATCCATCGCCGTACCCTATGCGGGTTACTGAACAAATTTTATATGCCTACTTGATTGTACTAGTTAATGAATGGTATTCCCTATAAGAAAATAATACCGATTGTTCTTGTGGCTCTTTTTCTGGTTTCAGGAGGATCTGCTCTTCTCAATCATACACAGCAGGCCGGTAAGCCGGTACTTTACGGTAATGCTGCTTCCATTTCGCTGCCTGCCAAATCGGTCTCTTTCTTCATAAAGAATAATCTCTCTGTGGCTACACCATCATCTTTCGATCAGAGAATAACCGTTGACAGTGCAATGTATTCCTCTTATGAGGCCTCTAACCTGAGCAACATCTACTTCATCTATGCAAACGGAACTATTGTGAATTCCTGGCTGGAGTCAGGAAACAGCACCTCAACCGGTTCAATTTACTGGCTGAACATAAGCACTTCAATCCCGTCCCACTCTCTTCTGGAACTCTACATGGAATTCATGCCCACTTCATCGTTCATGTTCAATAACAGGACAACCGGCGAAGCACCTCAGCTCTCTTCAGTTTATGGGGCATATGACAACGGCTTCCACGTTTTCCCTCTTTACGACAACTTCGCTGGAACATCTCTCAACACTTCAGAATGGACTGTCACCGGAAACGCAACACTGAACAACGGAATTACCTTTACAAGCACTCCGACAAACAACACTGACTACATCACTTCCAGGATGGTTCTCGCACCGCCCGCCTACGTGGAGACTTACGGGATTATGAACTCCCCGGCACTCTCCAACCAGACGACCTATTTCCTTGGAGGTGTTGGATTTGGCAATGGCGGCATTTCAGGCACACAGCCTGTATTCACCAACGGATGGGCAGAGAACGACACGAATGCCCTCGGGTTCAGCCTGTGGAATGGCAATGGAATACCGTACACCTACAACTTTTCAAAGTCCGCTGACCCCTACGTTTACAACGTTTTCGGAACGGGTTTCATCAACGGCACATACTCTGTTGCAACAATCAACTACACGCTCCAGAACGAGTCCAGATTTCCTCTGAGTTCACCACCCGGCGGCCTGAACGCAGTCCTTGGCTTCCAGGCTCTCAATTTCCCGTCCCAGAACCATTTCTACTGGATTTTCGCCGTGTCCGCCCTTCCGGGTGGCATTAACCTGCCATTCACTTTCGGATCACAGACAGTGAGTTTCAACGTCACAGGATATCCCGTTTCAAGTTCATGGGAGCTGAAAGTCAACAACGGGACCGTAAACGACGAAATGGGGATCTTCAACTTTGGAAATGCTTCTGTAGTCCTTCCCAATGGAACTTACAATTATTCCGTCTCATCAGCAATTCCAACCCTCGTGCCTCTGCATCATACAGGGAAGCTTGTCCTGGATGGCAGCAATACCTCAGTGAAAGTCGCTTTCATACCCTACACGAGTACGGTAACAATGCATGCCATGAATCTGCCGTCCGGTACCAGTTGGACAGTTGATGTAAACGGGGAGAGCTATAATTCCACCACTTCCACAATCAATCTGTACCTGATTAACGGCACTTATTCAGTAAACATAAGTGCTGCCAACGGTTATGAAGCCTATCCGTCCAGCGGTTCATTTGTTGTATCAGGATACTCTTTCGCCCTGAACGTCTCCTTTGAGTCTACCCACAATCAGAGCTATATCAGGGCTTCCTCGACATTATTCACAACACAGCCCCCGATCAGTGGCTTTGCGGGCCCCGTTTCCAACACCTACTCAGGCACTTCAATAGCTGTTGACAATGCGAGGCAACTGCTTTTCTCGGCTTCAGTTTCCTCGGGCAATTCCGGAAACATAACCGTACAGAACATCACAACCGGAAAATTCCTGGCCAACATAACAGTCGGCGAAGGCATTCCGCCAACATCTATTTACTTTGACCAGTCTTCTGGCTACCTCTACGTGGCCTTCCTGTCGGGTAACCTGTCAATCATAAACGTGAAAACAATGTCGCTGGTCAAGAATGTATCACTCCCGCTGCTTAATAACTGGATAATAATACAGAATTCCCCGGACTCTGCGGACATATATGTTGAAAGCCTTTCCAATTCATATTATGCCTCAGGCTACAATTACACTGTATACACAATAAGCGCCTCCGGGAGCATTCTATCGGTAAAAACGTTTGAGAATCAAAACAGCCTGTTTGGAGGCCCTCTTGGATCATTTGATCCCGTTTCGCCGGTATTCCACAACCTGGTTGTGATCGGAAACGTCTCGGGAGTCTTTGTGCTTAACCTCTCCTCTGGATTGGAGACCTTCTATCCGGCACCCGGAAATTACAGCGTAAACGCCGTTATCCAATATGGTAACCCGGGCAACTATCTGCTGGGAAATCTTCCGTTTTCCGGCTCAAACTACAGCAGCAACCTCATCTTCAACCTTTCTTCAAGAACCTACGTAAAGGGACCGCAGATACCGGGCCAGGCCATTGCGGGCATATACGATCCACAGACGGGATTCGAGTACATTCAGACCTACGGGGGTGGAATTTATAACCCGGCTCCGACCATATCCGCTATATTTGTTGTCAACCCGTCAAACAATTCAATCCTTGCTTCCGCTCCTGCAATAACGCCAGGTATGCAGCTTGCACTGGATATGAAGACAAGCACCCTGTATTCACTGGACTTTTATGTGTTCGAAAGTGATATCCATGCATACCGCCTGGGCATACCGTATAATGTAACAGTATCCGAACACGGGCTTCCGGCAGGCTCACACTGGTATGTGAACATAACAGGAATGAAACCGTCAGGGCCACTGTCACCGGGCAGTTCTTTTACTGTCAGGCTCCTGAACGGAAACTACAGCCTGCACTATGAAACGACAGACAAGCTATACCTGGGAGGATTCTTCACTTTCTCCGTTGATAACGGACCTTACATTGCCGGTGTTACTTTCGGCCTGATGAATTACACGATATCATTCCAGCAGTCCGGACTCAGCCCGGCAGCCCTCTGGTATGTGAACATAACGGGAACAAACGGCCTTAATGAACACAAATCCGCTCTGGCCCCTGACATGGGCTTCCTGCTTGACAATGGAACGTACAGCTATACGGTTGCAACCTCAGACAAGAAATACCAGCCTTCGGGAGGAGGCACATTTACCGTGAACGGTGCCTCTGATATCATTTCAGTGAAGTTCACACTGCTGAAATACAGTGTGGAATTCGCGGAGAAAGGCCTTCCGGGCGGCAAGCACTGGAACGTTACTGTTAATTCTGTTACCTACAAAGGGACTGGTGAGGACATCAACGTGTCACTGGCCAACGGCACTTACAGCTACTCTGTGGGCAACGTTTCCGGCTACAGCATTTCAAACGGAACAGGCAACATCGTGGTCTCTGGTGGAAGCGCACACGTTTCTGTGCAGTTCACGGCGGAGAAAAGCAATACTGGAGGCGCTCCACTTTCAACAACTGATTACATTGTAATAGGAGTCGTGATAGCAGCTGCCGCTGGCGGAGCAGCAGTTCTCCTGATGAGAAGAAGAGGGGGCTCCTCGCAGTAGGGAAAACGTGAAGTCCGCAAACCGTGGCCTCATGCAGTATGGGGCCACCGGCTCCTGCAGCGTGTAGCCTTGCAAAAGGATAAAAACTCTTAACTAAAATGCTACCCATTATGAAGGCAGTGGAAAGTGTAATAGATGGTTTCTAAGAAAGTGAACATTAACGGGCTTAGAGAGAGTGAAAAGAAATACTCGAAATCCCATGGCAGGTTTTCAATGGAAGATGTTCCCAAATATCGTTTTCCGGAGGGCATGATGGACTCCAGGACTGCGTATCAGCTGATTCATGACGAGTTAAACCTTGACGGCAATCCGGACCTGAACCTTGCGACATTTGTCACAACATGGATGGACCCGGAGGCAGACAGGCTGATCATGGAGAATCTCCACAAGAACTTCATCGACCATTTCGAGTACCCGCAGGTCAAGAACATTGAGGAACGGATTGTCAACATACTGGCAGACCTTTTCAATGCCCCCGATGAAAGCGATTTCGTCGGGACTTCAACCATTGGGTCGTCAGAAGCCATAATGCTTGGCCTGCTGGCACACAAGTGGACGTGGAGGCAGCAGAGAATCAGCAAAGGCCTTCCGCATGACAGGCCCAACATAGTTTTCGGCGGCGACACTCACGTTTCCTGGGACAAGTTTGCCAGGTATTTCGATGTGGAGCCGAGAATTGTGCCAATTGCGAAGGACTGCTTCACCATTGATCCGGAAGACGTAATGAAACAGGTTGATGAGAACACTATTGCAGTGGGAGTGGTTCTTGGAACAACTTTCACGGGCGAGTTCGATCCCGTGAAGGAGATCAATGACCGGCTTGTGAAGCTGAAGAACGAAAAAGGCCTGAACGTTCCAATTCACGTTGACGCTGCCAGCGCCGGATTCATAACACCGTTCTTCGAACCTGAATTTGCGTGGGACTTCAGGCTCGAACAGGTCAGCTCGATCAATACATCGGGGCACAAGTTCGGCCTCGTTTATCCGGGACTTGGATGGCTCATATTCAGAAACCAGAAGCTCCTCCCGGAGGACCTGAAATTCTACGTCAATTACCTTGGTGATGAGATGCCGACCTACACGCTGAACTTCTCAGAGGGAAGCTCGATGATAATAGCACAGTACTTCAACGTGATGCACCTTGGAAGGAAGGGATACACACAGATAGTGGACAGGATGATGGGAAACGCCGCTTATCTGGCTTCCAGGCTGAAGGAAAGCGGAGAATTTCTTGTGCTGAACGACGCAAAACACATTCCTGTCGTTACATTCCGTTTCCCCGGGGACGAGGACTTCACCCTCTTTGATCTCTCTTACAGGATTAGGGAAAGGGGCTGGATTGTTCCTGCTTACTCGCTTCCCCCTCATGCAGAAGATATTACAATCATGAGGGTCGTTGTGAGGGAGAATTTCACAAGGGACCTGGTGGATATTTTTGTCGACGATCTGTTGAATGCGAAGAAAGCCCTCATGGGTGGGTCCATAAAGACATCGCAGCGCTCTGCAAGAGAAGGGCACCCTGTTTCCTGAGAAAACGGCAATAAAAAAAGCAGCCAGCCTCCAGGATCTTCCCTCTCCTGGAGAAATTCTCCTTTTTCTGCCTTTTTGCATCCGCTCGAGCTGAAGATCGCCATGATGCAGAAAATCCTGTTCTGACACTGATAACAATAGATGCTTACCGGTACGGGCATAAGGAAATATAACAAAACGGACTAGTTGAATTGCCATAAGGTGGTGCCTGCAAATGGAGATCTTTTCCGAAAGCATATCCGAGAATCTGTTTTTTACAGCATACAGGCTGCACTCAACCCCCCGCAGGAAAGATACCATAACGGGCCGACCGGCAGGAGCCTGAAATGAGAGTTCTGGTTGCATTTGCCAGCAGGGGCGGATCAACAAAGGAGATAGCCGAGTTCATTGGCGAAAAACTGCGTGAAAGAAACCTGGAAACTGACGTGAAAGATGTCCTGGATGCCGATAACCTGGCCGCCTACGATGCATTCATCATAGGAAGTGCCGTTTATTATTTCCACTGGCTCAAACAGGCGAGGCAGTTTGTTTCAAAGAACCGCTCCGTCCTCTCGGGTAAACCTGTATGGGTTTTCAGCAGCGGGCCGACCGGAAGAAGTGAGACGGACAGGAAAGGGCGCAACCTGAGAGAAGTATCTGCTCCCAAGGAATCGGATGACATCAGGGAATGGATCAGGCCAAGGGACCACCACATCTTCTTCGGCGTTTTCTATGCTGACAGGATGAAGGGGGCTGCAGGCATGTTCTCCAGATGGATCCCTGAAGAAGACCAGGGAGATTTCCGCAACTGGAAAGAGATAGAGGAATGGGCGGACGGGATAGCATCTGATCTTGCAGGGAAGGCAATATCTGCTTCCAAGTGAGATTCGTCAGGTCGACAGCACGCATATCTGGCTAAGCGTCAACGTGGCTCTGCGGAAGCACAACAGGGGTTCTTCAATGATGCCCGTTAGAAGTTCCAATAGATTGAAGTAAGAGATGAAACTTCAAAGATCCGGCATGAATACAAAGGATGAAAAGCTAGAACTGCAGATCAAGCTGGCCGGCGAGTTCCGTTCCATGCATTCGTTTGGTAATTTCTTCGTTATACCCAATGCGTGGGATGTACCCAGTGCCAGAATATTTGAGGAAGCAGGCTTCGCTTCAGTTGCAACTTCGAGCGCAGGAATGTCCGTATCTCTTGGATATCCCGACGGAGAATCCATTCCAAAGAACGAATTCATGGCTTCAGTTAGGAGAGTGGCACGAGTACTCTCGATTCCCCTGAGTGTTGACGTTGTGTCAGGGTTTGGGAGAAACAATGAGGAAGTTGTGGGATCCATCAGGGAAGTTGTAGAATCCGGTGCCGTTGGAATAAACATAGAAGACTTTGACCACGGGAAGAATGAGCTATTTGATCCCGAAGAGCAGGGTCAGAAGATAAGGGCAATCAGGATCATGGCAGAGGACACAGGCATTCCTCTTGTAATAAATGCAAGAACAGATGCGTTTTCAGGCAGCAAGGCAGGCGATACTGATGCACGGCTGGAAAGTGCCATAAAGAGGTCAGAAAAATACATAGAGGCTGGTGCAGACTGTGTCTATCCCGTGGGACTGGCAGATCATGATTCTATCTCCCGCTTTGTTGAGTCTGTGAAGTTCCCAGTCAACGTAATGGTAAGGAAGGGATTACCCGAAATAAGTGCACTGAAGCAGATTGGCGTTACAAGGTTGAGCTTCGGGCCGGCAGCCTCTTACGCAGCCATGGGCCTGCTCTGGCGCATTGGAAAGGACATACTTGAAAGGGGGAACCTGGATAAATTGCTGGACGGGGCCATAAGCTTCGAGATGCTCAATTCACTTGCAGCAAGAAGAAAATAGACGAATTATTCGCCAATTCTGAGATCAGGAGATATTTCGTAAGGTCTGAACTGAAACAACGGGAAGGGAATTTTGCACATGCCTGACAGGCAGCCCCTCTCACCCGTCAGGCATCATTCGCTTTCAGCTGAGAAAGCAGACGGGTCAAAGATCGTTCTTATGAATGTTATTCTTCCGGTTTCGACCCTGTACCAGGAACTCATATACACGACCTTTCCTGCGGTGATGAAGTCATAGATCAGGCAAACATCATTCCCGTCGGCAAACACCTTCAATATGCTATATTTTCCATGGTACCGCGACAGCATGTTAGTGAAATCTTTCGGTTTTCCAAATGATTCCCCTGCTGGGCCAATTATGCGGACATTTTCTGCAATATGTTCCGCTGCAAGATCAAAATTCCCTGAATCAAGGGCATTTATGTAACTCAACACCGTTTTTCCGGAATCTCCGGATACATCATTCATCTTCTTTTACCCCATTTTACATTCCACAAGCACTTTATACAGATAGTGTACAGCTTAATCGACCACCCTGAGGACAATCTTTCCTGTGTTATGGCCGGACAATCCTGTCTTGAAAGCGTCCTTTGCTTTCTTCAATGGAAATGTAGCCTGTATTACGGGCTTGAGCTTCCCGGAATCAACTAGCATTGCAATTTCCCTCAGTTCATTGCGGTCAGGCTGAACCAGAAAGGAAATGCCCCTGATCTCAAATTCCTGCAGCATTTCATCACCGATGTCATCGGCAACTGTTACAACCATTCCTCCTTTCCTCACAGTCTGGTACGACCTGTTAAGCGTTTCGCCTCCGACTGTATCCAGAACCAGGTCTACGTCTTCAACGAGATCCTCAAACTTCTGAGAAGCGTAATCTATGGCTTCCTCTGCACCTAACTGGTGAACAAGTGGAATCTTGCCCCTGGAGCATGTTCCAACAACGTGCGCCCCCTTCCAGCTGGCCAGTTGAACAGCAAGGGAACCCACGCCTCCGGCAGCACCGTGAATCAGCACTTTCTCACCAGAAGATAGTTTTCCATGGTCGAAGAGTGCCTGCCAGGCAGTCAGGCCGGAGAGGGGAAGAGAAGCAGCAGAAACGTGATCTATCGTGGCCGGTTTTAGTGTTATCCCGGAGGCATCAATGGCCACATATTCTGCGGCACCCCCGTTTCTCCAGAAATCCAGAAGTCCATACACCTCATCTCCTGCTTTCAGGTGCTTTACGCCTTCTGACACAGCATCCACAACACCGGATATTTCATAGCCTGGAATGGAAGGAAGGCGGTCATTTCCGTTCCTGTCGGTATAGGATGAATTCCAGGACAGTTCTGTTGGCGTAATGGAAGCAGCAACCACTTTGATCAAGACTTCTCCATCAGATATCTTGGGGATTCTGGCTTCTTCATACACCAAATTTTCCGGCCCGCCTCTTGCATGGGTCATCACAGCTTCCATTCTCTCCTGATGTTTTTCGGTTTTCATGCTTTGCTTTATGCTGTATGGGGCAAAAGTATTATGACATAAATTATCTATTCAGTAGCGTAATGGGCATAAATAAACCAAATTTGACACAAAATGCAACTGCACTGGTAAGGCTTGCCATTGAAAGGGACGGAGTACTGAGAAATGCACTGGCCAGGGGTATTGTAAACACCAGGGCTGTTGCCAGGGACATTGAGTTGAAGGCTAACGGTTCAGTATCGTTCGATGCTGTCTTAAGCGCCATCAGAAGGTACCCGGTGAGGAACACCAGTCAGGATCTTAGGGATTCAGGGCACGTATTTTTAAAACTCTCCCTGAGAAACAGAATAACTGTAGTTTCTCTGAAAAACAGCCAGGAACTGCAAAACACAATCCTGAGATTCTCAAGTGAGACAAATTCGGCCGGTGGAGAGACCTTCAGGCTGGTAACCAACATGGATACGGCAAGCGTAACAATAGACACAAAGAATCTGGAGAGATTCGAGTCTTTCATATCTGATTCCCAGGTAAACAGAATACTCTCAGGCCTTGCTGAAATAGTGATTGATATGCCCGTAGAAATAGAAGAATCGCCCGGCATACTCTCTTCAATTGTAACGGAGCTTTCCATTAACGATGTGGTAATAAGGCAGTTCACGACAATAGGGCCAGGAAGGATGATAGTCCTTGTTGGCGAAGAGGCGGCAACAAGAGCATTTGATACGCTGCAAAAATTAGGCAGGATCTGAATCGACATTCAAGCCGTGTTCCAGCAACATTGGAAGTCTGGCACAAACGCATATTTTTGAAGACTTGACATCCCGATCAGATGCAATCACAATTGCGAACTGCACCATGAAATAACAGCTGTACTTGGGCAATATCTGAAAGAAAGTGTCATTCAAGTAACTGCTTGAAAAATGCTCCGACCGGGATTTGGACCCGGGTCGTCGGCTCGAAAGGCCGAAATGCTTGGCCGGACTACACCATCGGAGCAGACAAACCCTAAGGGCATTACATTATATTTATCTTTTTTAAGTCAGCACATCATGGTACTCATATCCTGTACCGGAGTATTGCACAGTAGCCGCCAAAACTCTTGAGCATCTTGCCGGGCTCGCTTATATCGCTGAAAACATACACTTCAGAAGAACTTTTCTTGGCCATTTCTGAAAATGTATCAGTAAGAGGGTCAGGCATCTTTGATTCCGATATCATCAGTGTTTCCACAGCACCGAATTCAAGGGCCTTTCTGACTTCATCTGCTCCGTAGGCGAAGAGTCCTCCGCTGTTGAGTTCTTTCAGGAACCTGCCGAAAAGGTCATTTTCAGTGTTCAGGCGTGCCTCTGAGAATGACTTCTTTGCCTCGTCAGACTGCAGGTATTCATACACGGCACCCATGTCCGATCTTCCCGTCGGTGCGCTTTTCAGGTTCTTGCCCGCATAGTACGGGTCCTCTGACAGGTACTTCACAATATGCTCTCTGGTGAATCCCGGCCCGAGAACACTTATGAGGTTCTGCTCAGACGCAGACTTCTTCAGAATATCGCTTATTTCAGCAAAATAATTCTTTTCGCTGTATGATGTTTCATACATTTTTCCTGTCCTTCCAGAGTACACCCGGCCCATGCTCTGTAACCCGTATGTCCTCATGACAACCACATCCGCGGATTCCTCATCGAGCGTAATGAATACGCCCATTATCTTCTCTGACCTCTTCTCTGCCTCTTTCAACAGATTTCTCTGCACCTGTGACCATCGTGCCTTTGCAAGTGAAAGATCATCCCCTTCGCTGACAATGAATGACTGGTGCTCTCCAATAATGTCTTCGGATCCGCCTGTTATGACGCCAAGAAGCTTCAGCCTGTTTGAGAATTCCTGGAATTCCAGAGACTCAATCTTTATTGTCACAGTGACAGGAACACGTTTTGATTCCTTGGACCTCGTCATGTCGTCCTGCTTCTCAGCCCTCCTCATGGCGGTCATTGTCACGAGATCATCTGTGGACAGTATATTCTTCAGGTACCACAGGTCGTCCATGTCGTCCACATGAATTCTCACATGTTCTTCGCGGCGTTCAACTTTCATCAGTTCTCCCCTGTGTGTTCTGCTATCTTCTTCATGATCCTGTCGTAATGAGATCCCTTCCAGTAAATCTTGCCGCAGTTCCCGCATTTCCAGAACCGGCTGTTCAACCTGTACACATTGACAGGTACTTTTCCGTTGACAGTCTCTCTGGCCACTTCAGACAGGTTGCCGTCACACACTGGACAGATCAGCATGACCGCATCAGAGTCTGGCCGGTAGAGGGAAAGGAACTGGTCAATCTGCCGGTCCAGCTTCACAGACTCGATCCATACATACCTGCCCACTCTTTCACAGAGTTCCCTGTCCCTGGTGAGCAGTGTTAGCGATCCTGAATTGCATCTTTCAGCTATATCATCGTCTGTCATTGCAGAAGTCGCGTAGAGTACATGGTAACCCATGAACCTGATCCACCTTGCCAGCCTGCCCAGCATGTGGTCCACGAGAAAACTATCTCTTTTCCTCCTTCCACCTCTTGATAAGGCTGTTCCTGACGCCAATCAGGTCAAGTATCCTGGAAACAACAAAATTGATCATGTCATCCACTGTTTTCGGCCTTGTATAATATCCGGGCATCGCGGGTGCAACTATGACGCCCATGGAGGACAGTCTTGCCATGTTTTCAAGCGCTATTGTGCTCAATGGAGTCTCCCGTGGCACTATCACCATCTTCCTCCTCTCCTTGAGCGCAACGGAGGCAACCCTTGTTATCAGAGTATCAGAAATTCCAGCCGAAAGTTTCGCTAGCGTTGACATGCTGCAGGGTATAATAACGAAAGTGTCAAAGATGAAACTTCCGGAACTGATCCTCGCCGCTATGTCCTCATCATCATAATGTGCCTGTACCATGCCGTACAGGTCTTCCGGCTTGATCTCGGTCTCTTCACCCAGAACCTTCTTGGCAGAATTGCTTATCACAAGGTGGATTTCCTCGCCACGGAGATTCTCCAGGAGGCGCTGTGCAAGCACTGATCCTGTGCCGCCTGTCATGCCTACGACTATTCTCATGTCATGAGTTAATTGTCAATGCAGGAAATAACTGTTTGTCTACCTCTTCCTGTTGAATACAAAGTACAGGACAAACGTTGCAGCCATTATAATACCAATAATGGTGACCTCAAGCAGCACAGTGCTCTGCGGCTTGACCTTCACAACAGACCACGTGAATCCCGGATACGCTCCCGCATTGAGCGCCTGGATGTTGGAGTAGCCACTTACCTGTGAGGCCATGTTCTTTGTCTTGTTGAACGCTATTGTCATGTTCTTCAGGGTGGGGAATCCTATTGAAGACAGTGCAACCAGGATCTGCAAGCCGTACGGGTTCATTCCCTTGTAGCTGAGCCCGAACAGTATCAGGTATTGCGTTGTGTTGTTTCCCCAGTTGTACGAAACATATGAGGAATTGTCATAGACTGATGTGAAGAAAGCCCTCCAGTCAGAGTCGGTAACAGTGTAGTGTGTAACTCCGTAATAGTAGGTCTCTGAAGGAAGCGTGCCGGAAGGCGGCGAGAGTGTGGGGGTGCTGGCTACCGCCACGCTGGGCAGGAAAGCAACTAGCAATAACGAGAAAATTATTGCCACCGGAACTAGTAGTCTGAATCGCATTAGCAGA
The DNA here is from genome assembly GCA_046703525.1 of Thermoplasmataceae archaeon. Lineage (GTDB taxonomy): Archaea > Thermoplasmatota > Thermoplasmata > Thermoplasmatales > Thermoplasmataceae > WAQW01. The sequence continues at coordinate 50,088 of JBJKSW010000068.1, forward strand.
ATCCCAAAATAAAAAGTTGCTATATAATCTTTCCAGAAAAAAGATGATTTTTAATAAAATATGGTCCGGAGACTCCCGGACTTTTTTCAGTGCATTCAGATTACTGCTATCTCGCCCTTCAGGAGGTTCTCAAACTGAGCCTGGCTCTTTGAAAGAGATCCATGGTAGATCGCAATGAACAGGTAGTCATTGTAGTCTGAGACCAGCAGGGAGATGCTGAACGCCTTTGACCCGAATATCGAGGGGACAGAAATGTTCGTGAAGACGTAGGCTGCTCCGGAAACATTACCCTGTGCGGCAGACGGGCTCGATGAAACAGAAGCCAGGTAGTCAAGGTAGAATGTGTATGGAAGCTTGTCATTCTGGAATTTTGCAAATGCCAGGACTGTCTGGTTGAAGCTTCCTGAAACGTATCCCTGTACAGCCAGCTGTGAAAGGTTTCCAACCGTCTGGTTTATCAGCTGCCTCTGGGCCTGCGTTGCGTTCGCGAGCAGCCCTGAAAACTCACCGATTATGTTCTGTGCATTGTTGATCTGGACGAACAGTCCGAGTTTTGCCTGCCATGTTCCTCCGAGGTAGCTTCCAAGTTCAGACGATGTTACGAACACATTCTGCGTTGGTGTGCTCTTCATGGAAGAGAGCTCAGTGACCTGTTTCTCGTAAAGTGAAGTGAAGTTTGCCTGCGAGAGGTTGTCCGGCGTCAGGTAGAATATGCCGATGAGATGGGATGAATATATGCCTATTAATGCAGACAGGTACTGGTTATGAGGCGCCAGGCTTGTCGAATTGGCATATGTCCACACGTAAACATACGGATTGCCGGAGGCGTCTCCCTTTGCTATCAGGAAAGAAGATGAGGCTGCTGCGCTCACATTTCCAGAAAGAGCGTTGAACGTATTGTTTGCACTGCTCACCGAGTTGTAGTTGGCGACTCCGACAGCAGCGAAACCTGAATGGTCTGGCGAAAAGATTGAAAACTCGAAGGAGGATATGTTCCCGAGTGCTCCTACGTTGGATATGCCAGTTGACACGGCTGCAGAATATCCGAACCCGTACCCTGCGGATGCGGCGGTGCCGCGGTCCGCTACTATGCCCAGGAAGTCTGACAGATTGCCTGCAGAACCGTATCCTGAGCTCTCATGTGTCCATTTTCCTCCCAGCGTACTGTTCAGCTGTGAAGAAGCGACCACATTGGGGGCATAAGGGTTCTGGGATGAGGCACCTGATGACGGGAAGAGCTTGCCAGCCTGATGCAGCCCTGCAAGCACAACTATGACTATCACCAGTGCCACGATGACTATGACCAGCGATTTTTTCATGGCCAATTATAGCAAACACGATATTTAAAATTTCACAGGATGGCCAAGCTAATTTCCAATTTCTGCAAAGTCTACTGTAACTTGTCCCTGAGGCTGTCAAATTCAGTTTCTGTAATCTCGCCCCTTGCGAGCCTGAGCTTGAGTTCTGATATTGGGTCCCCTTGTGCTGCAGTTCCAGCAGCACCCCCTGAAACGTCATTCTGCATCATTGAAACAGCTTTTTCAGTGAAATTCCTGAGCCGCCTCCAGAACACCCACTCCTCCCTGAGTCCCATTCCGTTGATTATGATCCTGTCCCTCACCACTCCCTGCTGGAGCTCTACACTCGTTATTGTGTCCCTCCTGAACTGCCTGAGCTCAAACGTCATGAGGCCGGGGGATGCCAGGATTACCCTGCCTGTCGTAATCAACAGCCAGGGATGCCCCATCTGCCGTCCGGTCACTGAACCAACGTTTATTCCTTCCACGTGAGTCCCTGCAATTGCGCGCACTGACAGCTCAATCTTCTCTCCGCTGGAAAGCATGGATGATATTTTCTTCGTAACTCTTGCCGGCGGTACGGTGAAGCGCTCGTTCCTGAGTTCAGAATATTCCTGGCCGCTGGAGTTGGAATCCACGTACGGGAAGTCAAATTCTGCTTAATAATCATGATTGCGACAGCGTCATTTATTACGGAAGAACCTGTTTCCATCCGGGTCCAGGCCTATTTCTGCCTTCTGTTCATCCACCAGTTTCTGCATTATTGCTTCGACAGAATCTCTCTTCAGTTTCTCCCTGCGGGACAGTTTCAGTATTGCCCTGGCTTTCATTCCACTGCACCTGCTCAGGAACTCCCTTATGGAATCCTCGTCGCCGGAACCTGAAAACCTCCTGTAAAGAAGGATCGAGGCAATGGCCAGGGCTGCTGCAGGAGGCAGGAACGGTCCTGTGCTGAACATTACGGTATGTATGCTCCGGCTGCTGTTTCCGTAGTGAATTGTCAGCGTTACATTGTCAAAGCCGAATGGCAATGATCTCATACCAAGTGAACTGCCGCTCACTGGTTTTCCGTTGACATACCATTGCGTGTCCATTGAACCTGTGTTGATGCCCTTGAGCGATGCCGAAGCCAGCTGTATGAAGAAAAGGTCTGTTGCCTTTATGGAAGAGCTGTTGAGCTGGGGATAGTAATACACATTCACATGGAATTCGGTACGGTTCCAGTTTCCGCACAGGTCCCTGGCATAAACCGATATAGTGTTGTTTCCGTTTGACCCGAAGTGCAGCATGATCGCTCTGCTGTAGTTTGCAGATATATTAGCTGCACTCCTGTTATCAATACTCAGCGATGCTTCACTTATGGGCACACGGTCAAGTATTGCCATGGATATGTTTTCGTAAGATGAATTTGTCAGCGTTTTTCCGACCGAAGAAAATGAAATTTCCGGAAGACGGTCAAAATAATTGACGGTGAAAAAGGATACATTGGTGTTCCCGGAATCGGACCGGGCCTCAACCCTGAAATTGTATGGGCCCGTACCTGAAGTCATGTTTATTCTCCCATTGCCCGGATAGTAGCTGTAACTCAACTCAGATCCGTTTGAGTCTGCCCACAGGAGAAATCCTGGCCTGTCAAGTGCCCTTATTTCAACATATGACCTGTTTGTGTAAAGAACAGTACCGTTGGCTATCGGAGCAGCCGGGACCGCATTGTTGACTGAAAAACAGTACTTTTCAACAGATGCCAGGCGGCTTAGCCCGGTTGCCCTGACCACAACACTGTACTTCCCGTTTTCTGACATATTGAGCACAGTGCCGTTGGCGCTGAAATTGTATGCGCCATAAGAGTTGACATTCAGGATCTCGAGGCCTGATGGTGCAAACACTTCTGTACTGATTTCAGCTGTTATGTTGCTCCTGATGTCATAGAAGACGGTGGAATTTGCGGAATTTCCGTAGAACGAATAAGCTGAATCACCTCCCGTTCTAACGCTTATTGAAGGGGCATAGTCAATGACTGTTACGTTTGCAGATCCGACACGCTCAGTGATCTTTCCTGGGAGCAAGGCGGATACTGTAATCAAATGCCCGCCGTTTCCCATGTTTACTGTTGAGCTGTTTGATGTGGCAGTCAGATTGTAGGAACCGGAAGTGCCGGACACACTGAGCGTATATGAAGAAGCGTACCTGACGGCACTCCATTTCAGGCCCACAACAGTAGTGTTGATGTATTCGCCGTTCCACAGATTGAGTTTCAGTCCGTTCGGGTTGCTCCAGACTGCCGTCTCTGAGTAATTGAACACGAATATTCTGTTGTAGCTGTCAGTCACGGTGTACTTCAGTGAAAAACCGCCAGAGTAATTGCCGGTGTTCAGCACAAAAGATCCTGATGGTGCGGATATGCTGTATGTTGAGTTCAGGTATTGAACCACAATGCTCTTGATGCCTATTGACCAGTTCAGGGAATAGTTCACAACAGTGAGGTTGTCCACATAGGAGTTATTTCCCAGTGAAATGCCCATTGCCGGAATGCCATTGTCAACAAGCACTGTTGATGCCGTCTCTGATCTGTACCCTGCCGTGTTTTCTGCGATTGCATGCAGCATGTATTCGCCGTTCCGGAAGGCGCTGCTGTTTACCATGAATGCCGATGATCCGTTAACGAGGTAATGATGCCCTGAGATGTTTGCGTTGACCACATACGGGAGAACCGAAGATACATTGAGGCCAATGTATCCGTTTCCTGTCAGTGTATAGCTTGCACCGGAGGAAATGGATACCGAATCACCGGAATATGCATCGGAGCCGGTGCTGTTGAAAACGGTGACAATGGATCCGGAGATGAAAACGCCATAAGATCCGTTGAATGCCACACTCTCTCCAACAGAGCCTGCAAGGTTCGTTGATGAAAAAGTCCCATTGGCGCTCATGTGCATGTAATAGCCACGGAACGCTGCCAGAATACCTCCCTCAGAGGACACGAATACGCTTCCTGACCTCACAGGCATCAGCATTTCTTTTCCTTGGGAGAACAGTAGCATACTGTTCTCTGCAGAATAACTGAAGGTGGAGCTGACAGTGGAAGCCTGCACTGCATATGACGGAGACTTCAATAAATTAGTGTAAGTGTTGAGTGCGAGTGATGATGACCCGGATAACGAAAGGCTTGCCGGAGATATGGAGAGGCTTAAGGCTGAACTGCTTCCGGGCTCATAGTACTGGATGTAGAGCAAGCCCGATGAGAAGTATGAATCTGCCAGCTGCAATGTTGAATTTCCGAATGATGCCGAAATGTTCCTGGAAGTTACTGATGTGGGGTTAAAGGCATTGAAACTCATGATGTCACCATGTTCACCAAACACCAGCACTGTTGATCCAGATGAAACTGTGAAGAACTTCGATGGGAGAGTATGGTTCACCCTGTAGCTCCTGAGCGACTGCGTGATTGCATCATAATTCAGAAAAATGAAGCCTCCTGTCCCTGCTTCAGAAAGTTCAAAATATGCATTTCCTGAAGAGGAACTTCCTGACGCCCACTGTACGGAAGAACTGTTGGCGCTCTGGTAGAGCAGAGTTCTGTTCAGGTCGTAGTAGTTATAGGCGTAGAGGTCTCCGCTCGAATTGAAGTAGAATACCGTGTTTGTCCTCCTGATAATCAGGCTCTGGCCGCCGTAGTTCGAGAATGATCCTGCATTGTATTGTAACGTTGCATTGTGAACCCTGTATGAGGAGTAGTTTCCCGCCCGCATTATGATGGATGGAATGCTCGAAGACTCCGATATGTTGTACAATGTAAAATTGGTGTACTCACCTCCCAACAGCATTGATATGCTTCCGTCTCCAACAGTAAATGAATTCTGGTACGCGAAGGGAATGCCCGAGCCGGCAGTACTGTTGTAAATCCTGTAGTAAACAGACTGTGAATTCGCCGGTGCATACAGGTTAAGGGTATAAATCGAATTCATTCCAGGTTCCGGCCCCATTATTACAGAACCCGAGGCGTTGTTGATTTCAGTCCTGTATCCGCTGTAGGGCCCGAAAGAAAGGTTCAGGAGGGTATCCGGTCCATCCACAAGAATGATGTAATTCTCCGTGAGCCCTGCGCTTAGCGCATTGTTCCAGGAAAATGTTGCCGAAATGTTCTCCGGTGTGGAGCTGGAATTGACAGTTATGTTCAGGAAGGACCACTGGCCATAATGCTGTGCCCTTATGCCCAGGCCATTTAGCCCTGCACCGCTGACAACTGATGTATTGAAGTTGCTCTGAACCCCAATTGAGGAGAAGCCGAAGGCACTGGAAGGCTGTGGTTCTGTCCCAGCTGCGAGCGCAGAGAAATTATAATAGTTGTTATCCGGCTGAGAAGCTGTTTTAAAGGTTCCGTGTGACATCTGTGGTATAAATGCAATTAATAAAATAACTGTTATAAGTGCAATAATGCGCATTTCGCGGTGTATTGCATAGGATTCAAAAAACTTCTGCCAGTTCTGGCCTTTTGGGAAATAACAGGCAAGACCACACATCTCAGGCATAGTTTTATAGAACAGCAAATAGTCATGAAAAGTACTTATGATAAAGGTCGGAGTCAACGGTTACGGTACAATAGGAAGAAGAGTGGCATTCGCGGTATCGGAACAGGATGACATGGAAGTTGCCGGCATTGTAAAGACCAGGCCGGACTATATTTCCAGGATCGCATCGGCCAGGTTCAGTGTTTTTGTTCCGGATGCATCCTACAGGGAAGCCTTCGAAACTGCAGGCATAAGAGTTGAGGGCACGCTGCAGGACCTCATGGACAAGAGTGACGTGATTGTTGATGCAACTCCTGAGGGAATAGGGAGCAAGAACGCACCTCTTTACAGGCAGGCAGGGAAAAAGGCAGTATTCCAGGGCGGCGAAGAGAGTTCTGTAGCGGACGCAAGCTTCAACGCTTATGCCAACTATTCACAGAGTGTGGGAAAGAACACTACCAGGGTGGTGTCATGCAACACCACTGGTCTTGCAAGAACTCTGTTTCCCGTGATGTCGAAATTTGGAATAAGGAGAGTCAGGGCCACACTGGTCAGGAGGGCCACAGACCAGAATGACAGCAAGAAGGGGCCAATCAATGCGATTGAGCCAAGCATGAAGATACCGTCTCATCATGCTCCCGACCTCAAGACAGTGCTCGGGAACATTGATGTTGAGACTGTTGCTCTAAAAGTGCCGACAACACTCATGCACGTCCACTCCGTAAGCGTTGAGACTGAAAAGGAGGTCACTAAGGAATCTGTGGCAGAACTGTGGTCGGGCTACAACAGGATAATGCTTATATCCGGCAAGGACGGAAGAAGCTCAACCGCCCAGGTCATGGACATGGCGAGGGAACTGGGCAGGAACCGTTCTGACCTATATGAGATAGCTGTGTGGAGGGAAAGCATCTCTGCAAATGGAAACAGCTTGAATTATATACAGGCGGTTCATCAGGAAAGTGATGTTGTTCCTGAGAACATAGATGCGATCAGGGCAATTACAGGTCATGGGGACGGGGGCACTTCAATCTCCAGAACCGACAGTAGTCTGGGGATAAAAGGAACGGTGTTTTAAATGGCTAAAACAACAAAAGAAACAAAAGAACCTGAAGAAGAGAAGAAAGAAGATCTCGAAGACCTTCCGGGAGTCGGGGAAGCAACCGCCGAGAAGCTGAGAGAAAACGGCTATGACGACATAATGGCAATAGCAGTGGCGTCTCCAAAGGACCTGTCGGACGTAACGGGCATTGCAGAAGGGGCTGCAGCCAGAATAATTGCTGCTGCAAGGAAGCAGGCAGACGTTGGCAATTTTGAATCCGGGGAAGAGATACTCAGGAGAAGGAAGGACATACTGAAGCTGAAGACGGGCTCGAAGGCACTCGACGACCTTCTGGGTGGCGGGCTTGAAACGCAGTCCATCACGGAGTTTTTCGGTGAGTTCGGCTCAGGAAAGACCCAGATAATGCACCAGATCGCCGTAAACTGCACCAGCCCAACGGAAGACGGCGGTTTTGATGCTGATGTCCTGATCATAGACACAGAGAATACATTCAGGCCCGAGAGGATAGTGCAGATGGCCAAGTTCAGGGGATATGACCCTGATGAAACCCTCAAGAGGATACACGTTGCAAGGGCATACAATTCACACCACCAGATTCTCCTGGCAGAAAGGGCAATGGACGAGGCAAAGCACACTCCAATCAAGCTGCTTATAGTGGATTCGCTCACTTCACACTTCAGGTCTGAATACGTGGGCAGGGGCTCGCTTGCAGAGAGGCAGCAGCTCCTGAACAAGCATATGCACGACCTGCTGAAGTTTGCAACACTGCACAATGCAGTAATAGCTGTGACAAACCAGGTTTCCGCAAGGCCTGACGTGTTCTTCGGCGACCCTACAACGCCAATCGGCGGCAACATAGTTGGGCATACCGCCACTTTCAGGCTCTACCTGAGGAAGAGCAAGGCCGGAAAGAGGATTGCAAGGCTGATCGATTCTCCATACCTCCCTGAAGGGGAAGTTGTGGTTCAGATCTCTGAGGACGGAGTAACAGACGTTTCCCAGTGATTCAACAACATAGGTGATATTTCTGTGGAAAAGAATCAGTGACACATTTGACAACTTTCCTTCACAGTCAAAAGTAGTGAAGAAAATGATATCCCTCGGCCTGTCAGTGAAGAAGGACTTCGAGGGAACAGGGCGGATATACTGCGGCGACATAGAGATAAAGCCAAACTCCCTTTCAAGGTCTGCGGGCGTGGACAGGCGTGTTGTCCTTGAAGTGATCAAGAAGATCATGGAGGATGACATGCTCTCGAAAGTTTTCGAAGGACTCAGGCCAACCGCCAGTTTCGGTTCTTCTGCGACAATAATGGGCTTCAGCGTCATAGAGATACTGCCGGAATCTGCCCAGAAACCGGGCATAGTGTCAGGGGTTCTCTCCATTATTTCTGCAAACGGAATAAACGTCAGGCAGGTAATCGCGGACGATCCAGACCTCACAGAGGAGCCCAGGGCCACAATTGTGACAGAGACTCCCATACCGAACGAACTTCTCGGAGACCTCAAGAAAGTTGCCGGGGTAAAAGCGCTGGTGCTGCTCTGATCAACCTCTAACAAATTTTCCCATTATTTTTCTGAACTTCTGGTCTTCGTCTTTCCTGACCCCGAACGAAGAATACGGTGGTTCCTTCAGTCCAACAGCGTACTTCCTTATCTTTCCTCTCCTCAGAACAGCAAGCTCCACTTCGCCGGATGCATTATCCAGGTAAAGCAGATCTATGGCTGGAGACATCGGGAAATCCGGCACAAGTGCTGCCGTGTACTCCTGGGTGAAGGCGGCATCATTGAAAGACAAGATCTCGTCTCCAGGTGAAATTCCGGAACCGTAAGAGGGGTAGCCGTACAGCGGCGTAACCACCCTGAATTTCCCTCCCTCATTTCTCAGCAGCAATCCAGTGCTGCCTCTTCCTCTGCCCTCGCCGTACCTGTGCCTAACGAGGGAATAGCCGAGCGTGGCAACCTCTGAATCAAAATCTATGTGTTCAGTACCGTTCACATACTTCTCGAAGAAAGGAGACAGGTCATTTCCTGTCACCTCCTTGAGAACGGCAAGGAGGTCCTTTTCAGCAAACCCCTTCCCGTCCTTCCGGAACCTGTCCCAGAGAAGCTTCATTGCATCATCCAGCGATTTCTGGGAAGAGCTGTACTGAAGTATCCTGAGGTTCAGAAGCAGAGCGATCAGGCTCCCTTTCAGGTAGTATGAGACGGTTGTGTTGACATCATCGGGGGAGCTCTTGTATAACCTTATCCATGCATCAAAGGACGAAGATGCTGCAGATGTGACGTTTCCACCCTCAATTGACTCATAGAGCCTCATGCCCTCCGCAAATTTCTCCATAAGCCTTTTTTCATCAATTATTCCGGCCCTGGCAAGCATTGTATCACCGTAATAGCTTGTGAAGCCTTCGCTGAACCACAGGAGGCTGGTATAGTTCTCCTGGCTGTAGTTGAATTTCTCAAACTCGACAGGCCGTATCCTCTTGACGTTGTAAACGTGGAAGAATTCGTGTGAAATCAAACCCATTAAGCGTTCATGCCCGTCCGGTTCTAGCAGCGGCTTTCCTGCCAGTATGGAACATGCAGATGCGTGCTCGTGCCCGGATGCGGAGAAGGAATCTGTGGTGTGGAAGAAGAATGTGTACTTCCTGTACGGCAGATACTGGAAGAGGTCACGCACAGATTCAACAATTTTTCTCGTGTCTTCAGCTATCTTAGCGGTATCAGCCCTGTCATAGCCGCAGAAGACAAGTTCATGGAGTTTTCCTTCCACATTGAACGTTTCAACAACAGGATTCCCTATCTCTATGACAGAATCGGCGAGTGCGTCGTAATGGATTGCCCTGTACTTTCCCTTTCCAACCTCATCCAGTGAAGTTATCAGCTTCTCCTCCCCGATGGTCCTGACCTCCAGCTCTGAACTCTGTTCCCTGTAGCCGTCAATGTACATGAAAAGGTCTGCGCCGAGCAGGTAAACATGGGTATCGTCTATGTGGCTCATCTGTGGCACAAGGTCTCCTGTATATATCCTGTACCGGACCCTTACGAATGACCCTTTTGTGTGAAGCACAGTCCAGGTGGACTTGTCCTTCTTCTTTACCTGAAGCGGAGTGCCGTCACCGGTTGCCGCCGTAAAATTCCTGACAGTCCTGGCATAATCCCTGATGACATAGCTGCCCGGTACCCATGCGGGAATTGAAACATTCATTACATCTTCCGGAAAGTCGTCTACATTGAGGACGACTTCACAGGAGTTCTCTTTCCGCATGGATGTGTCAACCATGTAGGAAATCTGCATATTTACCGTGAATATTTATCAGTTATTAATCTCTGTGCAGTCAGGAAAAACGGCAGGCACACTTCATAAGGAATGTCCGTCACAAAGAGTGTGATTCAACTTTTGAACTGTGTATTACGCTCTTTCCGGATGGATCCTCAACAGTGACCGTCATGTGAACAGCCTTGCCGGAAAGTGCATCTTCTATTGTCTTCATTGTGCTTTCAGCTTTCTCCCTGTCTTCGCTCTCGTCAAGGAACATTTCCATCTTGTCCTTCACTGTCATGAGTATTCCCTCAACCGTGGTGATTTCGCCATGCGACTCCTCACCCGGGATGATTTCAACCTCAATCTCGTGAATTCTTATGCTTCCGCTGGGAGACCTGTATATTATTGTCGAAAGGTCATCAGGCGTTTCAACAACAAGAGTCATTACCTTTCCCTGCTCATCTTTCTCTGAATATATTTCGTTGTGCTTGTAATAACATTTCTTGCAGTAGTACGTCTGTATGTTTATGATCCCTTCATAAGGAACGTTCTTAGTCTGGAACGTAAGAAAAAGCAGCTGGCCGCAGGCCGGACACTCTATGCTCGTTTCTATCTCCGGCGCTTCGTCATATCCGTCTGATGCCTCAGTCATTTTTCACTCTTCTTCCCTGTCATAATGACATATTAGTTTAACATGACCATTCTTCACCGTTCTTTTCTTATGGCTGTGCCTATAAAGCTCTTTTTTCCAACGTCAAGAATCCTTTCAGGATGGTTTCCGTTGATAAGATACACGCCGCCGCTGAAACCTGCAGTCTTTTTCATGATACTGAGCTTCGCCTTCATGCCTCCGGTGACGTCGCTGACCACTTCAGAGAATTCCACATCGTCCTCCAGCGATGACAGCAGTGTTGCATCCCCGTCAGTCTTTGGGTTCCTGTTGTACACGCCGTCCACGTCGCTAAGAAAAACTACACGGGATGGATTGTACTTTCTGGCGAGGTCTCTTGCAATTGTATCCCCGGACACTATTCCAACCATATGTGAAGTGAGATATGCATCTCCGTGTGTAACCGGTATGATGCCCTCTTCAAAGAGGCGGTATATCTGCCGGTAATTCCTTCTTCCAGAGAAAACAGCAGCCGGCGGCACAGAAACGGCCCTCAGGCCGGAGGAAACAAGAAGGTCCATTATGAGCTGGTTGAGTTTCATCATGTCATTGTGCACAACAGAAAGGCCGGTGAGGGTCCTGTCGCTTATGCTGCCAGGAAGGCCGTATTCCTTGGCCTTTATATGGCCGAAAGACCCACCGCCGTGAATTATTATCATCTTCTCATTCAGCCTGCTGAGGACTTCCGTTATGTTTCTCGTAGTTACCTCCCGGAATGCAAGGTACTTTGATTTGTCAGTAATGACACTGCCGCCAAGCTTGACAATTATCATTCAGTACAGTAATGGGCTTGAATGATTAAAACATTTAATAGATCAGAACCCTATAAATCACACGTTAGAAAATATGCCGGACACAATCATTAAGGGAAGCCTCAGGCTCAGGCCGGCTGTCATCGGTGACGTGGAAACTGCCATGCCCTGGTATTCCGATCCGGAAGTGCTCAGATATTCCGAGGATGTTTCAGACCCCTATAATTCTGAAACTGTCACAAGAATGTACAGGTACCTCATGGAATCAGGAGAACTTTACATTATAGAAGTTCTGGAAAATGGAAAGTGGAAAGCAATCGGGGATGCATGCCTCATGAAAAATTCGGTTCCAATAGTCATAGGCAGCGCTGAATACCGTTCCAGGGGTTACGGGAAGATCGTACTGGGCATGCTCATAGAGAGGGCAATCATGCTTGGCTGGCAATGTGTGAAGGTTAAGGGAATCTATTCGCACAACACAAGGTCCCTCAGGCTCTTTGAATCAATGGGATTCAAGAGAACAGGAGAATCGGCCAGGAAAAATGGAACTATTGAGTATTCCTACTCACTTGATATTGCGAAAAGGAATCCGTCGGAAGGGAAGCTGTTTGGAAATGGTAACTGAAGCTGTGATTTTTGACCTTGGCGGCACACTTGTCAAGTATTATACAAGACAGGAGTTCAAAGACGTTCTCCTGGATTCAATACATTCAGTCCAGGCATATTTGGAACAGGAGGCGGGAACAGGAGTGGATGAAAAGGAACTCGAATACAGAATGCAGGCGGAAAATCATGAAGGTCCTGGGCACAGTGTCAGGAGGCTTGAAGGCAGGATAGCCAGAATATTTTCCCTGCCAGCGTCGTTCATCGAGAAACGCAGTGATCAGGTAGCCAGAGCTTTCCTGAAGCCGATTTTCAACCGTGCAAGCAGATATCAGGATTCAATCCCTGTGCTGAAAAGCATCTCTTCCACCGGCACAAAAGTCTCCATAATATCAAACTCCCCATGGGGGACTCCAGCATACCTGTGGAGGGAGGAACTGGAAAGGCAAGGGCTCGCCGGTCTCGTCTATAATCCCACATTCTGCGGCGATGTTGGCTGGCGAAAACCGGATAGCAGAATATTCATGCATTCAACCGAGTCTCTTGGCCTGAGGCCTGAATCCTGCATATTCGTGGGGGATGACTTCAGTGCAGATTACGAAGGGAGCAGTAAGGCTGGCTTAAGGCCAATTCTCATTGACAGGGAAGGAGAATTGAAAGTGAATGGAGAGTCCATCAGCAGCCTCTCTGAGCTGCTGCACATTATCTGACAGTATTGCATGATGCCCATGGCAATAGAATTATAAACACTGCGAAAATCAGTGTGCCATACGGGCCGGTAGATCAGCGGTAGATCGCCTGCTTTGCAAGCAGGAGGTCTCGGGTTCAAATCCCGACCGGTCCATTCGAACCAGTTTATCAATAAACGTTCTTTCTGTGCCCAATCTTGATTACGATAACCACTAACTCACTGTTCTTTATCTGATAAATTGCCCTGTAATCCCCTATCCTCAGGCTCCAGAGCCCAGTAAGTATCGATGTCAGGGGCTTTCCGCTCTTAGGCTCGTTTTCAAGTTTGCGGAGAGATTTAATTATCCTGTTTCTAACGGGTTTGTCGCATTTCTTGATGAACTCCTCTGATTCGGAAGTGAGAACAATTTCAAAAGACAATACTAGTCAAGCTCCCTGCTGATTTGATCGAGAGTCTTTGTTCTTCCTGCCTTTATGTCTTCAAGTCCTCGAGCAATTCCCCTCATCATTTCCGGGTCAGAAAGAATCTCGAGAGTTTCAATCAATGATTCCCGGCTAGCCACATCAGGTGAGTAAGAGTCTATTAGTCTTGAGATTAAATCATTATAGGATTCTCTTGGGTGGATTTTCAGGCGATTTAACCTTTCTTTGAGTTCATTGTCAATCTGAACTGTAGTTACCATA
>JBJKSW010000069.1:0-2645 GCA_046703525.1 Thermoplasmataceae archaeon
CAATAACAGACAGAGGCAGGGAAGCAATTGGGATAGGATACGGAAGGGAACGTGGACTTACCGAAACAGACTGGACAATCGACAGAATACTCACAGAGCTGGAGAATGCATCTGCTTACCTTGCAACACTCGACATCAGGCTGGAGGAGTACAGGAATCGCATAGCCAGGATACTTAAGTCTCTGTCAGAGTCCATTGAGGAATGATTCTGCTGACACTTGCTATGGAGCTGAACCAGGTGCTTCACACAATTGATTTCTCACCACTTTTTCATCTTTTCGAAAGAATAAATAGGTAAATTTCTTAAACATAATAATTATAAGTCATCGAATGCCGGCGGGAAGTGAGGAGAACAGAATAAACCCATTTATTACCAATTTGTCGCTCCTCAACGTCATATTTTCATTTTCAATGACACTGTTCTCGTTCACGATCATTTACTATCTCGGACAGCATCACGAGAATGTCCTGCTGGCAGGATACGGTCTCTCAGCCGGAGAAGCGATAATGCTGTTCACCATGCTTCCAATCGGAAGGTCCATTGACAGGGGCCATTCCTTCATCCTCATGATAATCGGTTCCATGGTGTACGGAGTTGCACTCCTTCTTATCTACTATGTTGTCTCATACTCCATTCTCCCATACGTGCTTATACCGCTCCTGGTGGCTGTCCTTCTCCTGTTCCAGAGCACATTCAGAACTGCCATGAACTCGTTCATTGCAAAGGCGATATCAAGCAAGGTGCTTGGAAGCAACTATGCCAGGATTCTGACAATGGAAACGATTGGCACTGCAATAGCCTTTGGAATCTTTGCATTCGCGTCATATTACTCGCACATAGGGATGATATACTTCCTGCCGGGAATCATACTTGTTGTTCTCACAATACTAGTTTTCTCGGTGTTGAGCGCAACCCACAGGTCAGAACTCCAGAAAGAGGAAGGGAAAACAAAGAGGCCCGGCCTCAGGGAGAGTTTTTCGGGAATGAGGCAGAAAAGGGACTTCCTGGCCCCACTCATCTCATCGAAAGTCTTCATGACCATAGGCGTCATAGGTTTCACTTATTTCTACATCCCGACGGGGCTTCTACTGAACATATCGCCAGTTTACACTTCACTGGCACTGCTTGCAACGTACGGCCTTGCAGCGGTGTGGGGAAAAATAGGAGAAAAGATTGTTGACAAACACCAGGACATGGGAAAGACATTCGTTTCCCTTGCCATGTTCATAGATATCATAACATTCGGCCTGATCCTCTTCTCATTTGAATTTCACAACAAATACACATTCATTGCAGCCGCACTCTTTTCAAGCCCGGGCACGCTCCTCATATCCGGAGCAATGTCTTTCGAAGCCACCGTGATTGGGAGGGAGAACAGGGGGATGTTCGGAGCCATCCAGAGAGTTGTTGTTGGAGCGGCATCAATAGTCATGACTTTTCTCCTGACATACTTCTATGTATCAGACTACAGGCTCATGTGGGAGATTGTATTTGGCTCCTCGGTGATTTCCTTCATTCTGTCAGTCATGATACCGGCCAGCTACAGCAGCCATCCTGAAGCGACAGCCTCTTGAAACACGGTTATTATATTAGGATAAGTCTTATAAACAAAATACTATTGTCAGACAGTGGCACTCCGCATCTCACGGGAACTCATAGATTCTCTTAAGGAACTCTTTCATGAAAATGAAAACCTGTTCCTTACTGATTCAGAGCAGACTAAAGCGGATGCCATGGTAATGCTTCTCGAGATAATGAGGTACCTGGGACTTGCCAAAGTGAGCATTGAATCAGACGGTACGGTCAGTTATGAGCCTGTGAAGGAGCATGCTCCCCTTCTTGTGGACGTCAAGACTGACGAAAACGGAAAGCCCAACCTGAAGGACCTCATGGACAAGGTAAACGAGGCCATCTCTGGAAAGATGGACATGTTCGATTTCGAAGCATACATCGCTGAAAACTTCCTTGACCAGGGGAGAATAGAAGAGACCCTGGAAACAATCGATTTGATGGAAAAAGTGTACAAACACAGTTCCGACTCAAAAGCACTTGGAAGATTTGAGAGACTCAAAGGAGCTATTCACTTTT
The DNA here is from genome assembly GCA_046703525.1 of Thermoplasmataceae archaeon. GTDB lineage: Archaea > Thermoplasmatota > Thermoplasmata > Thermoplasmatales > Thermoplasmataceae > WAQW01. Next base: position 2,090 of record JBJKSW010000069.1, read on the forward strand.
TCAGAGGCGAGATAAACAAAGCGAGAAGGCACTTTGAAAAGGCAAAAGATCTCTGCGAGGAAACCGGAGATACCGAGGGTGTCGGACTAGCATTTCTAGGGCTAGGCAACATTTTTGGAAGCATAAATCAGGTAAGAGATGCAGAGGAAGTTTACGAAAGAGCGTTCATATGTTTTAGGGAAGTAGAAAGCGACAAAGGAATGGCAAAGGTGAAGATCAACCTGTCCTACCTTTATTCCAGAAACGGAATGATTAGAGAATCAACTTCAGTCGCTTATGAAGCTATCAGAATGCTACTCAAACTGAACGACAAGAACAATCTGCAGAACATCTATCTAAACAGGGCAGTAATGCTAGCTGCGCATGGTAGTTATAGGGATGCATTCGAAAACACAATGGATGCATATTACATATCGCTGGAAACAGGTAATGCCAGAGTCTACCACCTGTCAAGGTTGCAGATGACGGAAATAGATATTGCGATGAGAAAGAAGAATTATAATTCTGCAGTCATTGAGAATGCAATCTCATTTTTCAAAGACAAAGGGTACGGAAC
>JBJKSW010000070.1:0-8195 GCA_046703525.1 Thermoplasmataceae archaeon
ATGATGGAAATTATACAATGTATGATTTCAACATACCACCTGATTATGATTTCATTGCATGGAATTACGTTGTATATGACATGACGATTGAGCCATGACATTCCGGCGTGACCATCCCTGTTCTGAATGATCATAAATAGATTTTGAACTCGATTTGCTACTGCAAAACGGACATTCAAATCCAGGCGGGTCCACGCCTAATAAAGAACCAAGCTGTTCTTTCCAGTCTGCAAAACTCAACTGGACATGCTGCCTATGAAATCAGCGTTACCCGCAGACCTGATTCCGGAAAGTATGCCCCTGGCGATATTCTTCAGGAGTGTTATTCTGACGCCCTTTCCGGTCAGCATATAGGCAAGTGTGTTTGGAATCAGAAACCTGGATGCCCTGACAACTGCCCTTGGTGCATAGAACTTCAACTCTCCGTGTAAAATCCTGTTCAGAATGATCCAGTCCTTTATCTCAAAATAGAGCCTTTCCGGGTCACCGACCGCGTGAGATGCCCAGTATCCGAATTTCAACGGCGGCTCCACATCATGGAAAATAAAGGAAGATGTATCAGCAACCACTCTGTACCCTTTTTTCTTTAGCATGTGAACAAGAAATGTACTGTTGTGGACAGGAAGGCTTTCTGAAAAGCCTCCCGCTTCCTCAAGCGCCTCCCTCTTAATCAGGAAAGCGTTTGGAAGCGCATCAATATCTATTATCTTGTTTTCTAGTTCGCCGTTCCTTTCTTCGTTCCTTCCGATGAGGTTATGGCCCCAATTACCTTTTCTGAACGGAGTTGCGTAGACCCAGACAGTGTTCCTGGCTGAGTTGTACAATACTGAAGGAAAAACCGCTGCAATTTCCTGGTCATTCAGAAGTATTTTCCGGGTGTTTTCAAAAGTCGACGGGCCAACCTGATTGTCGTCATCAATAAAGAACAGTAAACCGGATTCGGTTGATTGCCATCCTGTGTTCTTAGCCGAACTTATGAATACCCTCTTTTCCAGCCTGATGTGTCTTATGGGAAATTTGTACCTGGATTCGTTTATGTCTTCCTTACTGTCAGAATCATCCACTATAACTACTTCCTCCAGAGCAGCCGGAGCATATTGGTCGATTGAATCGAGCAGATTTCTGAGTTTTTCATACCTGTTGTGTGTAACTATCACAACAGAAAACGGAATGTTGTTGTATGCCCTCTCAACTTCATTCTCCCTCATCTGACACCATACCTTTTGTTCCAGAGAACTTGACTTCCCAGCATGTGGTACTCAATTCTCCTTAAGAATCATGGCAGGGAATCATATGATCACTGCTCCTCGTTTTTATATGCTGATTGTTGTATGCTGGGAACCCACATTACATAACTGTAACTGACGATTTCAGGGCCTCAACCAGAATTTAGAATTAAACAGGAGAAGAATTGCGCATTGTTTATCTATTCAAAATAGAATATCTTTTAGCTGATATGGATTCAATATATTCTGAACTGGACAGGATATTTTCTAAGGCCGCCCCTGTTTACGACAGCAAGATTCAGGCAAATTTCATCAATCGCATGATAAGAAGAAGGGAGATTGCTGCCCTGCTGAAGTACTCGGCAAATTCAAACAGTTTTCTTGAGGTTGGCTGTGGCACCGGAGAGGAATCAAAGAGACTGATGCAGCTTCTCGGCCGTAGCGCAGAACTCACGCTTGTTGACATTTCAGGAGTTATGACCATGATGGCCAGCACAAAGATAGATAACCTGAAAATGCCGATTTCTCTTGATCAAAAGGTGATGAGTGCTTCTGAAATCGGTTCTTTGAATCGAATTTATGATCTTGTTTACACACTCAATGGTCCGTTGAACACAGAACCTGAAATAGGGAAATTCTTTGAGGGCCTCAGAAACATAACAAAGCCCGGCTCATATTTTATTGCAGTTGTAAGAAACAGAATATGCCTTGGGGAAAAGTTGATCTATTCCACCCTGAGGAAATCTTTGCGCCCGGATGAGAGGGACAGCGAATTCCAGAGTGTTGAGGTTGTAGGCGAAAAGGTTCCTGTAAAAAATTACGGCGTAAAGGAATTCCTGAAACTCGTTCCTGATGTTTTCATTCCGGTTGAGATACAGGCACTGGGCATATCCTCCCCGCCATACATGGCTGAAAGGTTCAGAAATGCCATAACCAGAGGGCTTGTTGCGGGCTCTGAAACCCTGATCAGCAGGTTGCCTGTTTTCAGGAACCTGGGAGACCAGACACTATATGTTTTCAAACGAACGTCGTAGTATAACTGTGCTAACTCCTTCACCCTTCAGGAGAAGGATTCAGCTGAATTTCGTCAGCAGAGAAGGCAGGTATTATGTGATTCCAACCGGAAGCTGGCTTGAAGAGACGGGCAGGTCAAAGCTGATAACAGATATGGATGGTAATTCATACAGCCTCGTAGAAACACCTATTGAAGAGGTCAGTGATCTCTTCATAGCAAAGTATGGCCATGACCACTTCAAGAGGCATTTCGGAGAGTCAAGAACAGCATACTTTCTCGGTGAACCGGCTGGTCGGCATGACACGTCATACCTGATTGAAGAATACTTTGACAGCATTGCTGATTCATATGCCGACTCTGTGATTTCAGATCCAATACAGAGCCACATGAGGGATGTGGCCGGATCATTCCTGAAGAAGAATCTTGTGAAAGGGGGGAGCCTTCTGGACCTCGGGTGCGGACCTATGCTGGAAACTTCGGGTCTGAAAAACACCGTCAGGCTTGAGGGTGCTGACATATCTTCAAAGATGCTTGAAGCGGCTTCCCGGAGGCTTCAGGATTCGGGTGTCGAGCTTAGGAAGACGGATATGTCGCTGGAAGGAAGCTTCGGGCAGTATGATGTCATTTTCTCGTCCTTTGGACTTACCGAATTGGTCAGGCCGGAAATCCTCAGAGGATTCCTTGATGCGCATCTGAAAAGTGGTGGAAAGTTTGTTTTCGCACTCTGGAACAGGTTTGGCGCTGTCGACTTGGCACTTTCAGCTCTGAAGGGCCGAACAGGCTATATTTCCGAGCGGATCAGAGGGAAAGTACACCCTGGAACAAGCCGTTTTGCCTTGTACGTAGAAGCAGTGAGGCCAGGCCAGATAATCCCCCCGGACCGATACAGGATAGTCGAAAAGAAAGGACTCTGCCTCCTTACCCCGCCATATAATTACACATTTTTCAGCAGGCAGAAATTACTTCTGGAACTTGCCGGAAAGTTTGACTCAATATTTTCGAAATCAGCTTTGTTTGCGCCTATGGCTGATTACACACTCTTCGCGGCTGTCAGGAAGTAGCAGTTTTTCCGTAAATGAAAATTGAGAAGAAAACAGGCCAGCACTTTTTTCCTGGTTAATTTAATTACTTGTTTATTACAAATATTAATATATCGTTGTTATAATCAGATTCCATGGCAGATACGCAGAATTCTGGTTCCAGAGTTGTCGTTGCACAGGCTGCCCTGATTTATGTCGCCTTTGTGGTGACCTTAGTTGTCCTGTTTACAGACAAGAATTTGCAGACAAACTTTGGCATTGTTACGAGCGGGTACTTTCTGCACTGGTATGGATTACTTGTAACAGCAGTTATTGATGTGGTTGGTGCATCCATTCTTATAGTCAAGAAAAGCAGAGGCCTGAGCTTAGCCGGAGCCATAGGCACACTGCTCCTGGCAATATTCCTTGTTCTCGACATGTTCACCTACTCCATGGTGGGGGGCGGATTCTTCACTTCATACAGCCAGTTTGGTTCCTACCTTTTCGGCATTTCCAAGCTTAAAGGCTCACTGAGTTACATTCCCGGCCTGTTTGACGTCCTGTTCGCAGTATACGTGGTAGCTTTCATTGTGGGGGCAGTTTCAGCAAGAAAACTCAATAAAAAGTGAAATCCCACATCATTTTGTAGATGCAGCGAACTCCCACTTGATGGGATCAGCATGCTTTTCATATGATCTGGACATAACAAGGGCACAAGCTTCCATCACTGCCAGAATGGGGAGTGCCATCATGCTTCCCGGGTGCCTGACGAATGTGCTCATGATTGTCCGCATGAACAATACAGGGTGAGATGGCATCATGAAATCCAGGACAGGAGGGTGAAACCCCATGGTTTTTATCTGCCTGTGACCGTAAATAACCCTTTTTCTCTGTATGAAATAATCCCTGACGCTGCCTGGAGTCCTGTTGTTAACAACTACGTCTGCAGCATACCTCACCATTGAGCCGGATTCCGCGAGTGACATGCAGAGATATTCCTCATCATTGGTAACTGCAGGCAGCTTCTGAACTGCTTCCCTCCTGAGGGCAAGCAATTCTCCGCCATGAACATAGTTCTGCTTCCTGTCAAGGTATTCAAGCATATCGTTCCTGAGATGCCACAGCAATCGTCCTGCTGCATGCACGGGACCGAATTCCCGCTGTGGCACCACACAGGGAACCACCGCACAAGTCTGTTTGTCCGAGAAGTACCCCGCGAGCCGGGAAATAGAAGAAGGATCAATCGATATGTCAGATGACATCATGACGAGAATATCCGCATCATAATGTTCCAGAGCCCTGTTTAGCGAATTCACCTTTCCAAGTCTTTCTGTTTCCTTGAGAAGTGTTATCCTGTCGTCCTCGATGGTTTCAACGAACCCACAGGAGGAATCATCTGATGATCCGTACGCAACAATTATCCTGTTTGCTTCGGATTTCAGTAATAGTGTTACAACCCGCTCCAGGCCAGAAGGATCATCGTAAGAGATAACAAGCGCATCTATTGTTGTCATTTTGGGATGACCTCCCGAGTTCTGCGCAACCTGCGATATTTGTCAGAGTCAAGGTAGAAGCGGTCAAGTGCAACAACTGTCGTGAAAGACTCTTCTCTTCTTCCCGATTTCAGCAGACGAAAATTTTCAAACGATCCCTTCAGGAAAAGAAAGGTGGCCAGTGGAATAAATGAGAGGAAAGATGCTACACGGGAAATGAACCCTGCTCCACTGTCATCAGGATATTTCCTCTGGCTCTTCAGTGCGCCTTCATTACTGGATTGGATCCTGCTGACAAGATATTCATAAAAATCTGTGCCGAAGATAGGTATGACGTGCAGCGAATCTTCCAGTATAAGCGAGTCCTTAATCTCCCCGTAGTAGACTTCGGCAAACCTCTGTTCCATGCAGAGTGATATACAGATGTCACTAAGTCCGGAAATTCTCCGCACTAAAAAAGCGCGCAAGAGTGTCTGCCAGAGCTTTCCATTTTCTGTTATGATGAAAATATCAATGTCGTCTTCTTCCATTGGCTCATAGGAAACAGAGCCGCTTATGCCAACGAACTTCAGATTTGCATTGCCGAGAATGCCAGCAAATTGCATCGCACACTTGATTTTCTTCAGCTTCGTATTGGACATCTCAGAATTCTGGGCAAAAGTCTGCGGCAGTTCGAGCTGTTCAGAAGTCAACAGAGTATATACAGAATACTAAGTAATATCTTTTACCATGTACTACAAGTGTTGATGGAACCACACAAAACTGCTCTTTTTAGGCCTTACGATCTTCAGCCTGAAATACGGAATGTCGAAACTCTTTATCAGCCTTCAATTTTCTTGCCTGTGCCGAAAAAAAGCGCTTTCCAGGATTATATCAGCACAATTCGTGGAAGTCTGCAAATATGACAGAATTCAGGAACCAAAAGAAGAGAAAGAATGCGATTCTGATCGTTTTGCTCATTATTTCTGTTTCATTTCTGTCCTTTTCAACTTACAACGGCTTTAACGCCTTTTCCCAGAACGTTCAAACAGCGAGTTTTGGGGGATACGAACTTAACCTTACTCCCGGGACTGTAACTGTACCCTCTCCATTACAGGGCCAGGTGAACCTTCAGCTCACGATCATGAGCAAACATAATTTCACGAACATTTTCATAGGCTTTTCAGACTCTGGCAGCATAACGGATCTGATCAATGCGTCTGTCAGCCCGAGAAAGTTTTTCCTTGCTGATTTCAAAACACCTGCTTCTTTCACCGGCTCGGGTGCAAGAATCTATGTGAAAATAGACAATACCACTGAAATTCTGGTTCCCCTGAAGTTTGAGCAATCATACATGGGGCTGATTTCCGATGTGCTGCTGTTTGCCGGAATAGGGTTGTTCTCCTTCTCACTGTATAAACTGGATATCAAAACGAGAAAGTACTGGCTTATGCTGCCTGTTTTCGCCCTGCTTTCGATCATCTATGGACAACGGTACGATGATTATTTTATGATTGCACTCGGGGCAAGGATCGCCGATAGTGTGGATCCTTATGTGAGGTCAGTAATGATACCGCCGGGCCTTTACTGGGAATATCCCCCTGGATACTCGCCCTGGAGTTACCTTTCTATATTGGTTTACCACTTCTTCACTGGAAAACAGATACCGTCCTGGGAAAGCCTGATTTACGTAGAAGCTTTTTTCCAGAATCCGTATTCGGCCTGGAGGGCATTGCACGGCCTAAACCTCTACCTTCTCTATTTTCTTGTTAAGGTACCGTTTGTCATATCATTTTTCTGGATAGCAGGGATCATTGAACGGGAGTCTGGAAAAGTGCCGTGGAAAACGTGGCTGCTTAATCCTTTTGCTGTAATAATTGGAATACTCTGGGGTCAGCTCGATGTTCTGGCACTGGCGTTCATGATGCAATCAATTGTCTACTTCAGAAAGGACAGGAATATTCTGGCGACAGCGTTTGCGGGAATCGGCGCCCTAATCAAGCCCTTCCCTGTTTTCATAATTCCATACCTGATATTCCGTGCACGGAGGAAGTCATATTCCCTGATTGGGCTGGCGATTCCTGTTGCCATAGGCCTGTTACTTTACCTGCTTGCAGGCAACTTCACTGCAGATCTCAAAACAATAATACTTGGGAGGTCTGCGTCCACATATCTTGGAATCTTCTCATCGAATGGCCTGACCTGGCAGATGGCAGCCTCTTACCTCGGGCTTATCCATTTTCCGTCGCTGTTTGATTTTGCCTTCATTCCCGGTTATGTTCTCCTCAGCTTTTTCGCGATAAGAAGGAAGATACCTGTTTACTCATACTTCCTGCTTTCAATGCTCCTTTTCTTCCTCACATACAACCTGGTCAACCCGCAATACATTGTTTGGATTGTTGCCGCATTCATTATGCTTGGAATCGAAAGAAGAATTTTTCTTGTTTCGGCCCTGGGCTCAATTTACATCGGGCTGAGCTACAGTTACACTTATTTCCTGAATCCTGATATTTCCTGGAATTACGGTGCATCCTTCCTGGGGCAGATTGAACAGCTTAGAATCAGCTTCACAGCTTCATCCATTGTGCTTGTGGCAATCGGCATCGTATCTTCCTTCATATTTGCAGTTGAGATGTTCAGGGAAATCCGCAGACTGAGAAATTGGCAGGAAATAAAATCAGGCTGACCACGGTTTCTCCAGCTTTGTGGAAATGCCGCCTCTTCCGTGAAAGTCATATTTTCAGTTTCCATTCATTTCTCAGCTCCCGCTCCGTATAACCGTTTACTTCAGCGGATTCGAGTGCAAATCCGCACCTTCTGTAAAATCAGCAGGCAGAAGTGTTGTTGTTCTGTGTCTCCGCAACTAGCGCAGTCTTGTCTTCCATTTTTGCAAGTTCCAGTGCGTGTTGAAGCAGGAACTTTCCTATGCCTGATCTTCCGCCGGATTTTTCCACTCTTATGTCCCAGAGTACTGCTGTAATTATGTCAGACTCCTTTCAGCCGTTCAGGAGTATTGCCGCCCCTTTGCGCTCAGTTCCTTCCATGGCGTAAAACATTACTGCACTTGAATCCAGAAGGAGTCCCATCCAGTCAGTGGGATGGTTCCCACTTGTTTCATCATAATTTTTCGTGTATGGATCACATCCAGTTTCTTTCTCAGTGATATGGCGGGATGGGCGGGCATCACTTTTTATTTCAAAAAATCCGGTCACATTAAATACAGGTGATATACTGGAATATGAAGTGAGTTCATTCTCAGTTATACTTTCAGCTTCTTCTATTCTCATGCTATAACAGGATGATGCAAAACTCCTGATTTGAATTTAACCTTCCTCGCCGGAATTCCGTTTCAGCGGCGAGACAGGCAGTTATATTCCCATGTTATTTTATCAAATCTTGATTTCTCCTCTCTGGACTTTCCTGTAACAGTCCATGCAGTAATGGTTGGGAAAATCACATATCG
>JBJKSW010000071.1:0-8984 GCA_046703525.1 Thermoplasmataceae archaeon
GTATGTAGTGATGTGTTCCGGAGCCATTTTCAGAAACCAGAGTAAATCAATCACTATGAACTTGTTCATAAATCAGCAAGAAACACATCATGCCTGAAAATGCCTTAAACACTCAATTCCCCTTTTCTTTCATTTTTTTAATTCCAATCTTTTCATATTTGAGCCTAAAAAAGAAGGCTTCTCTGCATAAGTATAGTAACATGCAGGAAATACCGGTACTCCGGTGAAGTTTTCCAATGCTAAGAGGATTCACGCATCAGCCCGCCCTGAGGAACAGACAGCTCTGGATCATTTCAACTGCCTCTTCCATCAGGTCAATAGGCTTTGGCGCGAGCTGGCCGTTCATGGCAATATTCTTCAACCAGAGGCTTGGCGTCCCGACGGTCGTCGTCGGCATAATGTTCACACTTCTGGCACTTATATCAACAATATTCAGCCTGATCGGCGGTTCTATCTCTGATGCGATCGGGAGGAAGAAGGTCATACTGCTCGGTGCCGGATACGGAATAGTCATATATTCACTGATTTCCTTCTTCATTTTCGATTTTGTTTCGCTGCTTGTGGTAGCCGAGCTTTTCATTTTCAGCGCGATCTCAGGATCGCTCGTGTTCCCTTCCGCATCCGCACTCGTTGCTGACGTTACAAAGCCCGAAGACAGGATGATATCGTATTCGCTTTACAGGATACTCGCAAACCTCGGATGGGCAATCGGCCCGGTTTCAGGAAGCTATGTGCAGGGATTTGGAATGCAGTATATTTTCATACTTCTGGCAGTTGCGAGTGTAGCCCAGTTTCTGATTGTCCTTCTATTCATCAGGGAGCCTGCCCCGAAGAGGGAAAAAGGAAGGAAGCTGATACAGATAGGCTATGACAGGTACCTCATTGTTTTCGGTGCAGGCACCTTTTTCGGAACACTTCTCGCCTCCCAGTTTTCAGTTACGCTTCCCCTGTACGCTGTCGCTTCTGCGGGAATTCAGGAGTACCAGCTGGGTTACCTCTATGCAATCAACGGTGCAGTAGTTGTTCTGGGGCAGTATCCGATGTCATATCTGATGAGAAGGTTCAATGATGTCCACACTCTTATGATCGGCTCAGCATTCTATTCGCTCGGCTACTTTCTGGTGGGCATATCACCGAGCCCCGTTTTTCTCTACCTGGACATGATTGTCATAACAACTGGTGAAAACCTCACATCACCCGGGATGAACTCTGTCGTTTCTATGATTGCCCCAAAGGGGAAAACAGGGTCGTACATGGGATTTCTCAGCATGGTCAATTCATCCGGAAGGGCCATAGGGCCGTCCATCGGCTCCCTCTTCCTTTCAATTTATGCATATGACGGGCTCAGGACCTGGCTCTCACTCTCATCATTCGGCGCAGTTGCAATCCTGCTTCTGGTAATTTTCCTGGGAATGAAGGGAAACACATACCGTCCTGTCCAGAAGGCCGGCGCGGCCAACTGATCAGACGGGATTCGAGAGTATCATGCCTATGAGGAAAAGAAGGCCTATGAATGAATTGGCCCCAAGGAAAGATGCCCTTATTGTTTCCGGCCTGGAGGGATCAACAATCCTGTGCTGTATGATCATGAGAGCAAGTATGGGGACAAGAACTGCCATGTACGGTATGGTCCGGACATAGAAAGCCAGTGCAGCCATTGAAGCGAATGATATAACGTGCATTAACACTGAAATGCGGAGGCCAGTGACTGTGCCGTACTTTGTCATAACAGTCTTGAGGCCAACCTCCCTGTCGTGTTCTATGTCGGGAATCACGTATATCACGTCGAATCCGGCAATCCAGAAGGTGGAGGCTATGAATATGAGATATATCTGGGGCGTTGCCGGGAATGCCGGGCTTATGGCCAGATAACCGCCAAGGACGCCTACGCCTATTGCAGCGCCCATGTAAATGTGCCTCCACGCCGTGACCCTCTTCATGAGGGGGTCCGTAACAAACATGAAGAACACGAAAGGCGAAAGCAGCAGAACGAAGGTGTTGAGAAGATAGGTGCTCAATTCGAAGACAACTGCAAAAAATACTGTGAGGATTATTGCAGACCTTACGGAAAGTGATCCCTTGACCAGTGACCATCCGCTCTTCCTCGGATTTGTCTCATCATATTTCCTGCCAAAAATCCTGTTTATGGACATCCCCGCTGCCCTTGCAGAAGTGCCCGCGATCAGTATCAGAACATACTTCAGGTAGTCATAGTTTCCCGCGGATGCTATGACGGCTCCGCTGAAGATGAACGGCAGGTCGAATACCGTGTGCTCCAGCTTTATGTAATCAATGATTTCCCTGAACTTGTGCGCTGCCATATCTGCTCAGTTTCTGGGTTGCTCTGTCCACGATCTCGGGAGGAATCTCAAGTGCATCGGGCCATCTTCTAAGATATCCTTCATCCTTCCCCTTTCTTGTTGCATCAATTCCCATCTTGGAGCCGTAGTTTATCAGAGGGGATGCGTGGTCAAGCGTATCAGTAAGTGTTCCGGGAACTATCAGGACATCCCTTTCAGGATCAGTCCTGGTTGTCATCGCCCATATTACCTGGTTCCTGTCGTGTATGTTTATGTCGCTGTCAACGACCACAACCATTTTCGTGAACATTAGCTGCCCGGTGCTCCACAGTGCAAACATTATTTTCTTCGCATGGCCCGGATACCTCTTCTTTATGGATACTACAACCATGTTGTGGAATACTGCCTCCTCCATTGTGTTCATGTCCACAATGTCCGGGATCTGCGTCTGGATCAGCGGGAGGAACATCCTCTCTATTGCCTTTCCTATCACCACATCCTCGTGCCAGATCTTTCCCACTATTGTGGTCGGGTATATCCTGTCCTTCTTCTCTATGATCTTCCTGATGTGGAATACCGGAAACTGGTCTTCAAGTGAATAATAGCCTGTGTGGTCTCCGAACGGGCCCTCGACCCTTGTTTCTGAAGGGTCCACATACCCTTCCAGCACTATTTCTGAATTTCTCGGGTATTCAAGGTCAACTGTTATCCCCTTGGAAAGCTCAAACCTCTTCTTTCCGACAATTCCCCTGAATGAGAATTCATCAATTCCTTCGGGGAGCGGTGCAACAGCCGAAAAGATTGTGAGCGGATCTGACCCGATAACAACGGCCACGTCCATTACTGAGTTCTCACTCTTGCTGTCCTGGTAGTGTGCAGAGCCCCCCTTATGGATCTGCCAGTGCATTCCCGTGGTCTCTGAATCAAAAACCTGCATCCTGTACATTCCAACATTCCGCCTGCCTGTCCTGGGGTCCTTTGTAATCACGAGTGGAAGCGTTATGTACTTTCCGGCGTCTCCTGGCCAGGTTTTTGCAACCGGATATCTGCAAAGGTCAACTTTCTCCAGCTCCACGTGGCTTCCGGGCAGGCCTGACGACACCTTTGGCCTGATTCCCCCAAGTTCCCTGAACATTTCCAGCCCGCGGGATATCATGGATTCCGTGTTGTCAGGTACCCGTACAAGATTCTTCAGCCTGTTTCCAACGTTTTCGGCAGTATCTCCGAGAATGGCGTCCATCTTTTCCCTGGAAGCAAACAGGTTTCCCACCGCAGGGATGTCCGAGCCCATGACGTTCTCAAAGAGTATGGCACGCTTCTTTCCAACGCGCTCCTCCTCGCTGAGTATCTGCGTAAGTTCAAGGTCGGGATCAACCTCTTCCCTCATCGCAATTATGTCATTGTTCCTTGCGAGATGCTGGAGGTACTCCCGTAGATCTTCGAAGACCATGTCTGCTCACATAATAAGCTATGAAATTAATCTTTTTCCTGACCCGCGGCCTCACTCAATGCCGCCCTTGCAGCCGCAAGCCTTGCAACGGGTATCCTGAATGGTGATGAAGAGACGTAATCCAGGCCGATTTTGTGGCAGAATTCTATTGTCTCCGGGTCACCCCCCTGTTCGCCGCAGATCCCAATCTCAAGGCCTCCGTTTGTGCGCCTTCCCCTGTCAACTGCAATCTTCATGAGTTCTCCGACACCTCCGATGTCAACGGATGCAAAAGGGTCCTCAGGAAGTATCTTCTTTTCCAGATAGGTGTTCATGAACTTCCCCTCAGCGTCGTCTCTGCTGTATCCGAAAGTCATCTGTGTCAGATCGTTTGTTCCAAAGGAGAAGAAGTCAGCGTACTTCGCAATCTCGTCTGCAGTCAGGCAGGCCCTTGGAAGCTCGATCATTGTGCCGAATTTGTACTTGATGCCCTTCCCCCTGGTCATCTCATCGGCAATCACCTGCAGGGATTCCCTCAGTATCCTGAGTTCGTTGAAGTGGCCGACCAGCGGAATCATTATTTCCGGTATTATTGTCTTTCCCTCTTCCTTAGCCTTTATTGCTGCGGTTATGATTGCCCTGACCTGCATCTCGTATATTTCAGGATACGATATCCCGACTCTGCAGCCCCTGAAGCCAAGCATCGGGTTGAATTCTTCAAGGCCGCGTATCGTGACCATGAGTTTTTCCAGCTCCCTTATCCTTGATTCTGAATTGCTGTTTGGGCCCTCTTTCTCCAGCTTCATCCTCAGTGCTGCAATTTCATTAAGAACTGATTCCTTGTCTGGGAGGAATTCATGGAGCGGTGGATCAAGCAGCCTTATGATCACGGGGAATCCGTCCATTGTCCTGAAGAATTCAGTGAAATCTGAAACCTGCATCGGAAGAAGCTTCTCGAGCTGCTTTTCCCTTTCTTCCCTCGTTGTGCTCATGATCATTGCTCTGACAACAGGAATCCTGTCGTTACCCAGGAACATTCTTTCCGTTCTGGCCAGCCCGATTCCCTCTGCACCGTTCTTCCTTGCCATCTCTGCCTCTTCAGGGGTGTTAGCGTTTGCCCTCACTCCCAGTTTTCTGTAATCATCACACCAGGAGAGCACTGTGGTGAGGTCACTGCTTACCTTTGCCGACTCCAGTTCTGCCTCGCCGAGATAAAATTCACCTGTAGAGCCGTCCAAGCTGACAGTATCCCCTTCACTCAGGGTATGGCTGTTTGCAGTCATTGTTCTGTCCTTTGTATTGACCTTTATCTGCTCCGCACCGACAACGGCAGGCTTGCCCATTGCCCTGGCAACGACGGCCGCGTGTGATGTCATGCCTCCCTTCTGTGTGAGGAATCCCTGTGAAACTGACATTCCCCTGACGTCATCAGCTGTTGTTTCAGGCCGGACAAGAATCACCCTCTTTCCTTCCTTTGACAGCTCCACTGCCCTGTCGGAAGAGAATACGAGTGTGCCCACTGCAGCTCCGGGCGATGCAGCAAGGCCGGAACCAAGGAAGACCTCGTTTCCTGTCTTCTTCAACTGCGGGTGCAGAATTGTGTCAATAACTGACGGCGTTATTCGCATTATTGCTTTTTCCCAGTCTATGAGCTTCTCTTCCACCATGTCCACCGCGACTTTAACCTCAGCGCGTGCAGTCCTTTTGCCGACTCTTGTCTGGAGCATGTAAAGCTTGCCCCTTTCAATCGTGAATTCAATATCCATCATGTTTGTGTAGTGCTTTTCAAGGATCTCGGCGCACCTCACAAGGTCGCTGTATGCCTCTGGAAGCTCCTCCTTCATGTCTGATATCTTCTTTGGCGTTCTCGCACCGGAGACAACATCCTCGCCCTGCGCGTTGGGGAGGTATTCTGCGAACATGACTTTCTCGCCCGTATTGGGGTCCCTTGTGAATGCAACACCAGTTGCTGAATCGTTTCCCATGTTGCCGAAAATCATTGTCACTATGTTCACGGCTGTTCCCATGTTCCCCGTGATCCTGTTGATTTCCCTGTATGCAATGGCCCTTTCAGAATTCCACGATTTGAAAACAGCCTCAATCGCTATCCTGAGCTGTTCAAGTGGATTCTGAGGGAACACAAGCCTGCATTCCTGGTAAATTTTCTTGTATTCAGATATGAGTTCCACCAGGTGTTCCTCATTCAGGTCGACGTCCTGTTTGAAGGAATGTTTCTCCTTTATTGCCTCCATGGCCTCGTCAAATTTTTCCTTCTTTATTCCGAGGACAACTGTTCCAAACATCTGGATCAGCCGTCTGTAGGAATCGAGTGCAAATCTTCTGTTCCCGGTTGCCTGAGCCAGGCCCGTGACAGTTTCATCATTCAGTCCGACGTTAAGGATGGTGTCCATCATTCCTGGCATGCTGACTGGAGCTCCGGAGCGCACTGAAACCAGGAGCGGGTTTTCCATGTTTCCGAACTTCTTGCCTGATTCCTTCTCAACCGCAGCCAGTGCTTCCATTGCCTGGTCCATCATTCCGTCCGGAACGGACGATGTTTCCATGAACACCCTGCATGCATCGGTTGTGATAGTGAAGCCCGGAGGAACGTTCAGACCAATCCTCTTCATTTCCGCAAGGCCTGCTCCTTTTCCTCCAAGCAGGTCTTTCATTTCCCTGCTTCCTTCTTCGAACATGTAGACGTACTTCTTCTGGCTCATATGACTGTATTATGTCACTCAACAAGTTCTTTCCGATCTGCCAATAATAATATCAGTCCGGCCGATTAGGGTGGGGATGGAAAGAAAGGAAATCATGGCCGGTTCCTGCAGAATTTCTTATCTCCACAGGGAGGGCAGGCATCCTGTTGTTTTTCTTCATGGGCTTGGCGGAACGGGCAACAGCTGGATAAAAACGGCAAGATTTCTCCGTCCGGAGCTGGAACTCTACTTCCCTGACCTTCCCGGCCATGGCAGGTCATGCCACCGGGACGGGCCGTACACAGTGCTTTCACAGGCCGAAACAGTGAGGGATTTCATTGAAGCGCTTGGCCTGAAACGCTTTACACTGGTCGGAAACTCATATGGAGGGTGGATTTCACTGAAGTTCTCCCTTGAGCTGATGCAGCCCGATAGCCTCATACTGGTGGACAGTGCAGGCGTAAACCCCACTGTGGGAGAGTCTTCTGATGAATTCCGGGAAGGTTTTGTAGACCGCGTAATGAGCATGTCAAAGTTCAATGACCGGAAAATAATAGTGGACATAATAAAGAACAATTCAAGACAGGAAGAAAAGATACCCGAATCTGAACTTGTGCACATCAGGTGCAGAACAGCGGTTGTGTGGGGTGTGGATGACAGGCTCATACCGGTGAAGTATGCGCATCTGATTCACAGGATGGTTTCAGGAAGTGAAATATTCCTGCTGGACGGAATTGGGCATTTACCGCAGATAGAGGGGCCGGAGAGGCTCGCCGGAATAATAAATGCATTCCTGATTCCAGGATGATTTCATGAGGATTCACTCCTCTTCACCCTCAAGGCTGTAATTTCCCGGATCTTCCCTTCTCCTGTATGAGGACAGCCTCCTGACGGCATTTGTGCTCACAGTGCACCTGAGAATCCCGTTCCTTGCCCTTCTCGTTCTAAGTATGACGCCCTTCTCCCTTACAGTGAAGTAGGTGGATATTGAACTGCCCAGAAAGGGTTCTGACACTGAATTCAGTGAAATAACGGGTATCCTGTTTTCCAGCGATCTTGTCTTGACATAAAGATGCCACATTGTCCTGAACTCCCCAAGGACGAGTGAAGGGTTCAGGATGACGTCGATGCCTTCTGAAACCTGCATTTTGGTGACGAACGGGAAATCAAGGTCATAGCACACCTGAACCCCTATCCTGAAACCGTTGATGCTGAACGTCCTGATCTCCCTGCCCGGCATGTAATATTCCTTTTCAATGTTGAACGGTATTATCTTGTCCTGCCATCCAAGGAGTTCGCCGTTGCTGAACACAGGAGCCGAATTGAAGAGGCCGTCGGGCCGCTGAACGTTATAGCTGCCTGGAACTATGCATAAACCTAGTTCAGAACTCAGTCTTTCGTATGTCTTCACCAATGTTCTGTACTTTTCAGAACCTTCCAGGAACACGTTGCTGATCCACTTTTCAGGGAGAAGTATGATGTCCGGTTCCAGACTGAGCAGGTCTGGTGTGACTCTTGAAAGGTATTTTTCTCCAGTGTCCATTGTTGTTACAGGAGCTTCTGCGCCTGCGATTGTCATGTTTCTCATTTTAAAGTCCTGGGCCCAGTGCCTTCAGTGCCATTGAACTATCGCCGCTTATCAGGCTTTTTTTTCAAACCGGAAATGTGGATGAGCAGCCTGAATGTTGCTTCCTCCTTTGATGCACCGGCAACCGGCTCAGCCTCAGCCCCGTTGTAGACAGAGTAATTGATCGCTGTTTCTCCGAAGGGCGGACTGTCTTCCTCAATCCTGTTGTAGACGATCATGTCGGGGCCTGAGCCGGAGAAATGTTTCCTTATGTCACTGGCATCACTGCTCAGCCTGAATGCGACCAGGGCGCCTGCATGATAACGCCTGATTACGTTCAGGAGTTTCTCCCGCGGCTTCAGGGAAAGGCTGAGTTCCTTTGATGAATCCGCCTTTTCCCTGAGCGGTTTCAGCGTGAAATCAGAAATTGCTGCAGGTACAATGACAACATCAAACTCTCTGTTCCTGAGCATTTCTTCTGTTTTTCTGTACAGTGAATCCGTTTCGTAGATGATATGGCTTTCAACCGTGGAGGGAAGATCATGGCTTGCATTTCCTATGAATACCGTTTCCTTTGCGCCGAGTCTGAATGCATTCCTGGCGATCCAGTATCCGGCAGTTCCGGTTGACCTGTTTGTCACAACACGCACCGGGTCTATGTGTTCTTCTGTCCTGCCTGATATTACGAGGACACTTTTGCAGCTGAGTGTGGATGAATAATCCGCCCTTATGATATGGTCAATGATAGTGTCCTGATCTGACAGCTTTGCCTTCTCGGGGTCCATTTCCGGGTCAGCGAAATCAATGCCCAGCTTCTTCAGCTTGTCAATGTTCTCTTCGTTTATCCTGTTCTCAAGCATTCCTCTGTGCATTGCGGGAGCGACAACTACGGGAATGCCATGCCCGAAGGCAAACGCGAAGAAGAGCGCAGGAACTGTATCGGAAATTCCGTTGGCAATCTTTCCGATCAGGTTATATGAGGCGGGAGC
>JBJKSW010000072.1:0-6288 GCA_046703525.1 Thermoplasmataceae archaeon
CTCTTCGCCAGGCACCTGGGTAGGATATTTTCCAGTAAGGCATGCAAGGCAGAGTTCGTCCTCTTTCTTCCCTATGCTTGCGACAAGGCCTTCTATGGAAATGTAGCTGAGCGAATCTGCGCCGACCTCTTCCCTGATCTCATCCACAGTCTTTTCCTTGGCTATGAATTCGCTCTTTGTCTTCATGTCCACGCCGAAGTAACAGGGTGCTATGATCTCCGGTGATCCAACTCTCACATGGACTTCTGTTGCTCCCTGTTTTCTGAGAAGTGCCACTATTCTTTTGATGGTATTCCCGCGTACAATGCTGTCTTCTACAAGCACCACTCTTCTGCCCTTTATCACAGACTTGATTGCATTCAGCTTGAGCTTGATTGCATTTATCCTCTCTTCCTGTGTCGGCATGATGAATGTCCTGTCCGAGAACCTGTTTTTCATAAGGCCCTCATTGTACTGTATTCCGGACTGAATTGCAAATCCAAGGGCGTGAGCTCTGCCTGAGTCTGGCACAGGAATGACTACATCGGCATCAACCGGGCTCTCGATGGCGAGCCTCCGGCCGAGGCTGACCCTGGTGTTGAAAACTTCTACGCCGTCTATGACACTGTCAGGCCTTGCGAAATACACATACTCAAACATGCAGTGCGAAATTCTTTTCGACTGAATTTGAAACACTGAGGAATATCCGTCAGGTGTGAGCTCTATGACCTCTCCGGGTTTCACGTCCCTGATCATTTCTCCACCCATAACATCAAAAACGCAGCTCTCCGAAGAAACAACATAGCTCCCGTTTATTCTTCCTATTGTAAGGGGCCTGAATCCCATGGGGTCCCTTACAGCATAAAGTGTGTCATTTATGAGGAGTGCGAGTGCATAAGCCCCCCTTAGCCGTCCCATTGCAAGCCTGAGGCCAGGGTAGATTCCCATCTCCTGGATATCCCTAGTGATTTCCATGAGCATTGCCTCTGTGTCGCTGTTAGACACAAACATTGCCCCCTTTTTCTTAAGTTCTGTCCGGATTCTTTCTGCGTTTGTTATTTCCCCGTTGTGAGAGACCGCAAGATAGCCCGTGGTGCTTGAAAGCACAAACGGGCCTGCATTTTCAATGCTCTTGGAGCCTTCTGTTGAATATCTTGTGTGGCCAACGCCTGCATTGCCCGGAAGTGATTCATCAATGTGCTTGTCCCTATCACTGAAAACTTCAGAAACCAGGCCCATGCCTTTTCTCAGCTTGACTTCAGAACCATCAAAAACAGCTATGCCCGCACTTTCCTGCCCCCTGTGCTGCAGGCTCTTAAGGCCGAGAATTATCTTGTGCAGTACGTCTTCCTTGCCAACCACGCCAACGACGGCGCAATACTCACTTGGCTTTTGCCCAGTTATAGGATCTGACTCTAGGGGCTGGGAAACCACAGTGGGAACACCTCTTCTGCCTGATATGGTATGAATGATGACCGCATCTTCTACAGGATATATGTACCTTCTTTTTATTTATCTTTCCCATGGCGGCAGTTCCGTTGCTCATCAGTAACTGCCCTCCGATGGTGAAACAAATATGACGTTGTCTCCCCTAACGAGCATTGTCGTATGGGTACCCATGTTCTCGCCGTTTATTGTCTCCGTGGCGTTCTTTATTACAAGGTTCATGTAAATATCATACCCGTCAAGAATACCGGAATACTCCCTATTTCCCCTAACATCAACTAGAATATTCTTGTCTATGGATCTTCGAAGAACGTCCATCGGTTTCTGTATCTGCTGCGGAGGTTTTGTCATCTTAGCCTTGCAGAATTTAAGCAGCGTATATAATGTTATTTACTGTCCTGAAAATGCTTATGCCAAACCATTCCGGGACGTTTTCACTGTTATGCAATCGGGGTGATGTGAACGAAACACTGCTGTATTCATAGGCGGATGCTAATGAAATTCTTCAGTTCACTTCTGAACGGCAGCTCACTTCAGAGACTTGACGACCTGCTCTGAGGATAATTCATTTCAGAGTCTCTCAATTATTGCGGCGTTTGCCATTCCTCCGCCTTCGCATATTGCAATCAGGCCATATTGCGTCCCGGTCCTTTCGAGGTTGTTGAGCATGGTGCTCACAATCCTTGTTCCGGTGGCGCCAAGGGGATGGCCCATGGCAATTGCTCCACCGCTTATGTTCACTTTCTCAGGATCTGCCTTCATTTCCTTTTCCCACGCCAGCACTACGGGTGCAAAGGCCTCGTTCACTTCGAACAGGTCAATGTCTTCTATGGTCATTCCAGCTTTTTTGAGAACCTTTCTGGAAGCCGGTATAGGCCCAGTAAGCATTGTTACCGGGTCCACTCCGACAGCTGCGAAAGAAATGAACCTTCCACGGGGTCTGAGGTTCAACTCCTCCACCTTGTTATATGAAGACAGGATGGCGCCACTTGCGCCATCTGATATCTGGCTTGCGTTTCCTGCAGTTATGTATGACAATCCGGGGAATGCCGGAGGAAGGGATGCCATCTTCTCCAGATAGACATTCTGCCTCACTCCCTCATCGTGTTCCATCTTAATGCTCTGGCCGTTTTCTGTTCGTATCATGACAGGCACCATTTCATTCCTCAAATGGCTTCTGTTACTGTATGCCAGTTCGTGGCTCCTGAATCCGAACGCATCAAGTTCTTCTCTGCTCAGGCCCCATTTCGCCGCTATCATGTCTGCGCCCCTTGCCTGGCTGAACCATCCATCTCTCAGGTCGTACCGGCCAAGCAGTGCAGTGTCTGCCGGAAACGAGTCTCTCGTTATGTTGCTTCCCATTGGTATTCTGCTCATTGACTCAACACCACAGGCAAGAACAAGATCATTGATTCCTGAAATGATGGAGGCGGACCCGAACTGCGCCGCCTGCAGGCTCGAGCCACACTGCCTGTCTACCGTCACACCCGGCACAGACTCAGGATATCCAGATGCAAGCCAGGCGTTTCTGGCAATATTGGTGCTCTGCTCTCCATTCTGGGTTACACATCCCGCTATGACATCTTCAATGAGTTCAGGATCTCTGACGTTTCTGTCGACAAGGTCCCTGATGACTGTCGAAAGAAGCGCCACTGGATGCACATCTTTCAGGGACCCGTTTTTCTTTCCAATTGGCGTTCTCTTTGCATCTATTATGTACGCATATCTTTCATTATTCGATTGAGGCACAGATATCACTTCCCGTTTCCAGTTTCAATTTCACAATCATCAAAACTGACCCATTCGCTCCAGCTTCCCGGATAAAGCCTGGCTGGTTTTCCCTGAATGAAACTGACAACAAGAGGCACGCATGAAGTAATGCCGGAACCGCAATAGAAGACAGGGTTTTCTCCTATTCCTGACATGATTCGGCCTATTTCAGTTCGATCAGGAAACCTGCCATTCTCGGTAAGCTTGGTGTAAGGAAGATTCTTTGCACCGGGTATATGGCCCTTTTTCGGGTCTATTGGTTCAACCTCGCCCCTGTATCTTTCCGCCCCCCTCACGTCAACCATGTTCAACCCTCCTGTTTTGATTTCATCTCTTGTTGCAATAAGCTCAGGCCTGGGCACAGGAGTGAAGCCGCTGTCATGTTCCGGCGGCAATTCCCTTGTCAGCGGACCGCCGGCTTTTATGTATGAGTCAATTCCTCCGTTCAGTATGAATACCCGGTCGTGTCCGTAGTAACGCAGCAGAAACCACATTCTTGCGGATCCGCTGCAGTCATCGTCATAACAAACGACTGTTGAATCATCGCTGATTCCAATTCTTCTCACGACGTTTGCAAACTTCCCTGTTTCCGGAATCGGATGCCTTCCCCTGTTTTTAAGGGTGAGATCAGCAAGTTCTGTCTCCATATTCACAAAATATGCGCCGGGAATGTGCCCTTTCGCATATTCCCTTTTTCCGCGCTCTTTGTCTACCAGGTCCCACCTGCAGTCCACTATGATAATCCCGTTGTGAAGGTTCCTAATAACCCAACCGGCATCTACCAGCAGGCCCTTGTGATCCAGATCCATAACAGGACTACGTATGGAAATATCTTCTTAATTTCTTTCATACCGTGCAAGCTTTTGCCGGGAACAGAATGAAAAGATTATAATGCGTGACTTCTAAGGCCGTGTTATGACAAGTGATCGCAAGGCACTGAAGTTGCATGATATTTCACTCCGCAGTTCGCTGCAAATACAACTAATCCATAAACGTCAGTGAAGATTAAATGCTTATATGTGACATCATAATCAGGTGTGAAAGCTCTAGATAATGCGGGTGCAATTTTCCTGCAGGAAGATGCCCCGGTTTACAGGTGATCAGAATTGAAGATGCCAAAAGTGGTTAAAGCATACTGTCCGAAGTGCAGAAAGCATACGGATCATGAAATTGAAAGAGTCAGGAAGAAGAAAGCCAGCGAGTTCAGGGCTGGGCAGAGAAGATTCAGAAGAGTCACTTCAGGTTTTGGAGGTTTCCCCAGGCCAAAGTACGAAGGCAGGGAAAAGCCGACAAAGAGGATATCCATACGGCTAAGATGTAAAGTGTGCAAGACGGCAGTTACGCCCCCGACTCAGCGTGCTAAGAAATTTGAACTTGTGGAGGCTTAAAAATGGCAGACAAGCAATTCATCAAACAGAAAGGAATAGGAAACAGATTCGTTAAGATCAAGTGCCCTGACTGCAACAATGAGCAGGTAACATACAGCAAAATTTCCTCGGAAGTGCAGTGCAACGTATGCGGGGCAACAATAGCAAAGCCCACCGGAGGCACCTTCTCAACAGTATCAGAAACAGTTGAGGACGTTAAATGAAGGTAAAATATCCTGAAGTAGGGGACCTTGTGGTGGTCTCCATAAGAGAGGTCAAAGGATTCGGCGCCAAGGGAGATCTTGTTGAGTACGAGGGAATAGACGGCTTCATACACATAGCAGAAATAGCGACCGGATGGGTCAAGCACATCAGGGACCATCTCAGGGAAGGGCAGAACACAGTCTGCAAAGTTCTCAATGTTGATAAGACAAGGAACCACGCTGACCTTTCACTCAAGAGAGTGAACCAGCACCAGAAAAGAGAAAAGATAGCAGAATGGAAGAATGAACAGAAGGCGGAAAAGCTGCTTGAAATTGTTGCGTCTTCCCTCAGTATAAGCGTCGAGCAGGCAGAATCCGACTTCGCTTCAGATCTCAGGGAAAGATACGGCGTTCTTTATGCTGCATTTGAAGATGCATCGGCTTCTGAGGAATGGCTTCCAGAAGTGGAAGGAAAATGGAAGGATGCTTTCACAAAGGTAGCCAAGGACAATGTTGTCATACCATTCGTCAGCATAGGCGGAACACTGGAATTGTATTCCCTCATGAGTGATGGTGTTGAGAGGATCGTATCGTGCCTGGAAGGCGTTGAGGAAGAGGACGTGAAGCTCAGATATGCAGGGGCACCCGTTTACAGGATAACTGTCAAGGAAGAGAATTACAAAAAGGCAGAAGAGCTGCTGAAGGCCAAGGTGGACCGAATACTGGCAGAAGCAAAAAAGCAAAATGTTTTCGCTGAATTTTCGAGAACCTGAATGAAATCCCTTATCAGAAAATGCAATAACTGTTCAAGATATACCATGAAAGAAGAATGCGGCAATTGCGGCGGAGCTACCGTTATGGCAATGCCACCCAGATATTCCCCGTCAGACAGATTCCAGAAATACAGATTAGAAAAAATTAGGTGACTGAAATGGACAAGATAGTGATTAATGAATTCAAGACTCCAAAGCTCAACAGCCCAATACTGATAGGCGGCCTGCCAGGCATTGGCAATGTCGGCAAAATAGCTGCTGAATACCTTATTGAAAAATTGAAGATGACAAAAATGATTGACATGTTCTCACAGTATTTTCCGCCTCAGGTATTCATAAATGAGGACGGCCAGACGATACTCGCGAGGAATTCAATCTATTACAAGAAATTCAAGGGGAAGAAGGACCTTCTCATACTTGTCGGCGATTTCCAGGGAACGACACAGGAAGGGCAGTACGAACTCTCCCATTATGTGCTTGAACTGGCAAAGAAGGCAAACGTTTCCCTTGTATACACTCTTGGCGGCTACAGTACAGGCAAGATGGTGGAAGTTCCAAGGGTTCTGGGGGCCGTGACAAATATTGATCTTCTGTCTTTTCTCAAGAAGAATGGAGTTGTTTTTCCAAAGGGAGAGCCCGGAGGTGGAATAGTTGGTTCTGCCGGCCTTCTGCTGGGCATGGCTAAGGAACTTTTCTCAATTGACGGAGCCTGCCTGATGGGAGAGACATCCGGCTATTTTGCCGACCCTA
>JBJKSW010000073.1:0-3063 GCA_046703525.1 Thermoplasmataceae archaeon
CTTCAACGATCACGATATTGCCGGAATCCTTGATTCTGTCACTGTCATGGCTTATGGAAAGAATGTCTCCGGCATTCCTGATCACGCCCTCAGAAAAAAGGAATCCGGCTGCAAGTTCAAAGTCGAGAATAGGCGTCCTCATTATGACAGCAAAATTCACTCTCCTGCCGCCTTTCTGAAGCACGAGCTGCAATGGTTCTTCAACGGTTACCGGGTCCAGCCTTGTTTCGAGCATGCCGGAGCTGTCTGATACAGTGATCCGCCTTTTTATTACAGATTTTTTCTTTTCTGTCCCTGCTATGGGCATTACTCCTTCCTGGAAAGGCTGCCGACAAGGTCGAAGGCGGCCCTGAGTCCTGCACTCACGTCGGGGTCCTTCATGAGCCTGAGCAGAGCGAGAAGCCCCAGTGATTCCTGCGACCTGAATTTGTCAACGGAGTTTATTGTTTCTGAAATGCTGTTTATTATTGACAGCAGCCTCTTCTGGTCAATGGATGAAAGCAATGTATATATGGTTAACAGGTTGTTTATGAATTGCGAGGTCTTCTCAGTTGAAACCTGATCCACTATTATCCTCATTGTATCCTCATAATGCTCCAGAAGCGATGTGACCATTGGAAGGAGTCCGCTGGTCTGGAGCGCATCTGTTACCCTTATGATTGAATTCACCGTATTTTCCAGCTTTTCAGGGCTCACCCTGTCTACAATTTGCACATGATCCTTTTCAGTTCTTTTCCTGATCGCCGTTGTTGGCTCTGCCATTACTTCACCTCCCTGGAAACAATTGGCTTGTAATCCTGCCTTTTCCACTTCTCATCCACAAGCACACCCTTTTGCGGCCTCGGGTTGCCCCACCTGAAGTTGTTCCTTGGCAGAACGTTCTTGTTTCCCGGCCCGTCAAGCTTCTCCAGCTTCACCGCAGTGTCTTTGTAGGCAGGAGTTCCGGAATCATGGTCATAATCCCTGCCGGTGAGTATATTCACCGCGGATTCGCCAGAATCGTTCCTTGGCATGTAAAGCTCGTTTCCCTTCACTCTGTCCGTAACAACCGCCGCAGTCTTCAGTGAACCCCATTTGGATGTCAGCCTCACCATATCGCCTGTCTCAATTTTCCTCGCCTTTGCAAGGTCTGGCGAAACTTCAACAAATGTCGATGGTGTAAAATACGATATCCCGGGAGACTTATAGGTCTCTGTGCCCTCATGGAAGTGTTCAAGCAGCCTTCCACTGTTCAAGTGAAGGTCAAATTCAGCATCCACCCCGAGCGTCTTTTCGAAGTTGAGCGGGTTCAGAACTGCGCGTCCGTCAGGGAAGTGGAATTCATCTATGTAGAGGAGAGGTGAATCTGTGCCATCGGGAGCAATGGGCCATTGAAGGCTCTTGTACCCTTCTAGCCTCTCATAGTTCACGCCGGAAAACATGGGAGTTAGTTCTGCTATTTCATCCATTATTTCAGACGGGTGGCTGTAATTCCAGTCAAAGCCCATTTCCCTTGCTATCATGGAAGCAATTTCCCAGTCAGGTTTTGTGCCCTCAAGAGGTTCCATTACCCTGTAAATGCGCTGGATTCTCCTTTCTGTATTTGTGAATGTGCCGTCTTTCTCAACACTTACAGATGAGGGGAGAATCACGTCGGCGAATTTTGCTGTTTCAGAAAAGAATGGATCCAGAACTACAAGGAAATCAAGTTTTGAAAGGCCCTTCTTAATGAAGTTCACGTCTGAGCCCGTGATTACGAGTTCTTCGCCGACAACAACAAGGGACCTGATCGTGTCATCCATTATTCCCTCAAGGCAACTGTTGTTTGTCAGGCCTGCCTTTTCAGGTATCTTGCAGTTCCAAGCCTTTTCAAACTTTGTTCTCGCTTTCTCGTCTGATACTTTCTGGTATCCTGGCAGGAATGCATTCATTGATCCGAAATCGCTTGTTCCCTGAACGTTGTTGTGACCTCTCAGGGGATAGGCTCCTGTTCCGGTTCTGCCATAATTGCCTGTTACAAGAAGCAGGTTGGAAATTGCAGTTGAGGTGTCACTCCCGTGTTCGTGCTGTGTCACTCCCATTGCCCACAGTATGCAGGTGGACTTTGATTCGTGTATCATTTCGGCAGTCTTGACGAGCTGGTCTTTTGAGAGCCCAGTTGTTTTTTCAGCGAAATCAAGCGTAAACTTGTCAAGGCTCTTGACATAGTTGTCGTAATTGTTGACCCTCTCATCGATGAACTTCTTGTCCTGCCAGCCCTGGTCTATAATGTATTTCGAAACAGCAGAAAGCCATACCAGGTCGGTTCCGGGGTTTGGATGCAGGAATATGTCTGCCCTCCTTGCCATCTCGTGTTCCCTTACATCCGCAACTATGAGTTTCTGGCCGTTCAGTTTGTGGGCTCTCTTCACCCTTGTCGCAAGAACTGGATGTGATTCAGCAGTGTTTGTTCCGACACCTATTATCAGTCCTGCGTTGTATATGTCGCTGATCGACCCGGAATCTCCGCCGTACCCAACTGTTCTCCAAAGTCCTGTTGTTGCTGGAGCCTGGCAGAATCTGGAGCTGTTGTCCACATTGTTTGTGCCAAGTACCTGCCTGGCGAATTTCTGGAAAAGGTAAGATTCTTCGTTTGTCCCCTTCGAGGACGAAATGGTCATTATTGAATCGCCCCCATGTTTCTTCTTTATTTCAGAGAGCCGCTTCGCAACAAGCTTTATTGCCTCTTCCCACGTTGCTTCCCTGAACTTGTTTCCATCCCTTATCAGGGGAGAAGTGAGTCTTTCCTTGTCGTTCACGAAATCCCAGCCGAATTTCCCCTTTACGCATGTGGATATTCCGTTCGCAGGAGATTTGGGCTGCGGCTGTATCTTGAGTATCTCCCTGCCCTCGGTCCACATGTCAAAGGAGCATCCGACTCCACAGTATGTGCATACCGTTTTCGTTTTCTTTATCTGCGACTCCCTCATTTTGGATTCCACTTCGCTGATCATTGTAACAGGAGCGAGCCCGAGTTGCGGTTCCACACCTTTCACTATGTCAATCATCTTTCTCTTGGTGCCAGACTCGAGTGAAGTCATCAGG
>JBJKSW010000074.1:0-3462 GCA_046703525.1 Thermoplasmataceae archaeon
CTTGCAATCGCACTTACAGACCTCGGAAATATCATAGAGAGGAGGATTGCGCGGGTTGTTGATTCCAACCTGAGTGGCCTCCCCGCTTTCCTTACCGAACATGAAGGGCTCCAGTCCGGGTACATGATACCCCAATACACAGCGGCAGCACTGTGCAATACCAATAAAGTTCTGTCAACGCCTTCGTCTGCAGATTCAATACCAACCTCTGCCAACCAGGAGGATCATGTCAGCATGGGTGCAACATCCGCACTTAAACTTTCAAGGATCGTGGATAACCTGTTAAGCATTGTTTCAATTGATCTTCTGCTTGGCGCCCAGGCGGTTGACCTTTCAGGTGTAAGACTGTCAGAGCAGGCTGGGAAAATGCATACTCTTGTAAGGAAAAATGTCAGGCACCTCGCAGAGGACCGACCCCCGTACGAAGACATGGAATTGCTCAGGGAATCTTTGCTACATGGGGACGCAGGAAAATTGTCAGATTCAATCGTGTCGCTCCACGCTTGAAGTTATTCACCAAGTATTTATATAAACCAGAATTTCTCTGCCGATGCAAAAGTCCGGAGTGAATACATTGAAAATAGAGAGGGGAGAAAAGTTCGGGGAAAAGGTCAGGGATCCACTGATCATCGCTGCCGAACTGAACGGCAAACAGTATGATCTCTCAGCCGCCTCTCCTTCTGATGGTGAAATGATTCCCATTTATTCGAATTCAGAAGCGGGACTTAAGATACTAAGGCATTCCGCAGCGCATCTGCTCGCCCAGGCGGTCACTTCACTCCATCCGGAGGCACTTTTGAATGCCGGCCCCCCTACTGAAGACGGTTTCTACTATGACATATTCATGGACCCCGTTTCTGCTGAGGATCTGGAGAAGATTGAGAAGAAGATGAAAGATTTCGCATCCGCTGACCTCCAGATTACTAGAGAGGAATATGACAAGGATACGCTTTTGAAAATGTTCTCATACAACAAGTTCAAGCTCGACAAGATCCGGGATAATGTTCCATCCGGGGATAAATCATCAGTCTACAGGCAGGGAGACTTTGTCGATTTCTGCACGGGCCCGCATGTTCCATCCACTTCAAGAATAAAGGCAGTGAAGCTGCTGACAGTTGCGTCCACAAACTACAAGGGCGATCCCTCAAAGGAGAGGATGGTGAGAATATACGGAACGGCTTTTCCAGATGACAAATCACTGAAATCGTATCTTCAGATGAGGGAGGAAGCCCAGAAGCGGGATCACAGGAAAATCGGCCAGGAAATGGACCTTTTTGTCTTCAATTCTGAAAGGGCGCCAGGTTTTCCATTCTATACTCCCAACGGAACCACAATCAGAAACGCACTTATTCAATACATGAGAGAACTCAACTTGAAGTACGGCTGGAACGAGGTTTCAACTCCCCACATATTCAGGGACACGATGTGGAAACAGTCCGGGCACTATGCAAAATACCGGGACAGCATGTACATATTTGACATGGATGATGGTTCAGGGTACGCCATCAAGCCCATGAACTGCCCGGGACACATAACGATTTTCGAAAGAGACGCTCACAGTTTCAGGGACCTTCCAGTGAGATATTCCGAGCCAGGCACCGTTTACAGATATGAAAAATCAGGTGAAGTAGGGGGCCTCACGAGGCCAAGGATGTTTACCATAGACGATGGTCATGCATTCCTCGCAGAAGACCAGCTTGTTGATGAGATCAGGAATATCCTGAACATGGTGAGGGAAAGCTTTGAGGGCATATTCGGCAAGGTGGATCTCTCCTACGAACTGAGTGTAATGGACAAGAACAACCTTGAAAACTACCTGATAACGTATAAGTGCCGCAACTGCTCTGCAGAAATAGAGGCAAGAAAATCTGCGGTACAGGAGATAGTATGCCCAAATTGCGGATCAAAGGACCTCAATGAAGACCTGAGCAAGTGGGACTCTGCTACAAATGCCCTGGTACAGGCTCTTGAAGGGCAGGGCATTGAGTACCGCATTTTCGAGGGAGAAGCTGCATTTTATGGGCCCAAGATTGACGTCCATCTGAAGGATGCACTGGGCAGGTCATGGCAGCTGTCAACTGTGCAGGTTGATTTCAATCTGCCCCTCAACTTTGACCTGACCTATGTCAGCAGCGGCGGAGACAAGAAACACGTGGTAATGGTGCACAGGGCAATATACGGAAGCTATGAGCGCCTTATGGCAATACTTATTGAAAATTCTGCAGGAAAGCTTCCGACCTGGCTTTCGCCTCTTCAGGTATTCATAACGCCTGTCAGCGACAGATTCCTGGATTATGCTGAAACAGTCAATGCCAGGATGAAGGAGGCAGGCATACGTAGTTTCGTAGACTACAGCAAGGAAACGATAAACAAGAAGATTAAGCTCGTGCGGTCAAAGAGGCCGTCTTACATAGCAGTCATAGGCGAAAGGGAACTTTCATCCGGCACAGTAACAGTGAGAAACAGGAAGAATCAGCAGAAGGAAATGGACGTTGGAAGCTTCATTGACGAAATAAGGAAGGAAATAGATGAATGCAGGCCGGAACAGCCTGAATTCTAATTTTATTCCTGGACCGGTGCGACCTCTTTCCTGTATTTTCTGATCTCTTCAGTGAGAACAGGAAGGGCCTTGTACAGATCCGCATTTATCACGTAATCAGAGTATTTCACGATTTCCGCGTCAGGGTCAGTGTTTATGGATATGATGTTCTCTGAATTCTTCATTCCAACTATATGCTGGATCTTGCCTGAAATCCCGGCTGCAATGTACAGCTTCGGCCTCACAGTCTGCCCGGTCTGGCCAACCTGGTGCTCATAGGGTATCCAGCCAAGGTCAACAACAGGCCTTGAGGCTCCAACCTCTCCTCCGAGTTCATCTGCGAGTTCCTGTATGAGCTTGAATCCGTCCTTTCCGCCAAGCCCAAGCCCTCCGGAAACGATTATCTTTTTAGACGTGAGATCGAGCTTTTCCTTTGGCCTTCTTTCCAGAACCCTGTGCTTCAGCTGCTTTTCATCAAGCTTTACCTTCTTTATCTTCACTTCTGCCCTGTGTTTCTCGTCCTTTTCTGGAACTGGATAGCTTCCTGGCCTTGATGTTATGGTCTGCGGCCTGTGCTTCCTGCACAGAATCTGATCGATGGTCTTGTCTCCGAACGAAGGCCTCCATGCAATTAGCAGTTTGTCCTTTTCCTCTATATCAAGCTCAACACAGTCAGCGGCAACTCCGGTTTTGGTTCTGATGGCAATCCTGGAAACGATATCCCTGCCCTCCCTGGTGCCGGATATGAGCAGTATGTTTGGCTTTGTCTCCTCTATGTACGAACTCACGATGTCCGAATACGGGACACTCCTGAAATCCTTCAGATCCGGCGATTCAGCACCAAGGAATATATCGCAGCCATAGAGCTGGGCCTCTTCAGCTATTTTTGAGAGGTTTTCGCCAAGGGCAACTCCAACGACCTT
>JBJKSW010000075.1:0-20736 GCA_046703525.1 Thermoplasmataceae archaeon
ACGCTCTGTCCTTCTGCCGTCATGTACGGGGGAACGCTTGGGCAATCAATGATTTCATTCAACTACGAATCAGAGTTTTCCAGGAGAAATATTGGCAGCAAGTTCAAAAAGGGAATTTATCCTGTTATCTACAATTCGTGGATATTGATCCTGATTACGGCAGGCATATCCTACGCTGGAAACGGAGGTAGCACCTTATCTCTGTGGGGCGTTGACGTTTCGGTGTTTTTCTCTTACTTCACGTGGAACATTCTCTGGTATGTGTTTTTCATAGCAATTCCATTTGTGGGTATGAGCCCGTGCAGGAGATACGGGTGGTGCAGCACAGGCAATTTCGTGGGATTCTTCAGCAGGCTTGGCCTATTCAGGCTTAAGGTGAAAAGCTCCAACACCTGCATTACCTGCGAAAGCAAACCATGCGTGACGGCCTGTGAGGTCGGACTTGGCGACCTTCCGTCACAGTTCATAAAACAGGGTTATTTCAAGAGCTCCAAGTGTGTGGGCTCTGGAAGCTGTGTGCAGGCATGCCCATATGATAACATCTACTTCTACGACATAAGAAATTATTTAAGGGAAAGAAAAAGTTCAAAAAGATGATTTATCAGTCAGACTCCCTGACTGAAACTTTCTTCTTGGATGCCTTTTTCGTGGATTTCTCGATGCTCTGGAATTTCGGTGCCATCCTTTCAAGTATTTTTGGAAGTGTTGTGTATTCCATTTCCTCATCCGGCAGCCTGTGCGGCTCGAACGGACCCATTCTTCTCAGGTAATCAACAATTTCCACCGCAGTTTTCCTGGCTCCATCGAAGGCGGGATCGTCGAACATATCAACCGGGCCGGACAATTTGCCATCCTTCAGTACAAACCCAAGTGCAACAACTCTCGGAGGGCCATCAAATCTTGTCATTTTTGCATCCTTCATTCCCACAGGCATAAGCGGACCGTTGAAAGATCCCCTCATCCAACCTGAAACAAGGTACGGGTGCGAAAATGCTTCAAGCGATTCGCCGGAAGCCGGAAGTCCTGACTGAATACGGACAATGCCGGCCGGATCATCTTTGCCGACGTATTCTCCGGCAATGAAAGAGAGTTTATCCGTTGTTATTACGGCAACATTCTCGTCTGGTAGTTTCTCGTGAGAAGGTTTTGTGTAGACCCTCTTTATTACATACTTACTCTTGGATCCTATCATGGAAAGAATGTCATAAGTGTGTTCAGGTGTACTGAGTTCAATCTTCTTGGCATTTATGATGTCCCAGATCTCAAAAACAAAGCCGTCGTGCATGTTCGTGTCAATAACAAGGCCAGGAGTGTTGAAAGGATCGGCAAACATGCGGTAAATCGGGTAGTTGAAAGCACCAGGTTCTGTCTTATCCATCATGTATATAATGAACGGTTCTGATTTTCTAGGGGTAATTTCCATTTCCGCAATCCCAGGCCCCATTCCCTTGATGTTACCTGAGAATGCATCTTTGAGAAGGTCCTGGCCGGCTCCATACAAACCAACTTTCTTAGCCACTTCAGTTCCGGCCTTGAAAGCCCCCCATGCGAGTCCATGTACCTTCTCATCATCAATTCCCCTGTCGTGAATCATTGTTATTTGAAGGTCATCTCCCACATGGGAAATACGATAATCTGAAAGCAGACCCTTGGAATTTTTCTTAACGTACTGTTCAAGCTCATCCCTAACCGGCCCATATATCGTCGTATGGCCGGGTAGACTTCCAATATCCGCCTTTATGTGTGATATAGTAACTTTTCCGTTCATAGTAACGTACCATTAGGTTCGTGATTATATATTTTTTGGGATAAACCTTTCAATGATGAATAAGGGTGATGCATATTCCAAATCCAAAATAGAGCATGTGCAATATTGTTTCCTTAGTGTTTAAAGATTAATATGCAGTCCGAATTCAGGTTTGATGATAAGCGGTCTTTACATTGCCCTTCTGGTAGTTGCTCTCTGGATAGTTATCCTGGGTGCACTCGCCGGCCCGATAAGGAAGAGCAAGAACTTTTCTTTCTATGGCCCTATGCTGATGATCAAGACTTCAAAGGACAGAAAGATACTGGACCGCGCATCTGCGAAATTCCCAGGAATCATATTTTCAAAAATTTCTGTTGCAATATTCCTGATATGGGGAATACTGTCCCTTGTTTTCCTGATTTATGAAGCATACCTCATAACACAGATTCACATTACAACATCCCCGCCTCTCAATGAATACCTCGTCATTCCCGGATTGAATCCCGCAATACCAATATTCTATGGGACATTTGCACTCTTCATAGGGGTTGTAGTCCACGAACTCATGCATGGAGTGGTTTCAAGGAAGCACAACATAAAGGTGAATGCAGTCGGGGCACTATTTTTTGTAGTTCCCATAGGTGCTTTTGTTGAACCTGACCAGGAAGAAATCGAAAAGGCTGACCCAATCGTGAGGCGCAGAATATTTGCATCTGGAGCCGGTGTAAATATAGTAATTGCATTTGTTTCATTCATAATACTTCTGGGTGTAATGATGCCTGTTGCCCAGCCTGCTCACAGTGGCTTCTACGTGAGCTCAGTGGACAGTTCCTTTCCCGCCTCGAGCCTTGTGCAGGACCAGAGCGAGGTCATCGCTGTAAATGGAATGACCGGCGATGCCTTCTATAATATGTACATGAATTCTACTCTCCAGCCCGGAACAATGGCTCAACTCACTGTTTATGATGGTCATTCGCTCAGCAATGTGTCAATACCTTCCGGAATAGTTATTGATGGCGTACTCTCCGGATATCCTGCAGCTGCGGCCAACATTACGCCGGGGTCACTCATCTATTCCATAGGCTCAACGCAGATCACAAATTACACAATGTTCTCAAACATACTGGACAACATTCTACCCGGCACGGCAATAAATGTCACTGTGATAAATTACCAGTCCAAAGATTTCCAGCATCCCTTATTTTCTGAGCACACAATGGTCACAGCTTCCAAATATGACTACTATGCGAAGTATTATCCCGGAGACAATTCCCCTGCATACAAGAACCAGAGTTTCATGGGAATACAGGCCAGCTACATGGGCATTATCGGCTATCCCATGGGGCTGGTCAAGGGAATAGTTTTCGGGTCTTCCGTATTTCAGGATTTCCCGAATGGGTTGTTCCAGACTCTTGCGTTGCCGTTTCAGGGGCTTTCTCCGGTTCCGGGCCATATGGCAGCGCTGTATAATGTGCCCGGGCCCTCCTGGCTTTACTGGGGCGTCATGAACACACTCTTCTGGCTGTTTTACATCAACTTCCTTCTGGCCCTCCTGAACACGCTTCCAGCGGCAATACTCGATGGAGGCCAGTTCTTCAAGGATACACTGAAAATTGCTTCGAAGAGCCGTTTCTTCAGGGCATTTGAGAAAGACAAAAACATAGCGGCAGTTGCGAATTTTCTCACGCTGCTGGTGGTATTCCTCATGCTGTACCTGATAATTGCACCGAGGATAATTTGATGATGAGTCTGGATGGAATGCACAGTCTATATATACAGTCCATCAATCTCCCCTCATACCTTAGACAGACGGTGTATTGAAGATGCCATTTCCTGAAGCTATTGAAAGACGACTGAACAAGAAAATTTGCATGAAATGCGATGCCAGAAACCCTCCGAGTGCAAAGAAGTGCAGAAAGTGTGGCTACACAGGACTGAGAATGAAAGCAAAGGAGAGGAGAGGTGGACAGTAGTCCATATATTTCAGAAGACAGACCCAAAGCAGCTATACTGAGAATGGAGGGCACAAACTGTGAGCAGGAAGCCTTTCATTCACTTCAGAGAAGCGGAGCAGACCCACACTTCGTACACATCAAGGAAATCGAGGGAAAGAAGACACACCTCGAAGATTTTGACATTATCTTCATACCTGGCGGATTTTCAGCCGGAGATTATATCCGTGCCGGAACTATATTTTCCATGCGCCTCAAAAAGGCTGCACTAAAGGACCTCCAGTCATTTGCAAGCCTCTCAAAGCCAGTCATAGGGGTGTGCAACGGCTTTCAGATTCTGACTGAGATGGGCCTTCTCCCTTTTGCAGGTGACTCAGAGATAAATACCGCTTTAACTGTTACCGAGAGCAACAGGTTCGAGTGCAGAAACACGTTCATCAGGCTTGAATCAAAGAACCCGATATTCAGGAAACTGTTTTCACAGAGGAAATCCTGGGAAGTCCCTGTTGCCCATTCTGAAGGCAGGATAACCTTTTCCTCCCCGGACATCCTGAAGAAACTCAGGGAAAATGATCAGGTAGTCTTCAGGTACGTCAATCCTGAGGGCGAAATTTCAGGATATCCATGGAATCCAAACGGATCCGACGACAACATTGCGGCAGTGAGCAATGAAATGGGAAATGTTGTGGGATTGATGCCCCATCCTGAAAGAATATACTTTCCGTTTCAGTGTGAGCTGGCTGGAACTGAAACCACAACAGGAAAAGCTTTCTTTGATTCAATAGTCGATTATTCTCTTGGCATAAGGGCGAAAATTTAGTCTTTTTCTATGCGTTCAAGAAGTGTCAGTGAATTCTTCTTGAACTCTTCAAGCGTTCCGTCGTTTACTATCATGTAATCTGCCAGTGAAATCACGGATCCGATTCCCCAGGACAACTCCCTAAGGTCTCTCTTTATGAGCCCGTCCATGTTTCTTATGTCGTCTTCCCTGCTCCTTTTGAGGATCCTGTCAAGCCTGTCCTTCCTGTTTGCGAATACTGCCACGACTACGAGGTCGTTCTCAACTTCTCTCATGTAATCGAGCTCTTCCATATTCCGGAGCCCGTCTATTACAATGTTCTTCTGGCCATTCAGGTCCCGGAGAGTACGTTCTGCCCACACGTGCATGCCGTACTCCTGACGTTCTGAAGTTGCGAACTTTCCAACCTCGTCATCTTTCATTTCAATGCCAGACTTCCTTGCATAGCTCTTGACAGTATTTCCCATGTGAAGGTCGCCCATTCCCATGTCTGCTGCCACCTTTATGAATTCGTCTTTCCCGGCTCCGGGCATTCCAGTGACAACAATGATCTTATTCACCAAATAGAAAACCTACTCCCTGGTCGGCGCTCTCAGACTCTTCCTTCATCTTCCTGTACACTTCGGCACATTTTTCCTCTGACAGCTTCTCTCCACTGTCGCCAATGAGTCCTTCAGCCTTTTTGACAGGTCCTTCCTGCCCCTCGATCATCACAAGTAGGCCTGTATATTCATCAGAAATCTTGGAGCCGTCCTTCGATGTTATTGAAAGCCGTCCGACTTCGTCATCGGACATGAGGGTGTTGAGTGTTTCCTGCCCTTTCTCTTTCAGATGAAAGATGATGTACATGCCAGACGTAATTGTATTCTAAGTAATAATGGTCACTGGTTGGGAAGCAAAAATGATCATTTTCAGGAGTGATTTGAAGAACCAGAAAATTAGCTAAAATAAACATTTTTTAACTAGATTGAGATGTCAGGCTCACATGTCAGATATTGATATCAGTATCGTAATAGGCGGACCACAAGGAGGAGGAATAGATACCTCGTCCAATATGATAAGCAGGGCTTTTGCGTACTCTGGCTACCCAATAATATCTGTCAGGGAGTTTCATTCCAACATCAAGGGTAGGCACAGTTACGTGCACCTGCGTGTTAGGGAGACAAAACCAAGATCTCTCAAATTCCCTGTAGATGTTCTGGTGGCACTGGACCCGGACACACTTTTTGAACATTCCGAGGACGTTGGAAAAGGAACCAGGGTGATTTATGACGTAGGATTTGAGAATTCAGAGCTTTCACAGGCAAGGATGATCATGAGGGATACTGTTGAGAGAATCAGGGGTGCCCTTACTGAAAGAAACCTTCCAACTAACGTGAAAGGGATGCTGGACCTCATGAAGGAGAAAGGTGCAATTCCTCTGGCAATACCTTTCAATGAAATAATTACATCTGCGATTTCCGAGGGGCCTGCGACCAGGTACTCCAATACACTGGGTGCAGCAATAACTCTGTCCACACTGGGAATTGCGCAGGAATTCACAGAGCAGTCAATCAAGCACACTTTCGGCAGCAAGGAAAAGGTCATTGAGCCAAATCTCAAAGTTGTGGCAGGAGCATACAGCTACACAGAAGAGAACAAGATTGCTCCCAAAAAGCTCAAGAAGAATGGGGCAAATCCTGCAATGCTGCTCACGGGAAACGATGCTGCAGCTATTGGAAAGGTAATGGGCGGACTCAGGTTCCAGACTTATTATCCTATCACTCCCGCAAGTGATGAGAGCACAATTCTTGAAGAGCACGACCATCTGGCGTGGCTTGAGAACGAAGACCAGAACCTCACCAATGGAGGTGTGACTGTTGTGCAGACTGAGGATGAGATTTCAGCAATAACCATGGCGTGCGGAGCTGCCCTTGCGGGAACAAGGAGCTCAACCGCAACAAGCGGACCAGGGTTTGCGCTAATGGCAGAAGGAATATCTTTCGCAGGCATGGACGAAATTCCGGTGGTTATTACTCTTTACCAGAGAGGAGGGCCAAGCACAGGGTTGCCAACAAGGAACCAGCAGTCAGACCTCATGTTCGCACTTAACACGGGACACGGAGAATTTCCCAGGATAGTCATAGCATCCGGAGACGTCGAGGACTGCATCTATGATTCAATTCGTGCACTTAACTACGCACACAGGTACCAGCTTCCGGTCATTCACCTGATCGACAAGAATCTCGCAAACACGACAGAAGTGATAGATTCTATTGCGAGCAACGGCATTAAGATCTCATCTGCAGTGAAGCCGGAAGAAACAGGATTGATAAAGAGGTATACGCTTGACACACAGTCCGGTGTATCTCCTATGGGCACATTCGGAAGAAATATATTCTGGATGACCGGTGACGAGCACGATGAGTACGGGCACGTGACCGAAGATACTCTGATGAGGGACAGGCAGATGGAAAAGCGTGCCAGAAAAATTGAGGTCGCATCCAAAGAAATTCCTCTAGAGGAAAAAGTTCAGATATTCGGAAACAAGGACGCAAAGATCACAATAGTGACGTGGGGCAGCCAGAAGGGGCTGCTTCTTGACATGATAGAAGATCTGGCAAAAGAAGGCGTTGATGCAAAGCTCATGCAGATAAAAATGTTCGAGCCGTTTCCCTCTGACTTCGTATCAGAGGTTCTGAAGAGTTCGGAAAAGGTGATATCTGTTGAGAGCAACATGACTTCACAGGCAACAAAGGTCATAATGCAGAACACCGGATACAGGATAAACAGCCATATTACGAAGTATAATGGAAGACACATAACAGAAGATGAATTGAGAGAGGCCATAATGATGATAGTATCAGGAAAGAAGGAAAGCGTGGTGTTGAGAAATGGCGCATAATTTCAGAACAGACCTTGCAATAGACTGGTGCCCCGGTTGCGGGGACTTCGGAATATTGACTTCGATAACCCAGGCACTGACAGACATGGAGTTTGATCCCACCAACGTTGCAATGGTTTCCGGGATCGGGTGCTCCGGCAAGACACCGCATTATGTCAATGTGGCGGGTATGCACACACTTCACGGAAGGTCGATACCGTTTGCAGTTGGAATCAAGCTGGCAAACCCAAACCTGAAGGTCCTTGTGACCGGCGGAGATGGAGATATGCTTGGAATCGGTGCCGGGCACTTCATAGCTGAAGGAAGAAGAAATGTTGGACTGACAATAATGATTTACAACAACCAGGTCTACGGGCTCACAAAGGGGCAGGCAGCCCCTACAATGGGACTTGGAATGAGGACCAAGAGCCTTTTCAGGCCCAATGTGTTCAGCAACATCAATCCAATAACACTTGCTCTTTCTGCTGGTTACAGTTTCGTTGCAAGAGGATTTTCATTCGACACAAAGCAGCTCAAGGAGATAATAAAGAGGGCCATGGTGCACGAGGGTTCGTCTGTCATAGACATACTTCAGCCCTGCCCCACATACAATAACATCAACACAATGGAAGTCTACAGGAAGAAAGTCTACAAGCTCGAGGAAGACAAGGAATGGGACCCGGTTGTCAACACGAAGAACGAGGATGAACTTGTCAGCAAGTACGAGCATGCATACCTGAAAGGGCTTGAGATGGACGACAGGATTCCAACCGGAATATTCTTTGAGAACAGGACTGTTCCAAGCTTCCCCAAGAGAATTGCTGAGAACAACAAGAATTACCTTACAAACCCTCCGGCACTTCAGCTGGTTTCAAACAGGGACGGAAACTCTGTTGTGGACCCAATGAAGACGTTCCAGGACAAGAGGGTCTGATTCAAAGGATTCTTGCAACAAAAAGATAAACGAAAAGAAAACCAAAGAAGAACAGGACAGCTATGCTGAAAAGCGATGCTGCTCTTATCATTTTTTTACCATACATTTCTGAAATTCTGTTGATTACGTATGAAAGGAAAATTACCCAGAGCGTCGTTCCAGCAAACAGGAAGTAGAAAACCTGTATTCCGAATTTCAGCAGGAATGCAAGCCCGGAAGATAGCCACCAGATTATCTGAAACGGGTTCACCAGGCCAATTGTAAGGCCCGCAAGGTATGAACCGGATTTTGCATAATCCACATCCTTTCTGTAGTCGAGAATCAGGTGTGCGCCCGCGATGAAAATTATTGCAGCACCTGCTATGTATATGTAGGTCTCAAAGGTGCTCAGCGACAGAACAGCGTTGGTGAAGATCATTATCAGCATGAGTATCAGGTCAGCCGTCATTGCCCCGAACCCAACCATAATGCCAGAAAACATCGAAACGGTGGACCTTCTGACAATAATGGAAGTTACCGGCCCCGGCGGTGCAGCCAGAGAGACTCCAAGCAGAGTACCAACAATAACGTCGAAAAGCAGATTCAAGTACTACCTTTATGGAACAGTGCATAAATTTTCTATGGAGATTTCACACCGTGGAAAGAATTTATATCAACAGCCAATAGGAGTATATGGCAAAGGAGATCAGTTTGAAATGGCATGGCCATGCCTGCTTCAGCCTTGGAATGTCAAGGAATGTGCTTATTGATCCATTCTTCGAGGGAAATCCGGCATCAAAGATAACCAAGGATGATGTTAAACCGGACATCATTGTTGTGACACACGGGCACTCCGACCATCTGGGTGATGCTGTGGACATTGCAAGAAAGAACGGCTCAACTGTCGTGACCATGGTTGAGCTTGCCGGGCTACTGCAGGAGGCCTCGGAAGATGTAAATTTCATAGGAATAAATTACAGTGGAAGCACAAAGGTTGACGGAGTGACCATTAGGGCTGTTCCTGCTTTCCATTCCTCAAACTACAAAGGTCAGTACGCAGGACCGCCAATAGGTGCAGTTATTGAAGATGGCCTTACAGTTTACCACGCCGGAGACACAGGAGTTTTCAGGGACATGGAGACTATTGGAGAACTTTACAGTCCAGATATTGCGCTTCTTCCAATAGGTGGCCATTACACAATGGGAGTCAGAGAGGCTGCATACGGCTCAAAACTGATCGGGTCGAAATACATCGTACCGATGCATTACAATACCTGGGACATAATCAAGGCTGATCCTTCCGAACTTGAAAAGAGCCTTTCGGACGGCGAACAGAATGTCATTGTCATGGAAGTGGAGGAGGAGATAAGGTTTGACAGTACCGGAAGAAGGCTGCAGTGAACTGCTCGAAAACTTTGGAGTAGCCGGGGAAGATTACGAAATATACCTGAGAGAATCCCGGAAGCTGGTGGAATACGTCAGTGGAGTTCTAGGCGACAGGAATTTCTGGCAGGTATCAGAAAAGGAATTATCATTCATTTACTCCATTACGTCATCGCTGAGGCCGGATATTGTTGTTGAGACAGGAGTGGGTCCAGGAACCACTTCTTTCGCTTTCCTGTCTGCGCTTGAAAACAATGGGGGAAAGCTGGTTAGCTTTGACCTTGGAAAGAATTACGGAGAGGAGAAAGTACCAGAGCCCGTTGGATTCGTTGTGCCTGACAGACTCAGAAAGAACTGGCACCTGATACTGGGTGATTCTAACGAGACTCTGCCGGTAAACATATCAAAATTCGGCTCACCTTCCATATTCATGCATGATTCTGAACACACCTACGAACATGTCACTTTTGAGCTGGAAACAGCAATCAGCGCGCTGAAGGGAAATTTCCTGATAATAGTGGACAACTACGACTGGACCGATGCGCCCGCTGATTTTGCCAGAAAGCACAATCTTGTCATAAACAGGGTTGCTGATGACATGTGCTATATGTACAGAAAGAAGGGTTAATCCTGTGCTTCCCTGGCAGAGAAGATATCGTCGAACGGGACATCTTTCCCGTCGAACACTTCCTTCAGCCTCTGCTGTTTTGACAGTTTTGTTCCCTTGAATGTTGAAAGCTGTTCATCTTCCAGAAGGTTGGATTCGATTGCCTGTGCATGGTCCGGAACCCTGATGAACCTGGTCCTTCCTCCCCTGCCGAGGCTCTTTGTTATTGTAACAATAAGGCCGACATCATCAAGATCGGAGAGAAGCTCACTGATTCTCCGCAGCCCAAGATTCTGTACAGATATTTCTTCGCATATTCGCTTGTAGTTTTCGAAGACTTCACCCGTATAAACGGGGCGTTCAGCCACTTTCTGGGTGAGTATAACGCTAAGCAGCATTATTTTGGAATGAAGTGGGAGTGATTTTACGCTCTCCTTTACAACGTCAGTGTCAAACTTGTTTCTTGCCAGATAGACCTCTGACTCTGTTATCTTCTTTCTGCCCTCCCTCATGGCAATCTCTATTGCAATTCTCAGGAGGTCAATCGCTTTCCTGGCATCTCCGTGTTCTCTTGCCCCAATTGCTGCACAGAGGTTGATTGCAGACTCATCTATTGCATCGTTGCTGACAATGCCCTTGAGCCTCTCTATGAGTATGTCCCTGAGTTGAGGCGCATTGTAAGGCTGAAAAATTATGCTCTCCTGGTTTAACCGGCTCCTTACTCTTGCGTCGAGATTATCAACAAAAGAAGTGTAATTTGTAATGCCAATAATGGAAACCTTTGAACCTAGTTCCTCCTCATCGGCCGCCCTCAATATGACGTACAGGGAATCTCCGCCATTTTTCTGTATAAGCTTGTCAACTTCGTCCAGAACAACAAGCACATACTTGTTGACTTCCCGCATTCTGGTGAGAAACTCGAAATAAATCTTGTCAAGGGGCCAACCCATGGAAGGTATCTTTTCGCTCTCACCGTGAGTTATCGAATTGACCATTGAAACCAGGATTGAGTAAGGGGAATCATAGATCTGGCAGTTTATGTATACTACTATTACGCCATCGTTAGTGGCTTCGCGCAGCATCTGGGTGACATACTTTGTGACCGAGGTCTTGCCTGTTCCGCTCTTTCCATAAAGCACGAGGTTTGATGCCTTGCCGTGCTTCATTATTGTGCTCAGGGACCGGACCATGTAGTCGATCTGGATGTCCCTGTGGGGAAAGAAGTCTGGTATGTATGAACTCGAGAGGATTGAAAGATCACCGGATATGAGGCTGTTTTTTTCATCAATATTGGCAAAAGGATTGTTCATTATATCAGCAGAGAATCTTCATAATCAGGTAGTACTAAAAACCTTTTTTACCATACCTGATAAGAACTCGCCATTTAAAACTCAGTTTAAATAGGGTATAACCGGGGAATGCTCCAATTTTTTTATAATTCCTACAAGATATATGGAGCCTGTAACAAGAATATTTTTCCTGTTCTGTCTGGCTTTGCTGTAAGCTTCTACAGGATCTTCAACAATTTCGACGTCACGGAAATATTTCCGGGCGGTAGATGCAAGTTTTTGCGGCGGGAGCGACCTCTGTGGCTCATCTGGCGTAGTGAGTGTTATTGAATCACTGATTTCTGACATTACCTTCAGGAATGAATAGAAGTCTTTGTCCTTCAGCATGCCAACCACAAGATGCGGTTTTTCCTTAAAAAGGGCCGAATAAGAGGAAGCCAGAGCATGCGCAGCGGGTGGGTTGTGTGCGGCATCTACCACAACAAATGGATCTCTTGAGACTGCCTCCATCCTGGCCGGCCATATTGTGTTCTCCACTCCCTTCAATATCTGGCTCTTGCCCATGCCATAGTCTTCAAGGAGTTCACCGGCAAGGACAGCTGCTGCTATGTTATATTGCTGAAATCGACCAATCATCCTGCTCTTTATTCTGTACTCTGCTTTTTCAGTAGAGAGGTTGAATGAAGTTCCTTCCGGCCCGATCTCCAGATCAGAGAAGGTCGAATCAGAACCAACGCACTTGAGTTCCGAGCCCCGGAGTGCGCTGAGTTTTCTAATCACAGAGACAACCTCCTTCTTGGTGTCTCCCAGGACTACCGGCCTTCCCTGTTTTATGATCCCTCCCTTCTCAAAGGCTATTGAGTCCAGCGAAGTCCCCAGCCTGTCTGCATGCTCATACCCGACACTTGTAATAACCGAGACTTCAGGATTCAATATGTTTGTAGAATCCAGCCTGCCCCCCAGCCCCACTTCTATTGAAGCAAATTCGGCATCCCTGTCCGCGAAGTACCTGAACGCCATTGCTGTAGTTGTCTCGAAGAACGTGGGATTCCTGTTGGTAAGAGCAAGTTCCCTGATAAGCTCGAAATTGTCTGACACAAACTGCCGAATGTATCCGTCATCTATGAATTCCTTCTGGAAAAGGACCCTCTCATTGAAATCTATCAGGTGGGGTGATGTATAGAGGCCTGTCCTGTACTTCTCATTAAGCATGTTGTAAACAAGCGCAGCTGTGGTTCCTTTCCCGTTTGTGCCTGCCACATGCACGTTCCTGTATGAATCCTGGGGATTTCCCAGATTCTGTGAAAAGGACTTCATAATGTCCAGGCCAAGTTTGATGCCTTCCCGTTTCAGTCCGTAAAGAAAAGAAATATAGTCCAAGTGACGGAGGCATTTCAAATGTATAGATATACTTAATTAACAGTTTTCCTGTCTTGTACAGCAGAGTATTTGAAAATCTGGCATTCTCAGAAGAATTCAAAAATGATATATAAACAGAAAGATTCTCCAACCCATGCCCACAGAGCACGCATACCTCGACGATCCTTACAGAAAACAGTTTGATTCAAAGGCTGTCATGGTCGAATTCACTGACCTGACAGTTGAAAGCAGTATATTCTATCCAACCGGTGAAGGTCAGCCAAATGACAGGGGGTACGTGGAGATAGGCGGCACAAAGTACATCATTGTTGACACCTGGAAGGACGGCGTCTGGATCCACCTGATCTCACTTGATACCTATCCTCAGGACATAGCAGGCAAGGAAGTCAAGCAGTTCATAGACTGGGACATAAGGTACGTTCACATGAGGTTCAGGAGCGCCATGTATGTTCTGGCTGCACTTGTATACAGGGATTACAAGGCAGCAACCAGGATCAACCAGACTTATGATGATCAGTCATGGATGGACATTTACGTTGACGACCTGACAGAGGAAATGGTGCAGAAACTTGTGGACGAAGCGAACCAGATAGTCGGGAAGAACGTGGACATAGAGAATTACTACGTCGACAGGAAAGAGTTCGAGTCTGACGCTCAGCTTATGGACATATGCAAAGGTAAAGTTCCTGACTACGAGAAGATAAGGTTATGCAGAATCGGGGACCTTCCAGTACAGCCGGACATGGGGACTCAGGTAAAAAACACCTCCGAAATCGGAAAAATAGAAGTGAAGACATCACTTGTTAAGGGAAAGCTGAACAAGAGAATCACAATCACACTGTCCTAGGTTCATATATTCTTAAGACATGTGTTATTGACATATGGCAGATTCTTGGGGCACTTACGGAAAAGTAACCTTCTATCTGGTGGTCATAGGCGCTCTGGCATCCATCGGCCTCTACCTCTACTTCACTGCATATGTTCTTGTTTATTCATGGGCGTCATTTCCCCAGGCGCTGAAAGAACTTTACCTTCCTTTCCTTTCCATTACAAAAAACATACTCGCTTCAATCGCCATTTCGATCTCTGTCCTTGTTGTTTTTTCATTCCTGCTCTTCATAGGATTCGGTCCACTGGGAAGGATGTCACCCCCCGCGGAAAAATACAGTTATTCAGTCTATCTGGTGGCTCTCACCTCGATCATGTTCATAGTCAGCCTGATTACCAGCATGCTGTATTCACCGCCTGAAAGTTCTGCTACCATAGTGCTCAACTTTGAGCAGCAGATAAGTGTTGCAAC
This sequence comes from Thermoplasmataceae archaeon, assembly GCA_046703525.1. Taxonomy (GTDB): domain Archaea; phylum Thermoplasmatota; class Thermoplasmata; order Thermoplasmatales; family Thermoplasmataceae; genus WAQW01. The sequence goes on from JBJKSW010000075.1 coordinate 14,234, forward strand.
ACTCACGTTCATATTGCAGATTGTCCCCATAACGCTTCTGTCCCTGTTCTTTGCCGTAAAGGACAGAAAGGGGATGAGAAACGTACTGTCCGGAAATGCAAGGTTCAGCGGTACCAGTTTTGCAGCAATCCTTGCTGTCAGCACTGCCTTTGACCTGGTTATGCTGTATCTGATTATGTTTCTCTATCCGGGTGGCCTCAGCACATACGATATTGCGATAGAATACGTTCAGACTTTCTTCATCTTCGGGCTTTCCAACGTGATATACCTCAAATTCGGTTTCTGGAAAGCTTATCTCGGGAACTTCCTATTTTCCTCCATCGCAGTCATGGACTATGCTGCGGCTAACAACTATGCACTGAGCCTGGTACTCACAATTTTCATTTTTGCCTGGATCCTCATAGGCTTTGTGGCAATATCAACCATTACAACTTCCAGATATGTAAGGAGAAGGGAGAAGGAAATCAAGGAAAGAATCGAGAGGGCAGAGGCACTTACCGGATCCGAAGAGCGTGCTGCTCCCGCAGACCAAACAGTTGTTCATACAAATGAAATGGTGGCCGGCAAGACAGCTTTGTGGGTAAGGGGTGGCTGTCCTTCTTGCGGCAACCCAACTTTCCATACTGATTCCAGTGCGACTCTAACATGCCTCAAATGCGGGAGGGAAATCACTGCTGAAGAGAAGCACCCTCACAATATAATGATCTCAAACGGCAAGATCATAGTGGCTATGCGTAATGAGAATAACGATGATCTCTATTCATAGTCAGATAGAGAACATAGGCGACCGGGAACATGAATATGGCCAGTGCCGACAAATATCCATAATAGGAAGATATAAAGCCTCCAAGGGTTGAACCTGAACCATATCCAATGGCAAGGAAAAGTTCGTAGTAGAATGTGCCCTTAACCGGGTCTGTGGTTCCTGAAATGTATGACAGGACTTTTGAAAATGCCATGGCAACTCCGAACCCGGCCATTGCTATTACTGCCCCCATCAGTATCATGTCTCTGGAGAATGCTATAACAATTGGTGTAGCCATCAGCACAGCAGACATGAGGTTTATGGATTTTATATTGTCAGAATTTATGAAACTGAATGCCAGGAAGCCTATGGCCATTGCCGCTCCAAGCACTGACCCGTAGATTCCAAGAACATAATACTCAAAACCTGAAATTCTGAGCATTGGTATCAGGGAATAAGAGAAATAGCCGAGAAAAATGCCTGCGAATAAAAGAGGAATTATGAAATAAAGGTCCGGCCGGCCTGTATTTTTCTCCTTGATTACAATTCTGTACCTCTGAACAAAAGGAACTGCAGAGATGAGGATTATTGCCGATATCACCGCTATAAGTGTGAAGTTTATGTATTGAAGGAGAAAACCTGCTATTACGGGTGAAATGAAACTCGGTACTCCCCAGGCTGCAGAGTACTTTTCTGCACTTCTCTCTCCCGGAACGGATCCAATCGAGACTTCGAGGGACACCCAGTAGAAGCCTTGCAAAACACCCGTACCTGCCACAAGCATCACAAAGAGCCACGGAACTGGAAGGATGAAAAGGGAGCACAGAACGGCGATTATGATCTGGGAGGCGAGCAACAGTGCAAAGAGATGCCTGTCTCCCCCTTTCAGGTAAATAAAAGCAACAACGGGAAATGGGACTGACACAGCGAGCCCAAGCAGACCGGTCAGAATCTTTCCGAGACCGTAATAATCAGCTTCCAGAGGAAATGTAAAACTTATGGTGAACCATCCCATTCCAAACAGGAATGACGAAAGAACCATTCTCTTCTGGGAAAGCATGAAGCCGTTATCGTGATCTAATAGATTTACCCATTGCCTTACTTGAGCGACTCCAAAATTATTTTTCCATCTTCCAGATAAAAAGCAACAATATCCTCGTCCTTGAGTTCAAGGACTGAAACTACCTTTCTTGGAACTGTTATTCTGAACGAAGTCCCCTTGGACGAAACATGTGCAACATCGAGCAACTCTCTTTTTTCGGATTTGGTCATTATTGCACTAATTGCAATTATTATAATAAAGATGAATGATGGCTCAGACTCCCGTTTGGAACCGCCGAACTTATGAATTGTCAACTGATGTTATCATATCGGGTTGCCACAGGATATCGTTCACTTTTTATATCCGTGAACACTTCACAGGAGATAACGTATGGTCACAAAGCCCGCTAGGATGTACTCAAAGATTTCAGGCCCAGCATATACCAGAAGGAAATTCATGGGCGGAGTCCCCTATCCTAAGATAACGACTTTCACTCTTGGAAACCAGAAGAAGGATTTTGACATTGAATTCAGGCTAATCGCTGAAGAGTCCTGCCAGATAAGGCACATTGCTCTTGAAGCCGCGAGGATATCAATAAACAGAAAACTGCTCGAAAGGCTTGGGCCGGAGAACTATTATCTTCAGATCAGGCCTTATCCGCATCATGTGCTCAGGGAGCACAAGATGGCAACAGGAGCCGGGGCAGACAGGATATCGAGCGGAATGAAACTTGCTTTCGGCAGACCGGTCGGTACTGCAGCAAGAGTTCACACAGGCGATATCATAATGGTTGGCAGATCCACTCCTGAAGGGGCTAGAATTCTCAAGGATGCTCTTGGAAAAGCTTCAATAAAATTGCCAACCCCCTGCAAGATCCAGGTTACAAAAGGAAGACAGATACTTGACAGAATGGGAATTTAGGAAAATTTCTTTTTTGTCTCTTTTGAACCAATGAAATCCTGAATCAGTTTCGCTGCCAGAACAGAAGTGTTTCCGTTGTCATAGAGCGGCGAGAATTCGAGTATATCAAACCCTTCAATTTTTCCGGCCAGTGTGTGTATAAGGTATCGCACATCTGTAGGTGTTATTCCGTACGGTTCAGGCGTACCTACTGCAGGAGCATAGGAAGGATCTATGCCGTCCATGTCTATTGAAAAATAAACAGACTTCTCAGTGCCTGCCAGAATTTCCTTCCCAACCTGCCTTATACCTTTTTCTCTGACTTCATCAGCCGTTATGAATCTCACTTCGCCAAACCTTTCCGATTCATATTCTTCCCTGGAAACAGACCTTGTACCGACAGAATATATCCTGTCCTTTCCCAGGATATCCAGACATCTTCTGGTTACACACGCATGATTGTGTGGTGAGCCCATGTATTCCTCCCTGAAATCAGAATGAGCGTCAATTATGACCATTGAACTCCCGCTGAAGTTCTTGACAGCCCCGGATGTTATGGAATGTTCTCCGCCCAGCATGATGGGAATCTTGCCGTCTTTGCGTATCACTGATACTGCGTGTTCAACAAGAGGAAGCACCGCTGTAACATCCTCCAGTTCCTCGAGATTACCCAGATCTGCTATTGGAATGTCCGGAAAGTTCACCCCGTAAGAAGATTCAAAGGACTCCAGGTTTCCGTAGGCGTATCGAATTGCATCAGGTGCCAGTCTTGAACCTCTCCTGAATGAAGAAGTGTTGTCAAAAGGGACTCCGAAAATCACATATTTCGCGCTATCATAATCTGACAGTGCATCAGGAATCTTTCTGAGGCTGAAGAGTGAATCTAGTTCTGAAATACTATCTTCCTCTTTCCCATTACTTCCCAGTACTGGACTTCCGATCCCGCTTTCACAAGATCGGCTTCGTCACTGTCCAGCGGCATAACAAATGTCTCGAAGGTCTCACTGTCCATCAGCTGCGCCTCCTGGTTGGATACTGAGAGTACCTGGGCATTCTTCTTCTCTATGATCGGTATCTTCACTTTGTGCTTAACAGGGTATATTACGCTCTTTTTCTGGCCATCAAACACGCCAATAGCAACAATTCTTCCCTTGGCCTCGCCGTGTTTGCCAGGTTTGCTGGTTGTAATCTCCACTATTTTGCATGGGACATCGTCTATAAGCATGTATCTTCCAACTTTGAGTTCTCTAACTTCCGCCTCTTGCCAGCTCATGATATCTAAAAGGGAAATAATGGAATAGATAAATATCTTCTTCATAGTTTCATAATTCTGGAACTGTTGAACTTGAACAAGTTCAGATTTCATGATCATGCAACCATATTTTGATTCAGACAAATAGACTTGATAGGTCTTTGGGTTCTGTGAAACGATGTCATTTCGGTGTTTTTGCATAAATATTTTTAACTGAACCGGGAATCGTGGAGCCTTGAAGCTCAGGTATTACGTAATCAGAAGAGTCCTGTCCTCTTTGGTGTCCCTGATTTTCGTAGCACTTCTAGCATTTGTAATCGCGTATCTTGGCCTTCTGCGAACGCCTGTCCTTATGGCAGAAGAGTACGGTTCAAACATTTCTTTCTTCTCCATGTTTGTGGATTTCCTCCATGGCATCCTCACCGGGTCGCTCGGAACCACCCCGAATTCACTTCCAGAATATGCCGGGCTGCCTGTCACATTCGTTCTCACCCTTCTTCTTCCGGACACTCTCCAGCTCATATTTGTTTCTCTGGTGTTGGCTCTTGTCATCTCAATTCCGCTAGGGTCATATGCGGGCTTCAACAAGAATTCTCCCGGAGATTTCCTGGCCAGGATTTACACTTTCTTCTTTTACAGCGTTCCCGTTATATTTGTGGCATTCACGGTCCAGCTCCTGTTTGCGAGTGGAGGAGTTCTGGGAACTGGGCTTCCAGATACAGGCCCGTTCACAATAGGGATACATAAACCCGGTTTTATTACATTCGGCATAACGTTTCCAACGCATATTCCAATAATAGACGGAATAGTGAACGGCGATTTTGCATTTGCATGGTCTTCCTTTGAACACCTGATTATGCCGGCGATGGTCCTCGGGTTCTGGACTTCTGCTGCAATGTCCAGATTCCTCAGAAATGAAATTGTTGAGCACATAGGCGAACCATATGTCATAGCGGCCCTGGCAAGGGGAATACCGAGAAAGGAAGTATTGAGGAGATATGTCCGCAGAAATTCATACAACACGTTCCTGACTGTAACCGGGCCAATTTTTGCCCTGCTTATTGGCTGGGTCATAATTACTGAGATTATTTTCGGCTACCCCGGAATTGGCACATTCATGATAGAATCTGTCAATCAGCTCTTCATGGCTGGGCTGGCATCCTGCATGCTGATCCTTGGGGTTGCGTTAGTCGTGATGAACCTTGCAGTTGACATTCTTTATGCCGTGATGGATCCAAGGATCCGCTACTGACTGGCTTTGAAGAGTGCAGCAGGAATTGTGAAAATTTGGGATCAGTTTCCCCCGGATGACAGCTTCCTGAAGTATTCCGTTGAGTTGGGCTGGCTGCCGACACTCCTGGCAGTCTGTTCCACCTCTTTTCCAAACCAGTTCTGGAATTCCGTGAATTTGAAGCCTTCCTTCTCAGCCCTGGTGCATGCGAGACTGAAATCACGGTCCAGATAATATGACGAAGTTGAATTCGTGGCGTTTTTCGAAATCTTTGGTTCCTTTGAGAGGGTGTCCCCTATCTTTCCCACCAGTTCAAACGCGTCAAGGCTCAGGCTGGATGCTGCATTGTACGGGCCAGTCTTCCCCTTGAGCCCAAGCCACATAAGAAATCTGCCTGCGTCATCTACCCAGACGTAGTTTCGTTTGCCACATTTTTCCGGTATCTTAATTTCTTCACCTGACAGAACCTGATTTACGTGTTTCTGGAATCTCATTGTGCTGTCATCATGTCCCATGACAATTGGAAACCTGGCTGCAGCTACTGGAAAGTCAGCTTTCTGGAACAAGTATGCTTCCGCACTTCTCTTCCCTTCTGCATACCCAAGCTCGCCCATGCTGCCGTATTTGACCGTGTGGCTGTACGGATCAAAATCATCCTCAGAGAATTCTGCATTCGGGCCGTCATATACTGCTGCGCTTGAAACGAACACGTACCTGCCTATTCTGTTGCTGAATTCCTCTGCGATCTGTCTGGCATCATTGGAACTGAAACATATCTGGTCAAACAGTACATCAAAATAGGGAGGTGAAGATAATCTGTTCTCAAAACTGGAAAGGTCAAACCTGTCGAACTTCACCATAGTGACAGCATCCCCGAATGGGCTTGGAGTGGATCCTGATGTTGCAACAGTAACATCGCACTCTTCCCTCAAGAGATAGTCAACGAGCCTTCTGCCAATAAATCCTGTCCCTCCGAGCACAAGTACTTTCAATTTTATCGCTCATATACCTGTTTCATTCTATATCTGTTTTCCGGAAAATGTTGCCACTTGGTTTCACTTTCAGGCTGATTTCTCAAATGATGGAATTTTGTGGCCAGTATAATATTTCTTCTGGACCAGCCATTTTACGGTATCTCCTGAATGTGTATTCATGCAAACCCTTAAATACTGCGTGTTTGTAGAGCATCACATGCGGTGGAAGCCTAGTTATACTGCTAAATATTACATGATAAATTTAAATATCTAATAGTTTATTCCTTTTGATGAACAGGAGACTTATATTATTCCTGACTTTTTTGGTTGTAATAAGTATGGTGGCCTCCGGTTTTCTC
>JBJKSW010000076.1:0-39169 GCA_046703525.1 Thermoplasmataceae archaeon
AAGGGTTATCGTTTATCTTTCTGTGATCGTGGTAGCAGCACTGGTAATAACACCTTCTCTCTACATGCTTGGATCAAGAAAGACACAGGTTCCGATAACTGTATCTGATGGATTCAATAGTTATAACTGGACAGAAAATTTCACAAACACAACTAATGTTACTGCCTGGAGTCTGACGTACAATCTCACGACACTGTCATCCACAGCAGAGATAAGCGCCGGAAACTACCCGAACTCAACTCTAATGCTGAGTATTGAAGATGCTAGTTATACTTACAGTCCTATGCAAGATCCCAGTTTTGGGTATTACGAATTCCTTTTCAGCATCTCCGGAAATCTATCATCTGCAGTTAAGCCATCTGACCTTGTAATCAAACAGAACGCCACGGGACCGCAGGATTCGTTCTTTGCATGGCCCATACTCACTTCTCAGCTGACTCTGGCAAAGGGGTGGCTTCCTTTTTTCAACAACACAGACCCCCTCAGCTGCAACAATCTTTCTGTCACTTCTGTATACAACAAAAGCAATGAATATGGACTGATTGAGGGTGTAGGATACCAGGGTTACAGTGTTTCTATCCCTCTTGCCAATGAATCAATTCTGTCAAACAATTCTGCGAGATATCATTTTCATCTCTCTGCAGGTGCACAGATATGGAGCATGGCATACAACGTATATCCTTCAAACGGCAGCTGGACATTTCTTCACCTCTATTTTACGGTATATCTCACCGGGTTAAGCAAACCTGTTCAGGCCCAGATAGTGGTAATCCAGACAAATGATATGTGAGGCAATGCCCCGGATAGGCTACTGGAACCCGTGTGCCCGGGATAGGAAGATCAATGGGACTCTTACTGCAGAAAGAGGTCATGGGGTTGACCGGATTTGAACCGGTGACCTCCCGGTTATCAGCCGGGTGCTCAAACCATGCTAAGCTACAACCCCTTTTAACCTGGGCGGCACTGTTGATAGACGGAATTGTAATAAATATTTCGTAAAGCAGCTTCACCGCGTTTTCAACTTTTCCATTCTTCTGCAGACGGGGCACATCTCAGAACTGGAAGGCCTTCCACAGATTGTGCACTTTCCAATTTCACCATCTGAATGCAGTGATGAGTTTTTCCGCAGTTTTTCAGAAAAGTTCAGTATGGCGAACCTGGAACCGGGATATTCATCCTCAAACTTCTCAACAGTTTCCCTGAAAGAGTTTCTCTGGGCCCTCTCGAAATACGGGCACCATCCATGGTCATATTCAATGCCTGAGAGTATTGCATAAAGGACTGCTTCCTTTTCAGGAATTCTGATAAGCGGAAGAATTCTTCTGACCATCCCTTCCCTCATATTTTCATGCGGTGCCATTCTTATGAGCCTTTCATAATCGCCCTTGACAACGTTCATCAGCACAGACTGGGCGTAATCGTCAAGGTTAATTCCAAGGGCCATGTAGTCTGCTTCGACTTCCTCTGCGAGCCTGTTCATCACGTCGCGTCTCATTGGCCCGCAATGGCTGCATGGTATAGTCTCCTGATCCTTCTCAACGATTTCATCCAGTGTTGATCCGAAAGTTTCCCTGAAGGACAGGACATTATGTTCTATCCCAAGCCTGTCGCACAGCTTTCTGGCACTTTCGATGCCGGAATCTCTGTATCCGTTTATGCCCTCATCAACGGTGACAGCGAAGATTTCTGTATTTTTTCTTTTTGAGAGAATTTTGTGCATGAGATAAAGAGCCACAGAACTGTCCTTCCCTCCGGAGACAGCAACAGCAATTGTTGTTCTGGAGCTCCCCAGGCCAGCCTGTTTTCTTATCTCTGATCTCACACGCCTCTCGACGCTCTCCCTGAGATGAATTTCACATAAGGAAGAGCCGGAATACCTCGCTTCGTAGACGGCTTCCCTTTTGCACAATGAACACTTCATCTCAGTTCACATCAATCAGCAAGAAGGTACTCTATCGTCTTGCCGCCCTTTATTGCGCTGTATATTGCTGAGCCGGTATCACTTGAAATCCTGATTCTCACAATGCCCCGTGAGGAGCTTTTTGCCTGAAGGACCAGAATTTCATCAATGTAGAGCTTGACGTTCTTGTTCGGCACTCCCACATAGATGTACAGTATTTTGTTCTTTATCTCGATGTCAGCCTTTGTTCTTGAGCTTATCTGGCCTATTATCGGTTCAACGTCAATCTTCACGCCCAGATGTTTCTCAAGTTCTCCAATGTTATACCCGCGCCTGCCGATGAGCCTCGGGATGTCATCCTCCTCCACTCTGACAAGAGCCCTTGATCCGCTGACCATCCTCACTTCCACTGACCTTCCGCCTACTCTTCTGGCGACTTCTTCCCTGATCTTCTGTTCTGCAAGCCTGCTGACCGTTCCACTTCCGTTTGAAACGGGAACAACAACGATCTGCTCTCCAAATGTGTATATTTCGTAGAGTGTCTTTCCGGTTGAGAAATCATTGACCTCTATGACGGGCCTCGAGAGATCCTCCTGATTCATGCCGCTCGGCACTTTTACCATGTATTTGGTTGTGAGCACGGATCCGATTCCTCCGTTCTCGATGAATATTATTGTGTCTATCACCTGTGGTATCAGGCCCAGTTCAATTCTGCCTATGAAACGCTGCAGTGCATCAACCGGCCTTGTTGCATGCACAACCCCAACCATTCCGACTCCGGACAGCCTGAGATCGGTGTAAACATGAAAATCAGAAGTAACACGCATTTCATCAAACATCGTGTAATCCGTTCTGACAAGAAGCAGGATGTCCCCCGTCTTTTCCATTGACCCTTCAAGGCCAGTGTACTGTGTGATATCCTTCTTCACCACAAGATCTCGGGGTTTTTCCATGGTCTTGACAATTCCGCCCTGATCTGCATAGAATTCCGCAAGGGCCTGGACAAATGTACTCTTCCCCGCCCCCGGTTCTCCTGCAACAAGTATTCCGTGTGCGCTTGATTTGAGCCTTTCCAGCAGTTTTTCATCCGGGCTGTAGTCGTCCATGGACAGCTTTGTTATCGGGCGTACTGCCGTGATTTCAAGTGCATCCGAGAAAGGAGGATGAGTTATGACCACCCTGATCTGCTTCAGCTGAAGGACGGTAGCTCCATGCATGTCCATTTCAATGAAAGATTCACCCTCGATCCTTCCCCTCTTGACAAGGTTCCGGGCTATGTTCTCCAGATCATCGTGAGATATCACATCATCCAGCTGCCTCATTTCAACGCTTCCTGGTTTCCCGGTCTTGACTACCGGTTTCATCCCCTCCTTGAGGTGAACTGAGCTCGTAAGAGGATCAAAGAAATCCTCTATGTTTCTGAACTTGATCTCCGGAGGTTCCAGAAATTGGACCTTGAGCCCCTTGATCAATGCAATATCCCTCTGTATGTGGTCTCCTGTAACCAGCGTGGCATCATTCTCTGCGGCCACGTTTCTTATGACCTCGTCTATTTCCCCGGCCCTCGCCTTTCTGACCTGCCATTCCGTCGGCCTCCGGCCGTACAGGTCAATGAGTATCTTTCCTGCCTTTGCCATTTCCCTAAGTGTCTTGAGTTCCTGAATTGCAGCATAACCGATGGATCTACCCTCGTTTGCCTGGTTTTCAACCTCTGCAAGCATAGCTTCTGCAAGTATGACTCTGGCCCCCTTCTTTTTTGAAACGAAAGTGGAAAATCTGCCGTCTACAATCACTGAGGTATCGGGTACGTACTCCACATTAACACATTGATTTCGGGCTATTTAAAGCATCGAACCGTTAATCTATCAGTTTTCAATCACAGCTACACGCATGGACACTGAAGAAGCTGCAAGGAAGCTCATACTGGGCCTGGAGAGTGCAATCGAGAGGTTAGAAGGCAAAAGTGCACTCTCTTTCTCCGGCGGTATTGACAGCACGCTCCTTCTTCACCTCTCAGGATATAGCCTGGTTCCATACACCATAGGAGTGGAAGGGTCAAGAGACATTGAAAACTCACTCCACATTTCTGAGGTTCTCGGTTTCAAAACAAATGTGATTGAAGTCGGTGCCGAAGAAGTGTCCTACGCTGTATCTGAGATCAGGAAAATAGATCCCGGAACGGACATTCGCGAAATGGGATATGAGGCTGTCCTCTACCTCTCTCTTGAACATTCCTTGGAAAAGGTTATGGTTACGGGGCAGGGGGCAGACGAGCTTTTCTACGGGTACAGGAAATACATGATTACAGATGCTGGCAATCAGGAGGATATTCAGAAGCTGAGGCAGAGAACGTTGCCAAGGGAGAAGGTCATTTCTGAAACACTTGGAAAGATGCTCGTTACTCCCTACCTTTCTGAGGATGTTGTTCTGCTTTCAGAAGCCATCGGGAAACATGACTGCATTGCCGGTGAAGTCAACAAAACAGTGGTGCGGATGGCAATGAAACTGTCAGGGTTGCCTGAATCAGTGTACACAATGAAAAAGAAGGCAGCCCAATATGGGTCAGGCATTCAGAAAATCATCAGGAAAATGGCACCGGATGCGAATACAGACAGAAAATGACTTTTTTGTCATAAACGGTTTCTTCATCCTGATCTGTAAACAGCTATGGACTAAGCGCTGAGGTCGGGAAACACTGAAAGGGTCAACTCACAAGATTTAAAATAATATCTCCTAATCTCCCCCTACTTCTAATCTGGAGTTAACAGAGTGATATACCGATGGTACAGATAGGAATAATTGGTGGAAGCGGCCTGTACAACCTGCTTGACGGGCCTGATTCTATTGAGATCCAGACGCCTTACGGAATGCCCTCAGCGAACATTGACGTGGGCAGAATAGGAGGTGTCGAAGTGGCATTTCTGCCGAGGCACGGGAAAAAACACACAATACCTCCTCACAAGGTGAACTACAGGGCCAACATCTGGGCATTCAACAAACTGAATGTCAAGAGGATAATAGCCGTGAACGCGGTTGGGTCCCTGAAGGAGCAGTTCAAGCCTGGAGACATATTCATTCCTGACCAGTTCATAGATTTTACAAGGAGAAGGGAACTTACATTTTATGACGGGCCAGACGTATATCACATTTCAATGGCAGACCCGTTCTGCACCCAAATGAATGATTCTCTGAAGAAGAGTTCAGACAGCAGGAAATACACTGCGCACCTTGGTGGAAGCTATGCCTGCATAGAGGGCCCGAGATTCTCTACGAGGTCTGAGTCCATGATGTTCAGGCAGTTCGCGGACATAATCGGGATGACCCTTGTTCCTGAAGTGAACCTTGCGGCCGAGCTGGCAATGTGCTATTCAACTCTTGCAACAATCACCGACTACGACGTCTGGGCCGATGAGCCCGTCGACACCCAGGAAGTGATTGAGACAATGAAGAAGAATGAAGAGAAAGTGCAGAACATTCTCAGGGATGTAGTACCTGACATTTCAGGGGAAAGAAAGTGTGCCTGTTCCCACAGATTGGATGATGCAAAGATTTAGAGAGTAATTAATATGAAGATCAAATTTTTAGGCGGAGCAGAAGAAGTCGGAAGGCTCGCTATTAAGGTGAATGAGGGAAACGATTCCCTGATGGTTGATTATGGAATGATTCCTGATAAACCTCCAAAATACCCGCTGCCACCGGAAAAGGTGGACGGCCTGTTTCTGACCCACTCACACCTGGACCACACAGGAATGGTTCCACATTATTTCAGCAAGCACGAAGCTGCATTCTATGCAACGGCCATGACTGCAAACAGCATAAAACCCCTGCTTGACGACGCAATGAAGATAGCCAGGCTGGAACACTATCCGGACTATTTTTCTTCAAGCGACATTGATTCCATTTACAGTTCATGGGTGCCGGTGAAATACGATGAACAGTATGAGTTCGGCGGCATGAAATTCACGCCGAGGAATGCAGGGCACATACCCGGTTCCACCATGTGGCAGTATGAGGGCAAGAGGTCCCTTACGGTCACCGGCGATCTCTATACCGGAGATACAATGCTTCTTCAGGGGGCAAAGCCTGTAAAGTCAGAAATTCTTGTTATTGAAAGCACATACGCCGGAAAGAACCACGAAGACAGGCAGTCTGTAGTAAAAAGGCTTAAGCAGAGGATAAAGGAAGTGGTGGACAACGGCGGAAAAGTCATTCTTCCCACTTTTGCTGTTGGAAGGACGCAGGAACTGATAATGACACTGGCGGACATGGACCTTGACATAGGGGTGGACGGTCTGGGAAATGCAATTACTACAATATATCTCCACACACCGGGGTTCCTGAGGTCATCCAAGGACTTCAAGAAAGCTGTTTCAAAGACAAGACCCGTAAGAAACTCGAGGATGAGGGAAAATGCACTGAGAAACGATGTCATAATAACGACTTCGGGAATGATGGACGGGGGACCGGTACTGAACTATGTCAAGAGGCTTAGAAACGATGAGAAGAGTGCAATTTTCCTGACTGGATACCAGGTCGAGGGCACAAACGGGCGTTCACTCGTTGAGAAGGGAGAACTCACAATAGACGGGGAAGCTGTCAGGCCAAAAATGCAGCGTGACTTCTTCGACATGAGTGCACATGCAGGACACAATGAACTTGTGGAATTCATAAGGGGCGTATCGCCTGAAACGGTGATTCTCTGCCATGGTGAAGCCAGGGAGAATCTGTTGTCAGACCTATCCGAATTCGAGGTCGTTCTTCCACTGAACGGACACGAGTTTGAAGTGTGATGATGGACAAAATAATATATTATCCTAGGCTATTTGAAGCGGCTAAGTTTTATGGCTCATAATCTTACCACAAGGGAAGAGGTAATCGGCTGGCTTACGGAAGAAAAGGAGGGCGCCAGGAGGCTAATCGACCTGAAATGGGACGTGAAGCAGGTTGGCAGCCTTTCAATGGTGAGGAACGAGAATGTGCCTTTCACCATACTTCTGCTGTTCACCGAAAACACGGTCAGGATATTTGTTGACACGGGAATCGAGACGGCAGTTCTGAAAAGCACTCCAAGGCTTTCAATCTACAGGACTCTGCTGATACTCAACAGGCAGGCGGAGCTCGTCAAGTTCATGCTGGACGGCATTAATGAAAATATTTTTGCCAGAGTCGACCTTGAACTACTTCAACTTACGAGAAGCGAATTCGACGACGGCCTTAACACGCTGCTCTCCGCTCTGTATCTTATGGTCAAGGCCCTAAAACTGGAAGAACAGTTCAACAAGCAGATTATTGACAGGATGGTCGCCACAATACTTGACCTGAACAAGGAAGGCAAGAGCAGGAAAGACATCGTAAATTTCCTGGTGGAGCGCATAGGCTTCAGTGAGAAGGAAGCCGAGAAGATGGTAGACGAGATACTGTCTGATAATTCGGGAAACATAGAAGGAATGTATGGATAAACGGGGTAGCTGATTCGCTTGAAAATTGAAGAAATCAAAGAGGAACTGAAAGGCATATCGCTGAATGTGAAAGTGGTCTCCATCAGGCAGAGGGAATCCAGAAATGCCAACGGGGAAGGAGTATATTATTATGGAATCATCGGGGACGAAACGGGCACCATTCCATTCACCGCGTGGAGTTTTCCCTCCTCAGTGAGGCAGGGAGACGTTGTGGAACTCAGGAACTGTTCCGTGCGCCAGTACAATGAATCACTGAGGGTCTATGTGGACGCGAGATCAGAGGTGCTGCTCAAGCCCGATGAGGACATGGAAGTGAAAAGGGTATACAGGCCCTTCAAAGTGAAGGACATCTCGCCGAAGGACCCTTACATCACTGTCGAGGGGACCGTTGGGGAGAACGTGGAGAAAACATACGAAAAAGACGGGCAGACCAGAAAGGTCTACTATTTCACGGTAAGTGATGAGACCGGCTCGATCAGGGTATCTTCATTCGGAAGGCCGCTGGAGGAGAACTCTTCAGTGAGAATTGAGGGCGCAAAAGTATCCGAATACAATGGAAGGTACAGGCTCACCATTTTTGATAATACAACTGTTGTGAAAACAGACCAGAAGTTCGACATAGGTTCAAGAATATTCAATGTTGCAGACGTTACAACGCCAGTTGATTCTGTCACGATGACTGGCATGACAGTGAGCCTTTCCGACAGGAGCGGCCTGACACGAAGGTGCAATAACTGCAGGAAAATACTCGATGACCTTAAATGCCCTGAACACCCTTCAGATGGATTTTTCCTGGACGTTTTCGCGTCATTCGTTCTGTCGGACGGAACTGCAGAGATCCATGCAACAGCCGGAAAAAGCGCACTTTCTCCTTTTCTTGGACTGCAGGAGGATGATCTCGATCCTGTGAAATCAAACCTTTCAAAAAGGGAGACCTTTGACAGAATCAGGGATGCAATAACCACGATACCACTGAAAACAAAGGGCGATGTTGTTCAGACCGCAAACGGAATGAACTACCGGGTCCTGGAAATTTCAGAACTCGGCGATGAAGAGTCCAGAAAGCTCTGGGCCCAGGCAGAGGGTGAAATGGAATGATATCAAGAAAGAGGGAAGTGGCCAGATGGATCTTCTCAAAGGAACTGAAGGACACAACTCTTGTAGAGGAACTCGGCGAAGAGGAAAGGGGAAGGCCATACGTAGTAACTCCACTGGGAACCAGGCTGAAGCGTATAATGTTCGCAGGCACAGTAACTTCCAAGTCAGTTGAAGATAATATGACAAAGGTGACGGTGGCAGACCCCCTGGGTTCGTTCTTCCTTTCAGTGTTTTCCAGTGAGTACAGCCCTGAAGTCAAGGAGATTGCAGACAAACTGGAGAACAACAGCCACGTCGCTGTTCTGGGAAGGGTCAGCCCTTTCAAGACGGAAGAAGGGGCCATGTATTTTTCAATAAACCCCGAATGGATAGCCAGAGTCAGGGAGAATGCCGTAAATTACTGGAACTGGCGTTCACTGATTGTCGCAAAGAGGAAATTCTACGCAATAAGGGAAGCAAGGAAGAACGAAAACCCAGATGCGGCGAACCTGTTGAGCCTAGGTTATTATCAGGAAGAAGCAGAATCTGCAGTCAACTCGATTAAGAACTATCCAGACTACGACATACAGGGCTTCATGGAATCTCTGTCAGCGATATCCAAGTCTTCAGCCGCTTCTGACAAGTCCAGGAAGCTTAAGGACAGGTTGCTCGAGATCATCAAGGGCAACGACGAGGAAGGGAAAGGCTGCAAATACGAAGTAATTGTTGAGAAAGGCAAGGACGGCGGTGTAGAACAGCACGAAATTGACGAAGCATTGAACCTGCTTGGATCTGACGGCGAGATATATGAAGTGTCACTGAAGAGATACAAGATAATATGAGGTTTATCCGTTAATGGATGTTGCAGAAAGGATAAGAGGCAAGATTCAGAAAGAGTTGAAATATTACAGGATCCAGAACATAAGGCTGCTCCAGGAGATAGAGGAACTGGAAGATATCGTGTCCCACAACAGGAAAAGGCTTGAGGGCATTGATTCTGACAGGGAGGAATCGGAACACATGGTGAGATTTCTCAGGAGTGAGGCAAAAAATGGTAAATCCTGACATGGGAAGAATTCTGAACCTTACTGAAGAGGAACTGGAATATTTCACCAGAAACTCGATGGATGATGAAGTTTCAGACCTCCTCTCTGAACTTACGAAATATTATGAGATGAACGGCCGGAAACTGAGGCTGCAGAGTGAATACGCAAAACTGAACTATGAACTGTATGACAGTTTCATGTCTGCGCACCAGAACGCAATTGCCATATCAGGCATGTACTCAGAGCTCAAGATGGCGGCAAGGAAATTAAGCAGTGCCAGGATTGAAAAAATAGAGTACCTCCTGGACAGGTACCTGATCCTGGATGGAATGAAGTGAGCTCACTGCCACTTGAGCTTCAGGTCTCTTGCGGCCCTTACCTCGTCAATTCTTGACGCGTGGGCGTTCAGGGGCTTCTGTTCCAGTTCTTCAGCATCGTGCTGCAGAGCATCAAGCATTACGGCAGCATACCTGTCCAGATCATCCTTGCTCACTGTTTCTGTGACTTCAATCATCATTGCTTCCTTCACTATGAGCGGAAAATATACCGTGGGGGGATGCATCCCACTGTCCAGAATGAACTTTGCAACGTCCATGGCCCGCTTTCCTGTCTTGGATGTTGAGACAACAACTTCGTGCTTCTTTGGCGCGGAATGCGAAGGCTCATAGGAATAAGATATCAGGTTTTCAAGGTAGTTTGTGTTCAGGACAGCCCTCTTGCTTATGTTCCTCAGGCCGTCTCCGCCATGAAACCGGATGTATGACCATGCCCTCAGGGAAACGATGAATGATCCAAAATACGGTGCCACTGCGCCAATGCTTTCCTGCCCTGTGTCCTTGAAATAATATCTGTCTCCGTCCTTGGCCACAATTGGCGACGGGAGGTATTTTTCCAGGTTCTTCTTCACGCCCACTGGAGCTCCGCCGGGCCCTCCTCCACCATGAGGTGTGGCAAACGTCTTGTGAAGGTTGAAATGTACTATGTCAAAGCCCATCAGGCCTGGAGAAGTTATGCCGAGTATGGCATTGAAATTGGCGCCGTCATAATAGAGAAGCGCACCTGCATCGTGAATTATTTCAGCTATCTTCTCAATCTTTGGATCAAATATCCCGAGAGTGTTTGGATTCGTGATCATGAAAGCAGCAGTCCTCTCTGTGACGGCTGCCTGAAGTGCATCCAAATCAACTGTCCCGTCCGGCGCGGAGGGAATTTCTATAACGTCAAACCCTCCCATGGCTGCTGAAGCAGGATTTGTGCCGTGGGCAGAGTCAGGTATGATGATCTCCTTTTTCAGTTCTGACAGGCCTTTTTCCTCAAAATATTTCTTGACCAGAAGGATGCCTGTAAACTCCCCCTGGGCTCCAGCCAGGGGCTGAAGTGAAACAGCATCCATGTCTGAAATTGCTTTCAGGTATTCCTGCAGTTCGTACATAATTCTGAGATTCCCCTGGACTGTCTTTTCAGGCCTAAGCGGGTGAATGTCCCTGAATAGCGGGTTTGAAGCGATTGCGTCAGCATATTTCGGGTTGAATTTCATTGTGCAGCTTCCAAGCGGGTAGATACCGTTATCCACAGAATAATTCATTTCCGAAAGGCGGGTGAAATGCCTGACCACATCATACTCGGCAACGTCCGGAAGGTTGATCGATTTCCTCAGAAGGGATTCGGGAACAAAGTCGCCCGGATTATCCTCTATTTCCGGAAACCTGTATGTGGTTCCAGACATAATGTCTTTGAGAAGAACCTCGTCATAAGAAGCCTGCCTGAACATTTCAGAGAACCTCCTTCAGAACTTTTTTCAGGTAATCTATGTCTTTTTCATTCACTTTCTCTGTTACGGAGAAGAAGTATGCAGATTCCGGCATGCCGTCGTGCTTCCTCATGATTTCTTCGCCCGGGATCCCCCCAAACACCCTCTCGGAGTGAAGGTGGTCCTGGAGTTTCTCCTTTGAGACGGGTATTTTTACAGGCACATCTGAAAAGCTTGTTCCGGTGAAAATGCCAGAATCTATTCCCTGTATTTCTGAAAGCGATTTCCTGAGCTGGCTGCTTCTCTTTACTGTTGCTGTGGCTATGTTCCTCAATCCGCTGTTTCCAACAACCGCTACGTATGAGAGTGCCGCAATGGCCATCAGGGCCTGGTTTGTGCATATATTGCTTGTGGCCTTCTCTCTCCTGATGTGCTGCTCCCTGGTCTGCAGTGTCATCACATATGCATTCTTGCCGTTTCTGTCCACAGACTGCCCGATGAGCCTTCCCGGGGCCCTTCTGGCATAATCCTTCTTGAAAGAGAGTATTCCGAGAAAAGGTCCGCCATAGTTCTGGTGCAATCCAAGCTGCTGTCCTTCGGCAACGGCTATGTCCGTATCATAAGTTCCCGGGGGCCTGACTATTCCAAGGCTCACCGGATCAACATATGAAATCAGGAGTGAATCGCCTTTCAGTTCACTCACCCTTGGAACGTTTTCGTCAAGAATGCCGTAGGAATTCGGGTTTTCGACCACTACTGCACTGACATCAGAATCTATTCTGCCTTTGAGGTCTTCAAGATCGATGAAACCCGTTTCTCTTTCAGTCCTGTAGAATTCCAGGTTGAGATCGAGGCCGGCAGAATAGTTCTTGATTATGCTCAGTTTCCTTTTGTACAGGTTATGCGGAAGAAGTATCTTCCTCCGTCCGTTGACACGGTAAGCCATCCTGACAGCTTCAGCGAGAGCGGTCAGGCCATCATACATTGAAGAGTTTGTTACGTCCATTTCCATCAGGTCGGACATGGCGCTCTGGTACTCGAAAAGAGACTGAAGCACCCCCTGGGAAATTTCCGGCTGATACGGCGTATACGAAGTCAGGAACTCAGTTCTTGATATGACATAGTCCACTGAGCTGGGGACAACCCTGTCATATGTTCCGCAACCCAGGAAATTAATGAAGTCGCTATAATCGTTCAGTGAGGCTATTTTCTGGGCCTCAACAAGCAATTCATGCTCTGAAATGTGATCCGGAATACCGGTGCTTTTCTTTCGAACATGTTCAGGAATGTCAGAAAACAGTTCTTCGGCGGATGAAATTTTTAACGCCTTAAGCATAAGATCGTTATCGTTCAATCTTTCACCGATATTGTGATAGCAGCCTTGTATTTAGAATAGTTACATAAATTCTTCAAAAATAAAAATAATAATGGAAATTAAAAAATAGTTCAATATTGGTAAATGTTTGAATTTGAACAGGGCAGGATCACTTGTATTTGATCTTGCTCGATGCTCTGAATACAAACTTCTTCTTGGACGGTACCTCGATTATCTTCTTTGTCTGCGGGTTCCTAGCCTTCCTTGCCATCTGGGTCCTTCTCTCGAAGATTCCAAATCCTGCAAGGTTGATCTTGGCTCCCCTGTCAGCTTCAGAAATTACCTGGTCGAGAAATGTCTTTATGACGTTTCTCGCGGCTTTCTGTGTCGTATTCGTCTTTCTAGCTACCGTCTTGGAAAGTTCGCTTATTCCTACCATGGAAAACCCTCCTATTATGATAATGTACTTCGCAGTATTAAAATATTGCGCTTACCTGTTTTTGCTGACATTGTCTTAGACAAGCTCTCTGGATATTGTTATTATTGAATAAAAAGTTTAGAATATATGGAAAATAACGCTAAACCCGTAATTTAAAGGTTTTGGGAACGACAATATGCTCCGGATTCAGTCTATAAGGCAGAAAATTAGGAGTCATTAAAAGTGTTATATAGATTCTAGCTATTGTTGGCTATGAGACTAATAGAGAACTGGTTTTCAGAACGTTATTCTGACAATCTGCAGCTTTCTTTCAGGATAAAGGATCAATTACTGTCTGTAAAAACCGACTACCAGCGGATTGATCTTTTCGATACTTATGATTTTGGCAAGCTGCTTGCTATTGACGGCACAGTTCAGCTCACTGACTATGATGAGCACATTTACCATGAAATGATGACAATGGTTCCTTACCATTACTATCCAAGAAAGCCTGAGACTGCTTTGATAATTGGAGGCGGAGACGGTGGGGCTGCACTCCGGCTATTGAACCTGGGGCTCAGAAAAGTGGTCAATGTTGAAATTGATTCACAGGTTGTTGAAGTCTCAAAGAAGTACTTTCATGAACTCTCAAGGTCCTTTGAAGACAGCCGCTGTGAACTCATAATAGGTGATGGTATTAAATACATTGAAGAATTTGGCGGCAAGTTCGACCTGATTCTCATTGACTCGACCGACCCGGAAGGGCCGGCTGAGGGCCTGTTTTCAAAGCAATTCTACGAGAATTGCAGAAGAATACTGTCAGATGACGGAATACTTGTAACACAATCCGGGTCTCCCTACTACCAGCCAAAAGCAATAACCCTTGCATACAGTGGAATGAAGGAGGTATTCGAGGAAGTTTCAGTATACACTGCCTTCATCCCTACCTACCCAAGCGGTTTCTGGTCATTTACAATGGGTTCTGCCATGAAACTGAACACAACAAATGAAATACCTCCCGGAAAATATTACAATTCGGAAGTGGCAAAGGGTGCATTCTATCTCCCTGAATTTGTTGTAAAGATGTTAAAATAGCAACGGCTGGACGGAGAACAAGAGTCTGGCTACTTGACTTTCCACTTTTCTCTTGCTTCTTTCAGGAGCTTCTTCTCCCTTGGGCCAAGAACCCTGGCAGTCTTCTCCAGCTCTCTGAGATTCTTCACAAAGGTCTGTTTGCTGCCACTGTTGATAAGGCTGTTAAATTTCCTGAGGCTTGAAACTATGTGTGCATACAGGTACAGGAAAATAATGGTGCCAAGGGCGCTTACAACAAGTATCCAGTAGAGCCAGTTTCCCGCCGAAGAAAGCGTCAGGCCCGAACTCTTAATTCCCGCATTATGGAATATCAGATCGTTGGAGCTTATGAAGAGGAAAACAATTGAAATTGCAGCAACTATTATGTAAATTATAGACTGGTACTCTCTCAACGATTTAAGTTCCACGAGGCAGATAAGGTAAAACTTGTATTAAAACATCACATTGCTTTCAGGAATTTCAGCAGTTCAGACACGGCCAGCCCGCGGTGAGATACAGTATTCTTTTCATGGATATCCATTTCAGCAAGCGTTTTTCCAGTACTCCCTGGAATGAAAATGGGATCGTAACCAAATCCTCCGGAACCTCTTCTCGATTCTGCTATTCTTCCTGATACCTTCCCGCTGAAAGACTTGAATTCATTTCCATAACGCAGTGAGATAACAGTAAGGAAACAGGCAGATCGATCCCTGTCCTCAAGAAGGCGGAGAATACCGTCGAGCCCAATGGTTTTCAGGACATACGATGAATACGGCCCGGGAAAACCGTTCAGAGATTCAATATAGAGGCCGGTATCTTCAAGGAAGAAATTTCCTTGGGTGGAAGAAGAAAGGCTTCTGCAGCTTCTGGCAGAAACTTCTTCTGTCGTATCGGCCTGTATCTCCTCATACTCAAGGTTCATCCACTCAAGTTCCAGGCCTGCCCTTTCAAAAGCCTCTGATATTTCTTCGTACTTATGTCTGTTATGTGTCACAAATATCATACATACCTCCTTCTTGCTTCGATTGCCCCAAGTTCGTGAAGAACTTCCTTACTGGTGCTGCAGTTCTTCCTGTACTCTTTAAGGAAAATGTCCTTCAATTCAGGAAGCTCCGTGTGAGAACTCTTGAAGGACTCGAACAGCAAAAAGAGGTCGTGGGCCATCTGCAGGAGTTCTGCCGGATATCTGCCCATGCTCGGGTCTATAAAGTGCAGTTTGTGTGAAACAATCAGATTGCTCGTTGTCAGGTCACCGTGCGATATGAGGTTCTGGTGCATGCGTCCGGTCTGGGCCCCAAGGTCCTTGATCAACTCGCTGTAGTCTTCCTTGTGCCTTAAGGTCTCCCGCAGAGTTTCGCCTTCTATTCTCTCCATGACTATGACATATTCTTCCGGGTCTATGTCATAGACCACAGGGACACTGATTCCTGAATCCTGCAGTTTTCTCAGAATAGTATACTCATTTCTTGTTCTTTCGGATCTGATTCTTGCGTCCAGTTCCTCATTCCTGTAGCCTTTCCTCAACCGTCTTTTCCG
The DNA here is from genome assembly GCA_046703525.1 of Thermoplasmataceae archaeon. GTDB lineage: Archaea > Thermoplasmatota > Thermoplasmata > Thermoplasmatales > Thermoplasmataceae > WAQW01. Next base: position 15,576 of record JBJKSW010000076.1, read on the forward strand.
TATTGCCCGCCTTCCAAAGAACTCGACTCTCTCTATGTCCGCTTCTGCCCCCTTCTCACGGAAATCTGTATTTTTTCCGGAAACGATCCATGGAACGTCAACTTCATCGATCCTGTACCTCTGGTCAACCTGCGTTTCGGATAGGTCATGCCTTGTACCATTCTGAAACATAAGGAGGCCGGCCTGAGCGATCATTGCTCCATTGTCCATGCAGTATTCCGGATCAGTGAGATATGATTTTACGCCCGCTTCTCTTGCCATGATGCTTACCATTGACCGAAGCCTTTTATTTCTGGCAACACCGCCCGCCAGAAGGATTTCATCTTTGTTGAGATGATAGAGTGCCCTCTCAAGCACTTCCACGAGCATTGAAAATGAAGTTTCCTGTATGCTGTTGGATACATCTTCCATGGTTTCACCCTTCTCAAGATGCCTCATGGCTGCCGTCAGTATTCCGGAAAATGAAGTATCCATGCCCCTGACCGAGTACGGAAGGTCCAGCAGAATATCAGATCCTGCGGCGAGCGTTTCAATTTTCGGGCCGCCTGGAAAAGGTATTCCTGCGTTCCTGGCAAACTTGTCAATCATGTTGCCCAATCCTATGTCCATGGTTTCACCGAACACCCTGTATCTTCCCTCCCTGTGCGCAATGACCTGCGTGTTTCCTCCAGAAACGTAAAGCATAACTGGATCTTCCGCCCCCGACAGGAGCCTGCCAATCTCCACATGGCCGAGAGGATGATTCACCCCTATGATCGGTTTGTTCCACTTCATGGACAGAGTGCGTGCAGCGGTGGCAGCAACCCTTAAGCATGGCCCGAGGCCGGGTCCTCTGGAAAAGGCTACTATGTCCACTTCTTCCATTGAAATGGAAGCTGTACTGAGTGCCGCCCTGATCACGCTTATTACATTGTCGAAGTGGTGGCTTGCAGCCTCACGCGGATGAATTCCGCCTGAAGGCGGCGTATACACTGATGATACATTGGAAAGTATCCTAGAACCATCAACAAGTCCGCAGCTGATGGTGTGTGCCGTACCTTCGATACCAAGCGAAATCATTCATGGCTGAAGTGCTTGAGTATATATATTGTATAAGTACATTGAAACTGTTAAAGTGAAACCAGTAACAACAGTATTCTAACAGCTTTCGGGCAACACCATAACAGTTAATGCCGCCGAAGCAAACTCAGTTCTCAACTCGGGACACATCAGATAATTGCAGGGCTGCCATACGTGCTTTACGGGATAGCCTTCCTTATGGCGCGAACAAGAGCCTGAACGGGCTGGCCCGATAACCGTGCGGCTTGATCATAAAGTTTATGGGGGCGGCAATTAATGTTTCATGGAAATCGAAAGATGATCGCACACCGTTCCAGCAAAAAATAAGCATGATTTATAAACTTTTGAAAAATACCCATTCCCTTTGCTGTTAAGGCAATAGACCAGGGAGATAAATATGGCAAAATCAATCGCAGTAATCGCAGATCCTAAAAGCGGGAAGACACACAAGAGAGACATCTCTTCAGACAATCTTGCCTCTCTTTCAGGCAGAAAAGTGGGAGATGAAATAGATGGCATTTTCTTTGACCTTCCGGGCTACAAGTTGAAGGTCACCGGCGGCACGTCAAATGACGGATTTCCAATGAGACCTGACCTCACGATATCGGGCAAGAAAAAAATACTTGTATCCTACAGGGAAGGAAAGAGAGGAAAGAACGGACTGAGAAAGAGGATCACCCTCAGAGGGTCCGTGATTGGAACTGACATTGCCCAGCTTAATCTCAAGGTTGTGCAGTATGGACCTACGCCACTTGAGGAAGAAAAGGAAAACGCTCAATGAGTTCACAACCATGTGTAAACATCGGAATGGTTGGCCATGTTGACCATGGCAAGAGCACCCTTACACAGGCTCTGACAGGTTCCAAGACCGACACACATTCCGAGGAAATCAAGAGAGGAATTTCCATAAAACTGGGGTACGCAGACACGGTAGTGTACAAATGCCGCGACAGTTCAGGCAACATTTTCTACAGCAGGGATAAGGAAAGAGGCGAATGTGAGGAGGAAAGGACAATCTCCTTCGTGGATGCTCCCGGCCACGAAACGCTCATGGCGACCATGCTTTCCGGTTCCTCAATTATGAACGGTGCCCTTCTTGTCATAGCGGCCAACGAAAAATGCCCGCAGCCCCAGACCAGGGAACATCTTACTGCTCTAGAAATAATGGGGATTACGAACATTATTGTTGTACAGAACAAGATTGATCTTGTTACCAAGGAGCGAGCCGTGGAAAATTATAATGAAATAAAGAAATTCCTCCACGGCAGCGTTGCTGGAAATGCGCCTGTAATTCCAGCTTCCGCATATCATAACATCAACATAGACGCAATATTCAGGGCAATAGAGGAACACATTCCAGCACCGCACTTTGACCCCTCAGTTGATCCGATGATGTACGTTGCACGTTCTTTCGACGTGAACAAGCCCGGGACAGTTCCCCAGAGGCTTAAAGGCGGCGTCATAGGCGGGTCACTCATTAGGGGCGAACTGAAGGTAGGGGATGAAATAGAAATAGCGCCGGGAATTCAGACCACAAAAGGGAACAAGACGGTCTGGGACAATCTGGTTACTGAAGTAGTCTCCCTCATGGCAGGCAAGAGTTCTTATGAATCCATAAGGCCTGGCGGCCTGGCTGCAGTAGGAACGAAACTTGACCCCTTCCTGACCAAGAATGACTCACTGACCGGCAGGATAGTCGGACTGGCCGGCAGGGTACCTCCTGTTATATTTGAGGCAACTATTGAGACACACCTGCTGAAACGTGTTGTTGGGTTTGAGGAAGAGACAGGCGTGACACCGATCAAGAGCAAGGAAAGCCTCATGCTCACTGTGGGAACAGCGAATACTGTTGGCCTTGTGACCTCAGCCAGGAACAACGAGATCGAGATAACGCTCAAATATCCTGTTTCTGCAAACGTTGGAGACAGGGTGGCAATTGGCCGAAGAATATCAAACAGGTGGCGGCTTATCGGCTATGGCACACTTGAGTCAATAAAGTAGTTGCATTTTGTATTTAAAGGACAACTGCTGCATGAAGGTGTCTTTCGGCAACTGTCTTTTGCAAGTTCAACTATCATCGCGTGATAATTTTTCAGCATTTCAACGCTGTAGTTGAGCTGTCCGGAGACTTCTTTTTTCAGCGTTTCCCTCCTGAGATTCTGATGGCTCCAGCCGAGCCTCGAAAATATTCGAAGTGCGTATGAGTCTACTACAAACACAGGAATGTCAAGTGCATACAGCATGATAGATTCCATGGTCTCCTCTCCGATGCCTTTCAGTGATATGAGGAAGTTTTCAATTTCTTTCATCCTGTGCCCGGCCAGTTCGGGCAGTCCGCCGTATTCCCTGATAATGGCGGAGGAAACAAGCTTCAGCCGCTCAGCCTTCTGGACATAAAAACCGGAGCTCCTTATGATCTCAGAGAGATATTTCAGGTCAGCCCCTGCAATCAGTTCCAGTGACAGCATGCCACTTTCCCTTAACCTTGAAATGCTCTTTTCAACGTTTTTCCAGGATGTGTTCTGTGTCAGAATAGAGCCTATAAGAACCTCATCAGGGCTGTCTGCAGGCCACCAGTGGAGGTTTCCGTACAGTTCGTAAAGAACGCCGTATATTTCCTTATGGTCGCATTGTGCCTTTCTCATCGGCAATAAACCCTGAAGTGTTCAGGCGCTCCACAGGTATAAAAATGCCCATGCGGATTAGCGAAAATGGTTTTATCTCTTTTGCCATACCTGTTCAATGAGCGAATTCGACGTTATTGTAGTCGGAGGCGGACCAGCAGGATCTGCTGCGGCAATAAGGCTTGCGCAGAAAAAGGCAAATGTTCTTCTTGTTGAGAGGTCGGATCCGCCGGGAAGCAAAAGTGTTTCAGGCGGCATACTCTGGGGAAAGGACCTTTCAACAATAGTTCCCGATTGGGAGACTTCAGTGCCGACAGAACGTATGGTCACACACAAGGGAACAACTTTCCTGACAAAGGACTCTTCAATTTCCATTGACTTCAAATCCAGAAAGCTTTCCGAAATGAAAACAGGCTATTCAGTTCTGAGATCAAAAATGGATCTCGCACTCACGCAAATCGCCAGGAAAGAAGGCGCAATGCTTGTGAGCGGAGTAACCGTTGACGGCCTTTCCATGAAGGATGGGCAGGTCGTCGGAATACTTCAGGACGGCGAAGAAATCACCGCTGACACCGTAATCCTTGCAGAGGGGGCCAATCCAAGGGTTGCCATTGATTCCGGTCTGCGGGAGCCAATCAAGGACAGGGACGTTGCCATAGGCGTCAAGCAGGTATTCAGGCTTACAGAAGACAAGATAAATGAACGTTTCAACCTGAAGGGCAATGAAGGGTTCGCAGGCGAATATGTGCTCTCATTCCTGGAGGGTGTTGTGGAAGCCGGAGGATTCCTTTATACAAACAAGGATACAATTTCCATAGGCGTCGTCATCTCATCACCTCACCTCAGGGAGGACGGAAAGACGCACTCATACGATATCATGGAGCAGTTTGTTCAGCATCCTTCAATAGCCCCCCTCGTGGAAGGGGGAAGGGTTGATGAATACAGCGCACACCTTGTTTGCGAGGGAGGCCTGTCTTCTGTTCCAAAACTCTACGGCGGCGGATATATGATAGCTGGCGATGCGGCAGGTTTCTCATTCAGCAACGGGCTTATGATCCAGGGCATGAATTATGCCATAGCCTCTGGAATAGCTGCTGCAGATGCTTTCACAGGCGCAAAGGAGAAGAACAACTTCAGTGAGGAGGCGCTTTCAGCTTACAAGAACACGCTCGAGAATATGTACGTCATGAGGGACCTCAGAAAATTCAAGGGAATAGAAAAGGTCACCTGGAGCCCGATGGTCCACAGGGCAATACCGCACATACTTGAAGACTTTCTGCTTAACCTTTACTATGAAGACGGCCAGCCAAAGAAGCACATGTCGGAACTTCTACTGCAGTCGTCCAGGAAAGCAGGCATGGGAAAGTTTGACCTTCTGCTGGAAGGCTACAGAATGATGAGGAGGATGTAATAATGGAGATAGAGGAGAAACTGTCGGTTCTGAACTACAAGACAGACAAGAGTTATGCACACATCACTATTGACCCGAATATCTGCGACGACTGCCCGGACAGGTTCTGCACATTTGCGTGCCCGGCAAAGTGTTACACTGTTATTGACAACAAGATAAATTTCAAGTACGAGGACTGCGTGGAATGTGGGACTTGCTTCTTTGCCTGTTCTCATGGAAGTGTCAGCTGGACAAACCCGAAGGGTGGTCATGGCATAAAATACAAGCTGGGGTGAAAAAATGGGTCTGAAGATCATACTTATGATAAAACAGGTGCCTGACGCTGAGGAAATATTCATTGATCCGGTGAAGTTTACACTCAACAGATCGATGGCAAGAGGCATTATCAACCCTGCCGATGAAAATGCCCTCGAAGTGGCGCTTCACATAAAGGAGCAGACGGACGCAGAGATCACCGTACTGACAATGGGTCCGCCCCAGGCCGAGGCTGCACTGATAGAGTGCATGGGCAGAGGTGCAGACAAAGGAATACTTGTGACAGACAGGGCTTTCGCGGCCGCCGATACCTACGCCACATCACTCACCCTTGCCGCTGCAGTCCGCAAGATAGGGAAGTTCGATCTCATACTCGCAGGAGAGAGCACTACAGACTCTGGAACCGGGCACGTAGGGCCGGGCGTTGCTGAATTCCTTGACATAAACCAGGTCACTTACATCACGACAGCCGATGTCGTGGACGGAAAATTCCATGCGGAAAGGGAGCTGGAGGATGCAATAGAAGTCGTTGAGACCCCGTTTCCGGTCCTTACTACTGTCCTCATGAATGCAAACGTGCCAAGAAGGGCAACACTGAGGATGAAAATTGATGCCATGAGGAAAGGCATAGAGAAATGGGACCACGACACCCTTGAACTGCCTCCCGAGTGGATAGGGATAAGGGGTTCGCCTACCATTGTGGGTGCACTCAAAATACCGCAGGAAAAGAAGAGGGAATCCAGGAAGATCACGCTTGAACAGATTCCTGAAATGGTGAAGGAACTTGCTGAGAATGGCCTGATATCCAATGGAGATGGTGAATAAATGGGAGAGCTGATTAACTGCGTTCCGCCGGAACACCTGGAGGAGTATTCAAACGTGCTCGTCTATGTGGAGCACAAGAACGGCTCCATAGTGAGAGGATCACTCGAGATGCTCGGAATGGCCAGGATGCTTGCCGGAAAGGTGAACGAGAAGGTCATAGGTGTATCACTGGGCGAAGACCTGTCAGGCATAGCTGCTGAAGCCGAAAAATACGGCTGTGACATATTTCTGGGAGCCGAATCGCCCGATCTGAAGGACTTCAGGAGTGTTCCGTATTCTGACATAGTGAGCACTTACATCGAGGAGTATAAGCCAAACATACTGCTGATCTCAGGCACAAGAGAAGGCAGGGACATTGTTTCAAGAATAGCGATCAGGACAAAAACGGGAGTGGCTGCAGACTGCGTGGAACTGGACATAGAGCCAAAGGAGAAACTCCTTATTGCGTGGAGGCCGTCTTTCGGGGACAAGACCATCGACCAGATTCTCTGCAGGAAACACAGGCCACAGACAATCACTTCCAGGCCCGGAAGCTATCCGATGCCGGAGAGGGATGAGAAACACAGGAGCGAGATAAAACTTAAAAAAGTGAAACTCGACCCTAAACACCTCGAACACAAGGTTCTTGAAAGGAGACCAAAGGAGAAGCTGGACCTCACGGCAAAGAAGATCATAGTATCAGGCGGGCTCGGGCTCGGCGGGAAAGACGGCTTCAAGCTCATTGAGGATCTGGCAACAGAACTCAGGGGTGAGGTTGGAGCTTCAAGACCAGTTGTGGACCTTGGATGGATTCCGTATGAACATCAGGTGGGCCAGACAGGCCAGACAGTGAGGGCAAAACTCTACGTTGCAGCTGGCATTTCAGGCAAGATACAGCACATTGTCGGAATGAAGAACTCCGAGACCATCATTTCAATAAATACGGATCCCGCGGCTGAGATCGTGAAATACTCAGATTATTTCATAAATGCTGATCTCTACAAGGCACTGCCCCTCATAACAGAAGCAATAAGAGAATACAGAAAAGAAGCACCTGCCCCGAAGAGCAAATCTTAGAAATCCGGCTGTGCCGGATACCTGTTTTCTATTTCTTTCCTGATGTTCTGAATAAATTCATCCAGGCCCATTTCCTTCTGCTGCGACTTCCTGTTTCTCACAGTGACTGTTCCGGAGCCTGATTCCTTTTCCCCTATGACGAGAATATAGGAGGGGCGTCTCGGCCTTATGAGCTTGATCTTCTTGCTGATCGTTTCCTTGCTGTAATCCAGGTAGCACCTGATGCCTTCACTGTTCAGCCTTTCAAGTATTTTTTCCGAATAGTCATTGAATCTGTCGCTGACAGGCGTTATGTAAACCTGCATAGGCGACAGCCACGTAGGGAGCTTGCCTGCTGAATTCTCTATCAGAATAGCCATGAGCCTCTCATAACTCCCGTATATTGCCCTGTGCACCATCACTACGTGTTTCTTTTCCCCTCCTGAATCAACATAAAGGAGGTCGAACCTGAGTGGAAGGTTGAAATCAACCTGCACAGTTGAAAGCTGCCATGAACGGCCAAGGGCATCCCTGAGGTGAACGTCTATTTTCGGGCCGTAAAAGGCCGCTTCACCCTCGAATGTCCTGTACTGTATACCGAGGCTGCCCAGTGCGCTTGAGAGTGCATCTGTTGCCGAGTCCCATTTGCTGAGGTCCTCCTTGAAATCCTTTGAACCGCACTTCGGGCATACAACCTCTTCCACAGCTGATTTCCTTGCTTCTATTTCAGTTGAACAGTTAAGGCAGCGATGCGTGATCAGGTAGTTGTCCAGGTTGTTCTTGTCCATGACGCTGAGCTCAAACGTGAGTTCCACATCTCCGAATATTCCGCTGAAGCTTTCAGTTACCATGTTGAGGATGCTTCTGAGTTCATCAACAAGCTGTTCTTCTGCAACGAAAGCATGGCCATCGTCTATAGTGAACATCCTCGGCCTTGTCAGCCCCCCCACCTCGCCTGATTTCTCGTATCTGTAGACTGTTCCAGGCTCAGAATATCTTACTGGAAGGTCCCTGAAACTGTGTGCATCCCTCTCGAAGATTGTAACATGCCCCGGGCAGTTCATGGGCTTAATGGCATACCCAGACCCATCCTCCATGTCAAATATGTACATGCTGTCCCTGTACTTTGCATAGTGCCCGGACTGCTTCCACATTGTATCCCTGTACAGATGAGGAGTGGAAACTTCAGACCATCCGTATTTCCTGTTGAGCTCCCTCATGTATTCTATGAGCGCATTCCTTATGGAAGTTCCATTTGGTGTGTAGAAAGGAAATCCAGGTGCCCGTTCTGAATTGAAAATGAAAAGATCCATCTCCTGGCCGATCTTCCTGTGGTCCCTCTTAAGCGCTTCCTCTCTCAGGAGAAGATGGGATTTAAGTGACTTTTCATCCTGAAAAGCTGTTCCGTAAATTCTTACCATTTTCTCCCTTGAGGGATCTCCCTTATAGTTTGTAGATGCAACGTTGAGAAGCTTGACAGCCTTCAGGTGAGAAGTGGAAGGCACGTGAGGGCCGGTGCAGAAATCGACAAAATCCCCCTGCCTGTAAACAGAAGACCTCTCGCCTTCCGGCACATTGTCCATTATCTTGTCCAGTTTGAATTTGTTCGTGGAGAACATCTTCAGAAGAGTATCCCTGTCATATTCCTCTCTTGTTATTTTCAAATTTTCCCTTACTATTTCCGCCATTTTTTCTTCTATTTTCTGAAGCTCTTCCGCTGAAACCGGTTCCATGAAAATATCATAATAAAAACCATCCTCTGTCGGCGGCCCGGCATTAAGCAGAGCTTCCGGATGAAGAGAAACAACGGCCTGTGCAAGCAGATGTGCGGCAGAATGCCTCAATACCCTGATGCCCTCTTCAGTTGATGCAGTTATCGCTACGAACTCTCCGTCTGCAGGCGAGTTCGTGTCCAGGTCGTACAGTTTTCCATTCATTTCTGCAGCAATCGCCCTTGGATCTTTTACGGCATCTGAGAATTTCCTTCCCTTTTCGATCTTTATTTTGTGCGCTCCAGCTTCCTGCATCGGCACAGAAATCCAGGTCCGTATAAAAAGTTGATGAGACCCATCAGTTTTTTCTGCAGGCCTCAAGAATTCTTCAGATCACAGTAGTGCTGAACTGTTCTTCTTTAGGGTAGTCAGGATCGTCCTGGGAAAGCTTCTTTCCGAGGTACAGGATGATTCGTGCCCTTCCTGCATATGTGGATGATGTTCCAGTGATCTTCACAAAGTCTCCTTCTGCCAGTTCATCAGATGAAGTGATCCTGAACCTGATTCCATCGTAATGGGAGTAGCCTGAATTGGTGCCCTGAAGTCTCTCTATCCTGAAAACCTTTCCAACGGCGCCTTTCATTGACCTGTTCACATAGATTCCTCCACCGATTATCAGCGCAAACCCGACAAACATCAGAACATAGAAGTAATCCAGTGAACTTATGAAGAAATGGTAGAAATTATTCATTCCTGTAAGACTGTTGCGCTGCGCTGCAGCCTCAAAAGTTGAATACATAAGAAATACAAGTTCAGCTATAATCACTGCCAGCCCGACAAAGCTGACAATTCTTGCCGCCCTGGCTTTCTGCATATCCAAACAGCTCTTGATTGTATTTAAGATTTAAAGTGGTTCTTCAGCGGTAACTCTCTATGAGCCGGTCTGAATGCTTTCCCAGTTCTCCACTCAAGAGCGAATCCCTGATAACACTTATGTCCCTGTAAGGCGGCCTGTCTGCATCCAGATGCGGCACAATCCCTCTCAGGAGTGAATGAATCTTCCCAATAGATTCGGATGGTTTTGCTTCTGACATGTCAAGTGCCTGTGCTCCGAGAAGAAGTTCAATTGACACTATTTCATAGAGATTCTGTAGAACTTTCGAAAGCTTGTTTGCAGAAGTGACACCCATGCTCACATGATCCTCCTGATTCGCAGACGTTGGAATGGAGTCAGCAGATGCAGGCGTTGAAAGAACCTTGTTCATGTTGCAGAGCGCTGCCGCCGTATACTGCGGAATCATGTAACCAGACTGCAGGCCCTCCTTTTCAGTCAGGAAAGCTGGAAGGCCGCTCAAGTCTGAATCAACCATTCTGGCCACTCTTCTCTCCATAATATTGCCAAGATCCGTAAGCGCTATGGCCAGGAAGTCGGTAACAAGAGCTACCGGCTCTCCATGGAAGTTCCCTGCGGATACGACTCCCTCTTCAGAAACAATGGGATTGTCTGTAACCGAATTGATCTCGCGTTCCACAACTTCTCTCGCGTGATCCATGGTGTCGAGTACTGCACCGTAAACCTGCGGAATGCATCTGAGGCTGTATGGATCCTGGAGGTTTCTTGCCATAAACGTAGAACCTTTCATGAGCTCATTGAATTTTTCCGAAACGAATACCTGCCCCGGGTGCGGCCTTGTTCTGATGGCCCATTCGCTGAACGCATCAAGGTTACCCATCAGGGCAGTGAATGAGAGAAGAGAAGCAACCAGAGCTGCATTAAACAGCCTGTAACTCCTGTAGAGTTCGTAACTGAGTATTCCGCTTATCGTTGAAGTGCCGTTGATAAATGCAACTCCCTCCTTCTCCCTGAATGATATTTGCTTGATTCCCTTCTCTGACATAAGTGCGGAAGAATTTTCATTTTCTTTCTGGCCAAGAACCCTCCCCTCACCCATTAGAGAGAGTGCAATATGCGCGAGTGGAGCAAGATCTCCGGATGCGCCAACAGATCCTATGCTTGGGACAAATGGATGAATCTTGCCGTTAAGAGAATCAATAACTGTCTGAACGACCACAGGCCTTATTCCAGAAAACCCCTTGCTCAAGCTGTTTGCCCTGACAAGCATCATGGCCCTCACGTGTTCTGCCGAAAAGGGTTCTCCAACACCGGAAGCATGGCTTCTTATGAGGTTGTTCTGCAGATCAAGCATGTCTTTCCTGTCTATTCCAACGTTGAAGAATTTGCCAAAACCTGTGTTAATCCCGTAGAGCTTCTCTCCAGCCTCAAGTTTTTTTTCCAGTACCTTTCTGTTTCGCGCAATTTCTTCAGCTGCATTATTGTCAAGCGAGACTTTCTCATAATGTTCTGCAACGCTGAAAACGTCCAGAATCCTCAAGGATTTTCCATCAACATTTATCATGATCAACAGCCCAACTGGGAATCATGGAGTTTAAAAATAACTTATCGCATCTGTGCGGAAATCCTGAGACGGGGGAAATCACCAGGACCGGGTTCAGTTTTTATTCCCTTCTTTTAAGCCTCTGGCTTGAATAATTGACTTCTATTCCTTTTCTCTCCCTGACGGTGAAGTAAGCGTAAACTCTGATTGAACCCTGCAAAGCGTAGAATACTGCTTTATCTTCGCTGATCAGTTCAGGGATCAGCAGTACAGAAGTGCTGGAATAGTTTGGTTTCAGCCGCAGGAAATTATCTTCATGTGAGACTTCTACAGAAATTGTACCGAGGTACGACTCATACTGCCCGCACAGCCCCCCTGTAATTTCATTGTTTCTCAGGAAAGTCAAATCTGACGGGTCATTTCCAGTCAGCATTGACAGGGCAAATTTCCCAATTACTCCAAGCGGATATCCTGTGGTATTGCACATGATAACCGTGAATGTCCCTAACTCAGGAACGTACCCCATGTACGAGGTATAGACGAATACAGAGCCATAATGGCTCAACAGCTTCTTTCCGAAGAAGTCTCTGTCTACATTCAGGGCATACCCGTATCCCAGGTTCCCGGATATTTTCGGGCCATTAGGGCCTATTTCAGTGCTATGAACTTCCGCATGCAGTTCTTCCATTCTTTCCACGTCTTCAGCTTCAAGTATGGTTGTACCCTTTAACGTCCCTCTGTTGATCAGCATTTCTATGAATTTACCCATATCAACAACGTTGCTGTAGATGCTTCCGCTTCCTGGTGTGCCTCCCACCGGCTCAACAGGTACGGGTATGCTGCTGGATACTGTGGAATAGGGTGTAGCTATCTCGTGTCTGCTCCTGTCAACTCTTCCCAGAAAGAATGTGTCTCTCATTCCCAGTGGCTCGAAAATGTTTTTCTCCACGTATTCTTCATACGATAAGCCGGATACTTCCTCCACAATGTTATGAAGAAGCGTGTACCCTTCGTTCAGGTAGCAGAACTCACTTCCTGGAGGTGCAATTGTCCATTCTCCAGCGTGTCTGAGCGTCTCATAAAATGAATCAGCTTCGCCGGTTTGCCTTTCTTGTGCCTCGCTACCGGGGCTCATCTGCCTCAGCAGGCTTCTTTCTGCACTGCCGAGGGTCGCTATTCCAGAAGTGTGAGTAAGAAGATGATGGATATTCACTTTTTCAAAACAGGTGCCTTCAAGTTGTTCGATGTAATGCGATACACTCCTGTCAAGTTCCAGTTTACCTGCTTCTCTGAGCTTGAGAATTGAGATTGAAGTAAAGGCTTTGGTCAGCGACCCTAACGCAAAGCAAGTCTTTGCCGTTACGGGTGATCCAAGGTTCAGATCACTGAATCCAAACGCTTCTTCTTTTGATTCTCCATTTTGCCCCCTGTAAGATATTGCCAGACCGGGTATTCTTGTCTCAAGCATTCTTTTTCTGATGAATTGTTCTATTGTTTCATGTTCCTTCATCGCAAATCTGAACCTCCAGTCTAATAATAGATGTCAATAGTAATGGAAAAGCCCGGCCTATAATAAAATCATTAGAGTTGTGCCCTGTTTCATAAGAATACGAACAAGAGTCAGGTTATACAAATATCGTAAAGCAAATAGTGCACGCATCATAATCATGAATCCTGTTTATTGAGAAGTTCTCTATCTTTGAGCAGCTTTGTCTGAGCGGACTTCCATATAGATGCAGGTGCCGGGATTCGAACCCGGGTCGAAAGCTTGGAAGGCTTCCGTGCTGGACCAGTCTACACTACACCTGCTCTGGTCAAAGGTAATGCCTGAGCTTTATAATAATAGGAGCCGGATAGTGAAAGCGACGGCAGTGTGAGCTTGAGAGTGAATGTGTGCTGTTGGCCATGCGCGTACGTCAAGATCTGGAATACGAGATATCTGCCCTGAACAGGCTGAAATCCGCTTGTTATGTTGAAATAAATCTCGTTTCCCACATAATGATACGAAATATTTTGATCCTGCCGCAAAGTGGAGGTACTGGTGAGGCTTGCATAGAGGAGTTCATTTACCTGGATTGATTCAATTGGATAAACGAAGTAGATGTATGCCCTGTAACTGTTATTTCCTGGCGTATAAGAATAGAAATTGTTAGTCAGTGCAGAGGCACTTTCCCATGTTCCTCCCGTACCCTGCACCTGGATATTCGAAATCTGCGGACCGGATACCACTGAGAATGGCGGGTTCAGGAACAAAACCCAGAAAATAATGAAAGCAAGAAAATATTCCATGAAGAGAAAGAATTTCTGTCCGTTTGTCTTTGGAACCTCGAGTTTAAGGGCCTGCATAATGAATCTGATGAAAACTATAAAGACAAAAAGCAGGAGAACTGCAAAATACCAGAGGTGGATGTCATAGAGATATCCGGCAAGCAGGCCCATGCCGGCTCCAATAAGGAAGAAAGTGACAACAGCCTTCGCCCTGTTCTTTTCCGACCTGATGAATTCCTTCTCATCAAATTCCGGTAAGTCCAGCAATTCCTCTTCCTTGTCTCTTGCCATTTTAGTCAGGGGATTGACTATTTATTAATGAAGTTAACGAGGCAGACGGGTCGTTGGATTTCACTATTCCTGAAGCAAGGAGCACTCCTTTGGCCCCAAGCTCCATCGACTTTGTGAAGTCCTTTGAATTCTTAACCCCTGCTCCCACCAGAGCTTTGACACCGTACTTCTCGCATATGTCCACAACTGCCCCTACGATTTCAGGTTTTGATGTTGAAACCGATATATCGCCGCCAATAAGCTCAGGAGGTTCATAGGCAATAAATGCAGGGTTAAGTTTCGCATATCTTTCCGCTTCTCTTTCGTTTTCCACGCAGAGCACTATGTCAAATCCAGCCGAATTTGACTTTTCTATAGTCTTTTCTATCTTTTCAGGCTGAACCCTGTATTCCGAATGGTTCAGCAGGCTAGTTGTGATGCCTTGATCCAGAAGGTATTCCATTGACAATTTTCCTGTATAAGGGCCATATCCAATCTCATCTACGTGCTGAGATATCAACTGGAAAGATCCTTTGCTTCGGTTTGCGATTATGTCCGGTATGTTCATTGCGCACATGACTCTGGTCCCGTCTGGTATGCTGGATGAGGCAAGTTGCTGAAGCAGTTTACTGGAACCAGGTCCAGTTGCGTTCTCATAATGCTTGAAATTAATGATCACAAAGCGCTCGCTCATAAAACGAGATCGGTTGGTTGTTGATTATTTTTGTTGGGAATAACGGCACACTAAGGTGAAGAGCCCACTTGATATACACTGAAGATCCTCCTTAACGTCACATGTTAACATATGAAAAAACTGGTTCAGCTATTCAGTTATGCTTAAATAATCGCGTTACAATTTCTTACAAAGATGGTTTCCAAGGCAGTTCTCGTTTCCATCGTGGCTCTTGTCATTGTCACATGGGTTCTTGTGTCTTCCATAAACACAGTTCCTCAGCTGTCAAACGGCAAGACAGACAATATCGGAAGCACCGGCAACACTGGAAACAAGCTGGGTAATTTAACTGGACCATCAGGGATTGGAACAAACAACCTCTCCAGGGGTTTCCTTTTCGGAAATTTCAAATTCCCAGACCTGAATCTTAGCAGACTGTCCTTTAACCTGTCCCTTTTCAACTTCACACTACCGGCTTTTCCTGCATTTTTCAATTTCAGCCTACCGTCTTTTGGTAATTTATTCGGAGGCAAATCCGGCAGCAGTCAGTCGCACTCCACCGGCACATCAGGGAATTCAAACGGAAATGGAAAGACCCCTGTCAATACATTCAAGCTACCCCCTATAGTTGTATACATAATAATCGCGGTAATGGTGGTTCTTGTTGCCGTAATTGCAAGCCTCTCTGTTGCGAATTACAGAAAGAGGGAAAAAAGTGACAGTGCACAGCAACTGCTGGAAGAACAGGTACTGCAATTTGATCCTGAAGTTCAGAACAGCAATTCCCGCGATGCACAGGTATTCAGGGTAAAGCCGTTCAAAGGATGGAAGGGCGAATCAGATCTGATAAATCCGGGAATCCCGGGCGATCTGCCTCTCGTTTATCCTGTAGACTCAGATATGCCAGTCGAACTGAGCAGGCCTGCAACATTGGAGATTGACAACGGTAACATTAATGACTCTGGCAAATCCATCTATAATGTGAGGCTCAGCAAGGGATGCAATACACTGACAGCAAGCAATGAAGAAGAAGCAGAAACGAAAAACGTAAGGGGCGTAGTTGTGAGAGAGGAGATGTCACTCCTGCTTAGAATAAACCTTCTCAGCGGAACCACAATTGAAGGAGAGCCAAAGACAATCAGGGAGATATCCCGGCTTCTGGAAACAGAGGGCATAATAAAAGACAGGAGGAAATTTGCAGATTTGATAGAAATCTATGAGAGAGCATTCTATGGGCTGAAAGAAACAGCGCTTGAGGATTTCCAGAATTTTCTGTACGGCATCAGGGATACATTCACTGAACCAAAAATGGCAGAGTGCGGAAGTTGAAATCATGGCAAACGAAGGCAGAAAAGTAGCAGGCAGGGTAATCGGATTTTCAGTTGTAATTTTTCTACTTTTCCTGCTCGGGAACATGATCAGTGCAGGAAACACTTTCCTAATGTTCATTCAGGGCGTTTTTCTCACACTCTCTTACACACTTTTTCTTGTCCTGATCGGATCAATTCTTCACGTATACGGCAAGAAGCTGGCAGCGGGAATTGCAGGAATCATTGGTTTCTGGACGGCGTTCTTTTTCCTCTTTAACTTCTTTTTGCTCCCAGGCATGCTTACTGCCGGTGAATCTGTGTTCATTTTTCCTCTATTTCTTCTTGAGGAATCCCTGGTATGGGCCGGCTTTGCTTCACGGATGATGGCCGATGGCGTTACGTATTATGGCGGGCTGACCCTCACAAGGCTCTCAAGGTCTCTTTTCATAGTTTCAATCTTCTTCGCATCTCTCGCCTACGGCCCTACCGTGCCTTTCTCCTATTTCTTTATACCCGTCATCATCACAACTGTTGTGTTCAGCTTCACGCCTGTCCTGATGTCTTCCAGGGGTGAGTTCACAGCCACAATGGGGCGATACTTTGCACGCACTAGCGACAGGTACATCTCTCTGTCCCTGTTCCTTGGAATCCTGCTGGCCCTGTATGTTTTTCCAAAGCCGTCTTACCTTAACAACTACATTATACTGGTCTTCCTGGTGCTTGCAATTCTTGCAATACTGAGAATTGCCTGGAAAACGTATTCTTCCACTGCCTCAAAGATCTGGAAGACATCTGAAGACATCTATTCCAGGCACAATTACAAGGAAGTACTTCTTCCCGATTCATCCATAGATTCAGTTATGGGCGCTGTCGGTGAATTCACTGGAAGGGGCGACAAGGAGAAGTTGCTGATAACATTGACAATGATATTAACAAATAGCGGTTACAGTGTTGAGGAGTGCAATGACATGTTGAGGTCTCTGATATCTTATAAAATGCCCGATCCCCTAATATTCAAGTCTTTTGCCATAAGGTCCAGGCTTGAACGCGAGGTCAGGGTGCGGAACCAGATTGTAAACGAAATAGTCTCGCACATCAGCCCGAAAGGAGCTGGTTCATAGTGGTTGACACAGAGGTTGCCGAGGATACCGGCAGCAGACAGCCTGAAATGAAGGAGATCACAGACGAAGTTTCCAGATACTTCCTGGGGGACATTGAGGTCCTTCAGAAGATTCTGTCTGCAGTAATTTCCTCTGGCCACGTTCTTCTGCAGGATTTTCCCGGCACGGGGAAAACATTCCTCGCCAAGCTGCTTTCTCATGTGCTTGGCATATCCTACAGGAGAATCCAGTTCACACCTGATCTCCTGCCAAGCGACATAATAGGAACAAAAATCTGGAAACAGGCAACTTCAACTTTTGAAATTGAGAAGGGACCAATATTTGCAAACCTCATACTGGCAGATGAAATAAACAGGGCTCCTCCGAAAACACAGGCTGCCCTGCTGGAAGCCATGGAGGAGAAGCAGGTAACCCTTGAGGGGGAAACAATCCTTCTTCCAAGGCCGTTTATTGTCATTGCAACACAGAATCCGGTCGAGTTCGAGGGCACATACCCGCTTCCGGAAGCCCAGCTTGACCGTTTCATGATTCAGTCTTCAATAGGATATCCGGAAGATGAGAAGAACCTCCTGAAGCGCAGGCTATCCTGGAAAAGCGACGATCCTAGTTCAGAAGCGCAGGTGAGATCTTCTCCCGAGAACCTTCTGGCAGTCCAGAAGAAGGTTGAGACGCAGATAACAGTGAGCGACGAGGTTCTGGATTATATCGCATCTTTTACTGAAATAAGGAGTGATGACAGGGTGGTTGCAGGCCCCAGCCCGCGTGGAATAATATCGCTTCTGAGGATGGCAAGGGGTTATGCATACGTGAACGGAAGGGATTTCGTTGTTCCCGATGATGTGAAGTCAGTGGCCGCAGACACTCTTTCGCACCGCCTTGTGCTCAAGCCCGAACTCACAATGGAAGAAGTGGACAACAGGACAATACTGAAAGACTATCTGGATAAGCTTTCAGTAAAGAAGTGAATCCTGATGTTCAAAGGCTGGAGCGTTGATCTGCTAAGGGTCCTTTTCCTGACAATTGGAACGGTGATAGTAGCGGCTGTGTCCGCTGATATTTACCTTGCTTCAGCAATAGTATTTCCAGTGGTTTTTGCCCTCTTCATTTTTGACCGGAAGCCGAGCGAGGTAACGCGTGTCAGCATTGACATGCCGGAAAGAGGCTGGGTCGGAGAGGAATTTGACCTCACCTGCAGTGTTTACCTGAAGGGAAAATCCGGGATCATGAATCTTGAGCTCAAGCTTCCAGACCAGTTTGACATAAGGGACGGCAACAACGTACACGTTTTTTACAAGAAACGAAAATCAGACGTCTTCAAGTTTGAAATGAAGCTGAGGTCAATGAGGCGCGGAACATTTTCCCTGAGCAGCTTCAGGTACTCCTCATACGCATCAGCGGGAGATTTCAGAAAACAATCAAAGAAATTCACCGTTGAGAGCACCATCGAAATTCTTCCAAGAGTGGAGATAATGCGGCGCAGGGCTGTGAAAACATATTCCAGGAGGTACAGGCCAAGGGCCGCTTCTGCGAGAATAGGCCCTCCCTCAACCGAGTTTGACTCAATAAGGAGTTATAGCCATGGAGACCCGCTCAAGACTGTGAACTGGAAGGCGACAGCAAGAATGGCTGACGGCCGTTCACTGATGGTTAACAGGTACGAAAAGGAAGGCCTTTCAACTTCACTTCTGGTGCTGGACAGAAATGCATACATGAAAAAGGGGACGCTTGAAGTCAATCCTTTTGAGTCCGGGATAAGGCTCATACTTTCGTTGTCAAGGCTGCTCCTTGAAAGGAGCGTGAATACTGGTTTCTGGTACGGACAGAAGTACAGCTCACAGCGCGGATACGTTCAGCCGGCAACTGACATTGAGAATTTCCAGAGGATAAAGAGGACACTGATCGTCGGAGAACCTCTTGAGAGCATGATGACCGTCATTGACCCGGGAAAAGGGTTTTACCACACGCTCAGCAATACTGCCGCTAACGTCCTTTTCGTGACAAGCCTCTCTTCTTACAATTCGACCATAGTAAATTTCTTCATCAGGGCGATATCAAGAAAATCAGGATATTCTTACATACTTGACATTCTTCCATACGGAGCGATAGCCAGCTACAAGAACTCTGAGGTGGCCAGGCTTTTTGGCAGCCAGGTAATGAGGAAGTCTGTCAGCAGGATTTACGGACAACTCCCAAGAAATGCAAAAATAGTCACATGGGATCCAATGGAGGAGAAGCTTGGCAGCGTAGTCGGGCTGCTTGCAAATTATCTGAGGTGAAAAGATTTGAGGCCCGTATATGGCATAACAGGTTTCGTTCTGGTTATTCAGATGGCTGCAATTGTGATGCTCCTCAGCACCGGCTACCTGTCCTATGCATTTGCACTCGTCATTGTTGCGGGAACTGCATTTTCCATGCTTTCCAGCAGGAACAGGAAAGACAGCAATGCGATCATTTTCCTTCCAATATCAATCTTCCTTGCAGCGCTAATACTGAGCTCCGGTTATATTGTGAGGCTCATACGGCTCTCTCCAATCCTGGCTGGAGGCTCCCTCTCACTGGCAGGATTCTCAGCCTTATTCGGCGAATTCGGCACTATACTGCTCTCCGTTCATGTGCACAACCGGTTTTATGAATCATCCCTGAAAGAAGCAGGTTATGATCAGGAAGAGATAGAAGCATCACTCAATTCTTATGCAACATCAATTGCACTCATAGGCTTCCTGTCAGTTGGCGTAACACTCGTGACCCTGTTTGTCCTTGGATCCGCCCCATACCTTGACGTAGGCATACTGCCCGCACTGGTTATGTTTGGAGTCGTGTACCTCATAGTTTTCAACGTGGTAATAAAGGAACACAGGAAAAACACTCAGAAGAGGCGCTGAAATAAACTTAATCTATAACGTGTCCTATAAGGTTCATGGAAAAAGAGAAGGAACTTAGAGCGGCTGGAATACTCCTTTTTGCAGGTGCATCCCAGTTTTTTCTGTCAATGCTTGTAGCCGAATCAATATATCCGGGATACAGTGTGAGCAACAATTACATCAGCGATCTTGGCGTAGGGTCCACTGCCCTGCTGTTCAACACTTCAATCATAATTCTTGGCATAATATCTGCAATATCCGCTTATCTGCTCAGAAAACACTCAAAGGGCATAATGGTGACCGTATTTCTCGCCGGAATAGGTGCAGCAGGAGTCGGCATATTTCCTGAAACGGTGAAGTATTTTCACACAATCTTCTCGCTGGTTGTTTTCCTGTTCTCATCACTGGCTGCGTATTTTGTTCTTGTGCGGGAGAGGAAAGCAATAACGGTTCCGTATGCGGTTATGGGCTCTATATCCCTCGTTGCGCTGATTCTGTATGCGCTGGACATATTCCTGGGCCTCGGGAAAGGCGGCATGGAGCGGATGATTGCCTACCCTGACCTCTTCTGGATTGCGTCATACGGGGGATTCCTCTTCATGCGGAAAGAAGACTGAATTCCGGAGAATTATGGCTCTCTGTGAGATGGATCTGAAAAGATGTCAGTAATTGGTTACAATAATCTCTTTCTGGCCTTTTCTCCTGTCGCCACGGCTGTTGATTGCCCTGTTTACCGAAACAGTTCTCACATTGAACCCTTCGTAGAGTTTCCTTATGGCAGGCGTGTCTGAATTGCTCAGTATGAATCTGGCCCCTTTTGAGTTCAATTCTCTGCAAACGTTTGCCAGATCCTCCTGGTCCCCGGGGCTGAACCCAAGTTCTGTGTAGTCCGTGAAATAAGCGGTAGAGGATTCAGGCATATACGGTGGATCAAAATATACGAGGTCGTGTTTTCCTGCTCCCGTGACTGCTTTTCTGAAGTCTGAGTTAACCAGTTTCAAATCTGCAAGCATCGAACTGAAGGACTCAAGTTTCTGCAGATCAGGATAGGACGGATTTTCATAACGGCCGAACGGAACGTTGTATTCTCCCTTGCGGTTAACTCTCCAAAGCCCGTTGTAGCCATGCCTGTTGAGGTACATAAACAGGACAGCCCTTTGAATGGCCTTTTCCGGCTTGCCCCTTATCCCGTTGAAATCTGCTCTTATTCTGTCATATTCAGGACGGCTGTTTTTCTTTTCCGTCCCTTTCAGCATTGATACGAAATCATCAAAACTGTCCCTGACAACAGTGTAGAAATTAATCAACTCAGTGTTAATGTCAGATACAAATGCGCTTGTTATCATGTTGCCGGAATAAAGGGCCGTAAGCACTGCCCCGCCACCTACAAAAGGCTCGAAATATACGTTCCAGCTTTCCGGCAGAAGGGCCATGAGTTCTGGCACCAGCTGCCTCTTGCCACCCGCCCATTTAAGAATTGGGCTGACCATTCGGTTCATGATGCGTCAGTAACGGTTAATAATTTGCCCTTTGCTGCAAAGTGCCTTTCTTTTCCCGTTGAATGCGCCAAAGTGCTTTTCATCACTCATGCTTCTCCATAAGGACGATCCTGTTAGTGTTCGTGCCTTTCTGGCTGTTCTTGACACCCCATATGTTTGATGTTTTCGTGAAAACCTGTTCATTGACCATTATTGCAGGAACATCGAAACCGCATTCAATGGCAATCCCGGCCACAAGTTCATCGAGAAACACGATTTCCTTCCTGTCTCTGACTTCACCAACCTCAAAGGCGACGCGCCCGCCATTTGAAGTCACCCTGTATATCTGCCTGAGAACTCTGGACACAAAACCTGACCACTCGCTTATACTGCCCGAAACGAAAACGTTCTTCTCCACGCTGCCGAGCTCTATATGGTTGAACCAGCACCTGAGCCAGTTGTCAGAAGAATACTGCACAACGTTCAGAAACGGAGGTGATGTTACTGTCAGGTCAACGCTGCCTTCTTCCACAGCACTGTGAATTTCCCGTGAATCAGCTGTGATTACTCTTGTTCTCGCTCTTGCTCTCTTGAGATTCTCCCTTATTTCAGGGGTGATGTGCCTGAGGAGGCTCATTGATTTCTTCAGTATTATTTCCCTTGTGTTCCTGTACTCAGGCCTGATTCCGAGCCTCGTATTTATCTCGGACTGCCTCCTCGGTGAAACAGCCTGATTCGGAGGAAGCGTATATACAGAAAAGAAACCTTTTGAATGGCCCGTCAGCCTGTTGGTAGCCACCATTCTTATCCATCTGTCAACTTCATCTTCAGAGCCGTTCTCCTTTCTTTCTTCCAGATATTCCCTGAGGTGCAGTATTTCTTTCTCGGTTTCTTTGTGGAAGAACATTGAAAGTTCCATTTCAGGGGAGTATTTCCCGACAACCCTGAATATTGATTCCAGCCGCTTTTCAACTTGCCCTGCTTCCGGTATGTATATCCTTGGATATGTCAGCACTTCCGACAGCGGATTCACATCCATGGAAATGCCCGCTATTCCATTGAGTGCGCCCTCAATGATGGTTGTTCCCCTACCAGAAAATGGATCAAACAGCATTGAATGCCTTGTCGCCATTCTCTTTATGAAGAATCCGGGAAGTTCAGCCTTGTAGCAGGCCCTGTATGAGATCTCGTGGATGGAGTTACCCTTTCGCTGCCTGGAAGTCCAGAATTCACCGGTGTATCTTTTTATCCTGTTGTTCCCGATCCTGATTTCATCTTCAGCGGGCCTGAATTCTTTAAGCTGAAGTTGCTTCAGCACTCCGGGGTTAATGTCCATCCAAGAGATGATAATCAGGACACGATATAGTTTTTCTCAAAAGCATTGTTTCAGACCAGGGACATCAGTGAAGCCAGCTCCGTTGTTTTTTCAATGAAGAAATCGGGCTTTTCCGGGCCAAAGACATCCCGGCTGTGCCTTCCGTTGGAAACTGCAACGCATCTCACGTTTGCTGCTTTAGCTGCCCTCACATCTTCCACTGTGTCACCGACATATACTGCATCCTCTGCCTCTAGCCCCATAATGGACAGTGCTTTCAGGATGCCTTCAGGATAAGGCTTCAGAACAGTCACATCATCCCTTGTGACCAGAACATCGATCCATTCTTTCAGTCCTGATTTCTCCAGGGCAATGTCAGCAGGAATCTTTCCGTTGTTTGTAACCACTGCTATGCTCTTATTCCGTGACCTGATTGATTTCAGCAGTCCAGCAACTCCCGGTATCAGTCTGATCTTCTTTGCAGACTCAAGCTCAAACTTTTCCACAATTTCCACAAGCTCTGCCCTGACTTCTGCAAAAGGAGGAAGATTTGTGTTTTCTCCGGCCTGCATCTCTGCTATGTCAAAAATTTCCTGAGTTCTCATTTCCGGTGAAAGGCCACCCGTCTCATATCCCCTGGATCCAAGCCACCAGATTATGGAATTTCTTGATGCAACCCAGTCGAAACTGAACTCAGCCAGTGTGCCGTCCAAATCAAAAATCACCGCTTTTACGACAGTTGAGATCACTCTGTCGGTTTCATCCGTTGCGTCATAAGAACTTTTTTCTTCTGACATGATCAGAGATAGCTCAGAATGGATTCCTTTCCCGTCAGCTTCTTCCTTCCTGCATATCCCTCATCCACATAGTGCCAGTGACCTATATCATCCTCGGATGTGTTCCAGCACAGGTAGGCAGGCATGTCATTAATGATTGCGGGGAAATCAAAAAGGTTCCCAGACATGTCCCTGAATATTATCC